>JAIUOE010000001.1:0-335165 GCA_020161395.1 Bacteroidota bacterium
ATTTTGGGCATCCTTTTGACTGTTTGTGTTGGTTGTTTAATGATACACAAATTACTGAATTTTAGTAATATGCAGCGAGGATGCCCCTTATTATTTTAAATTAACTTTTTAAACATACCTTCTCATAGCTTTTTCACATGTCGCCACAAGGGCTCAAAATCCAATCCGTGGAATCTGTGCTCAATCCGTGACATCCGTGGAACTATTCAAACCTCTGACATCAAACCTCAAACTTCAAATATTATCCCTTGCTCACAAACCAGATACCCGAAATGATCAGGATCAGTCCCCCGATGTGCATTACCGAGATCGTCTCACCATCCAGCAAGCCCCAACCTACAGCAACAATCGGTATCAGGTAAGTCACGGTGGATGCAAATACCGCTGAAGTTGATTGTATCAGTTTGTTGAACAGGATGAGCGACATGGCGGTTCCAACAATGGCAAGAATAACGACATATCCCAGTGATTGAAGAGCGAGTGGATGTGTCGTTACAGTACCCGCAAATCCCGACAAAACAAGAATAATGAAAGCTACAGGAAGCACGGTCATAAAGGATACTGCGGTAAGTGCTACAGGAGGAATTCCCATGAAATATTTTCTAAGGAAGTTGTTGCCGAGTCCGTAGAACATCGTAGCGAGCACGACAAAAAATGCATAGTAATTAATATCGCCGAGTCCCCCGCCACTGAAAAGAATCAACATCACTGAACCTGCTATTCCCATTATAAGTCCGGCTGCCTGATTTACTTTGAATGGTGCGGCGAAAAAAATTATTCCGATTCCGAATGTAAATATGGGTGACATGCTGTTGAGAATTCCTGCGAGAGAACTTGATATCTGTGATTGTGCCTGTGCGAAAAGAATTGCAGGCAGCAGATTGGTCACACATGCGAAAAAGAGGAAGTGTTTCCAATACTTTTTAAGATACAAATGATAATGTTTCCAGGCTACAGGCAGTAAGACCAAAGCGGAAAGAACAACCCTGAGGGCACCAACCTGGATTGGCGAATACGCCTCAAGTCCCCTTTTCATTAAAATAAATGAACTGCCCCAAATGACTGCCAGAACAATAAGGGAGAGAAAAGGGAAAACTTTACTGTCGGTACTGAGATGTTTTTTCATTACACTTCTAAAATTTCAAAATGCAAAACTAACCATTTCGCCTTTTATATAGTGTAGAAATTTAGTATTTATACAGTCAATATTTTTTGAACCTTGGCGCCAAAATGAAATCCTTAAAATCCCTTAAAATTATCTTCCTGCTCTCACTTCTTTTTTTACCTGCATCACTTCGCTCACAAACACCCGGAAACTGGTGGAACGATGCTGTCTTCTATGAAATATTTGTAAGAAGTTTCTATGATGCAAACGGAGATGGTAAAGGTGATTTCCGTGGACTGATTCAAAAGCTCGACTACCTGAACGATGGCGACCCGAATACAAAAACCGATCTTGGGATCACCGGTATATGGCTGATGCCAATAAATCCTTCCCCAAGTTACCACGGCTACGATGTGAATGACTACAGGGGAATTGCCTCAGATTATGGAACAATGAACGATTTCAAGGAATTTCTTGTAAAGGCACACCAGCGGGGAATAAAAGTAATTATCGATCTGGTTATGAACCACACTTCGCGGCAAAATCCCTGGTTCGCAGCTTCAACCGATCCTTCCTCACCATACAGAAACTATTACATCTGGCGAAACACAAACCCGGGCTATACAGGTACCTGGGGACAGACTGTCTGGCACCCCTTCAACAGCTACTACTATTTTGGTATGTTCTCAAGCGGAATGCCCGACCTCGACTACAGCCATGCCCCCGTTAAAAATGATATGTTTAACATCGTCCGTTACTGGCTGGATACCCTGAATGTTGATGGATTCAGACTTGATGCCATTAAACACCTTTTTGAAAACGGACAGATTATGGAGCATGTGCCGGCAACATTTTCTTTTCTTCAGGAGTTCAGGACTTACTATAAAAGTGTAAACCCGAATGCTTTTGTGGTGGGTGAAGTGTGGTCTTCAACTGCCCAAATTGTCCCTTACTCAAACGGTACACGACTTGATGCGTGCTTCGAATTTGATCTTGCCACAGCAATCATCAATGCCGTAAAAAATTCCGCCCCTGCCGGACTCGCTAACAAGGTCTCTTCTGTTGTTTCATCGTATCAGCCATTGCAGTATGCTACATTTCTTAGCAATCACGATCAGGACAGGGTCTTTGGTATCCTCAATCAGAATGAGAAATGGATGAAACTTGCCGCATCGGTGTACCTTACACTTCCGGGAATTCCTTTTATTTATTACGGTGAAGAAATCGGTATGAATGGATACGGTCAGGATCAGAACAAAAGACGACCCATGCCGTGGACACCGGGTACAAACGGCGGATTCACAACAGGCACTCCCTGGTACGCCCTTGGGACACCCTACACAACAAACAATATTCAGACGATGTCTGGCGATCCGGGATCACTCCTTAGCCGCTACAGAAATTTGATCCATCTGCGAAACAAGGAGGAAGCTCTTCGCAGAGGTGGATACCGTGCCGGTACATCATCAAATGCAAATATTTACTCGTTCGGAAGAGACCTTGAAAACGAGGTTGTTTATGTAATCCACAATTTCAGCGATTTTCCTGTCTCAGGCTTTACTGTTTCGATGAATCAGTCAAACCTGGATCAGGGAAGTTTCTTTGTTTACGATCTCGAGTCAGGCGCAAGTCTTGGTCAGATAACCGTTAATTACCAGGGCGGTTTTGCAGGTCTTGCAATTCCTGGTGAGCTGGCAGGAAAGGGATCGATGATCATTAAACTTCAGACGAATCCTTCAGGCATCGAAGATGAATCGAAAAATCCCGGTTCCTTCAATTTATATCAGAATTTTCCGAATCCATTTAATCCTTCTACAACGATTAACTACACAATAGCCAGGCAGGCTTCAGTGGATGTGTCGGTTTACGATATCAGAGGAAATTTTGTTAAGCGACTCTTTGCTGATACTCAGGAGGCGGGAAACCATACAATTGAATTTACATCAAAAGATATGGCTTCCGGCATATATTTTGTAAGAGTAACTGCAGGTTCCGAGACAAAGACGATAAAAGCCACTCTTTTGAAATAAAAGAGAGTCAGGCGTCCTTATCTCTCATAAAGGCTTTTAACTGTCTTTCTTTGTTTTCCTGATTGCTCTCTGTGAATCTGATGATTACATAAGCCACGAGTCCAAAAAGAAATACGAAGAGAAGCATCCACGCATTTGCCTCGAGAGTACCCATTATCGCTCTGTAGATCTCGAGTGCCCACCTCTCATCGGTCAACAAATATGTGTATGCACCTGTTTTTTCGTTTGTGTTCAGATATTTTTCCAGATCCCAGATGCGAACTCCACCCGAGATACCAACCACAAAGATCGTAAAAAGAATGTACCTGCTCCATGCTATGTAGATGTCTTCTTTCACCAGCCGGTTGAAAATGGTATCCAATGGTTTCCTGAATGCATATGCAATGATCGCGCAGGTTAGAAAGCTGACGAGAAAATTGAAGATTAAAAGTGTGATGAACATTTTGTTTCTCAAAGGTTATTGAATTGTCTGTCGTATTTTACGGAAAACTATTGAATAATGTTCCATGTTTTAATCTAATAATGCAATAATTCAGTAATTCAATAATCCAAAAATCCCCCGCCTAAAAAAATATTTTAAATAATCCTTGACATTGGTAAACAAAAACCCTATATTTGAATCAGACTTTTTTATCTGATTATAAATTCAACAGGAGATTCTTTGAAAACAGCTCAAAAGATGAGAAATCAATTTCTGATTTTGTCGATTTCCTTCTTTACCCGATCTGTTTGAAAAAATTTTGAAGTATAATCAGACTTTTTTATCCGTTTTCATAAAGGAGACAACATGTCCACTAAATCAATTTACTCAGTATTCTTTTTCGTAATGTTTTTGGTAATAGTTTCAGGAATCACCGGCTGTGGTGGCGGAGATTCACAGGCTAAAAAGAAATCAAATGCTTCAGGAAGTGACGGAGCGGCTGCAACAAACACTTCGGGTCTTTCCGAATTTGAAATGGAGAATGGAATTGGGCCCATAAAGGAAAAACTCACCCTTGGAGAGTTGGACCTCGCAAAAGCCTCAAAAGGCGAAAAGATATTCAACGAAAAGTGTGCTGCATGCCACAAACTTGATGAAAAATATACAGGACCTGCCCAGCGGGATGTAACAAACCGCCGGACACCTGAATACATCGTAAACATGATGTTAAATCCCGAAGAGATGTTGAAGAAACATCCTGAAGCTCAGAAGATGCTCGCGGAATACATGACACAAATGCCTTCACAAAATCTTACAAAGGATGATGCCCTGGCAGTGCTGGAATACTTCAGATCAGTAAACAAACCCAAATAACTTTAACCGAAGGCAATATCATGAAAAAGATGATCCAATTTTTGCTGCTTGCAGCTTTTATCCTCCCGGTAATACTGATTACAGGTTGCGGGAAATCCTCATCAGCACTCGACACAGGCGATGCTCCTCAGCGTGTTTATGTAAAACCCGGTGAGTATGATGAGTTTTATACCTTCATGTCGGGCGGGTTTAGTGGCCAGGTTTCGGTGTACGGAATACCTTCAGGAAGACTGTTCAAAATCATTCCCGTTTTTTCCCAGAATCCTGAAACGGGATACGGTTATTCCGAAGAAACCAAAGCAATGTTGAATACCTCACATGGATTTATTCCCTGGGATGATGCCCACCACCCTTCACTCTCACAGAAAGAGGGAATGGCTGACGGCAAGTGGCTCTTCATCAATGCAAACAACACCCCGAGAATAGCCAGACTCGACCTGAAAGATTTCGAAACTGCTGAAATTATTGAAATTCCGAACTCAGCGGGCAACCATGGTTCACCTTTCACCACTGAAAACTCAGAGTATGTGGTCGCTTCAACAAGATTTTCACTTCCCATCCCTAATGAAGATGTGGATATAAAGTCCTACAAAGAAAACTTTAAAGGCACCATCTCATTCATTAAAGTGGCTCCCGAAAATGGAAGAATGAACCTTGAATTTCAAATTCTTGCTCCGGGATTCAACTATGATCTCGCCCGTGCAGGAAAAGGTCCTTCACACGGCTGGGCATTTTTCACTTCCTACAATTCTGAACAGGCAAACACACTGCTCGAAATCAATGCTTCCAAAAACGACAAGGATTTTATCGCAGCAGTAAACTGGAAAAAAGCGGAAGAATATCTGAAAGCCGGAAAAGCCAAAGATATGCCGGCTGACTACTACCACAACTTCGTTGATGAAAAAACAAGGGTTGCGAAGTCGGAAAACATAAAAACGGTAAAAATTCTCGACCCGAAAGACTGTCCGGGTATGATCTATTTTCTGCCGACTCCTAAATCACCTCATGGCGTTGATGTGGATCCGACAGGTGAATATATAGTAGCCGGTGGTAAACTCGCAACCGTTCTACCGGTTCATTCCTTCACAAAAATGATGGATGCAATCAATAACAAAAAGTTCGATGGCGACATCAACGGTATCCCTGTTCTGAAATATGCAGACATCAATGCAGGTGAAGTAAAAAATCCGGGTCTGGGACCTCTCCATACCGAGTTCGATGACAAAGGATTTGCCTACACTTCCGCATTTATCTCCTCTGAAGTGGTGAAATGGAAACTTGGCACATGGGAAGTGGTTGATCGTATACCCGTTTACTACTCGATCGGTCACCTTCTTGTTATGGGTGGCGATACAAAAAAACCATTCGGAAAATATCTGATTGCCCTGAATAAAATCACAAAAGACAGATATCTCCCCACAGGACCTTCGCTTACACAGTCGGCTCAACTGATCGATATAAGCGGTGACAAAATGAAATTGCTGCTCGACTTCCCCACCACAGGTGAACCTCACTATGCTCAAGGGATTGAAGCCTCGATACTGAGAAAAGACTTCATGAAAATTTACAAAAACGAGGACAACGGCAACCCTCACGCAACAAAGTCGGAAAAGGATGCCAAAGTCGTCAGGGAAGGAAACACGGTCAGAGTTTACATGACAGCTTCCCGAAGCCACTTTAATCCCGACAATCTCGAGGGAATAAAGGTTGGCGACAAGGTTTACTTCCATGTCACAAACCTCGAACAGGACTGGGATGTTCCTCACGGCTTCGCAATTAAAGGGATGACAAATTCCGAACTCCTTATCATGCCGGGAGAAACAAGAACGATACTGTGGGAACCAAAACAACCCGGAATCTACCCGTTCTACTGCTCTGATTTCTGTTCGGCTCTTCATCAGGAAATGTCGGGATATGCAAGGGTTTCGCCGCAGGGTTCGAATGTACCTTTGTCATTTGGAACAGGAAAATAAACTTCTCCGGGAGGAGTCAACTGACTTGTTAAGTTGTCTCCTCCCAAACTATTTAAGACATTACAATGAAAACTAAATCAAAATATTTATCAGCTTTCGCCTCACTGCTTCTTCTCGGGACTTTCCTTTTTCCGATCTGGAAGATTGACATTCAGGCTCCGCAGTATCCCGAGGGAATGGGGCTGTATATCTGGATAAATAAAATAACGGGTGAGGGACCCAACGATCTGAACACACTGAACGGACTGAATCACTACATCGGGATGAAAACCATAGATGAAGAGTCGATCCCTGAACTCCATATAATGCCTTACATAATCGTGATACTCACAATTTCAGGATTGCTCGTTGCATGGAAAGGCGGTTCAAAAACTCTCCTTTTTCTCTCGATAGCCATAATTCTGCTGGGTTTGGCAGGCATGTATGACTTTTACATGTGGGAATACGATTACGGACATGATTTGAATCCCAACGCACCGATTAAAGTGCCCGGAATGAGCTACCAGCCGCCATTAATCGGCAGCAAACAGCTCCTTAATATCAACGCCACTTCTCTCCCTTGGACAGGGTCACTTTTTATAGCAATTCCTTTGATTATGTTTGCATTTGTTATTTATTCAGAAAGAAAAGGCAAACTAAAATGAAATATGCAACACTCCTCCTGGCTCTCCTTTCCCTCGTTGTTTCGGGCTGCTCTGGAAAAGACCCTGAACCAATTAGTTATGGCAAAGACAACTGTACATTCTGCCAGATGTTGATTACCGACCACAGATTCGGAAGTGAACTTATCACCCCTAAGGGGAAGGTATTCAAATTTGACTCAATCGAGTGTCTCGTCGGATATTGTCAAATGCCGGGTAATTATGATGAAAAAGAAAGTGCTGTTTTTGTCACATCAATGATCGAGCCCGAAAAACTCTTTGATGCAAAAACCGGGATGTTCGTGGTAAGCAATGAAATAAACAGCCCGATGGGTGCACATCTCGCAGTCTTCAGATCACACGAAAAAGCCATTGCCACGGTCAAAGATAAAAACGCTGTTCACTACAACTGGGCAAAACTTTTGAAAGAGTTGAAATAAAATGATCAGACTATTCCTTTTTTTGGTTGTTTCTGTTGTCATCAACGCCTCTTCGATAGTTGTTTCGAAAGAGAATGGTATGAGTCTTGAAACAGCTCTCACCAAAACAAAAGCTGATACAATCGTGATAAAAAAAGGTGTTTATCATTGGCGAAATATAATTATATCCCGTAAAGTTGTCATAGTAGGCGAGGATCTGCCTGTCATTGATGCAGGTGGGAAGGGCTCCATTTTCTTCATCAGAGCCGGAAATGTCACCATAAAAGGTCTGAAACTGATCAATTCCGAAGTCAACTACAAATTCGAAAACGCTGCAATCCGTCTGGAAGAAGTAGCTGACTGCTCAATTGTCTCAAACGACCTTTACAACAACTTTTTTGGCATCTATCTGCAAAAAACAAACAGGATTACTCTCTCCGGAAACAAAATTCTCTCATTTGCGAAGCAGGAGACCAACTCAGGGAACGGAATCCATTTGTGGAATTGTAACTTTACCACCATTTCCGGCAACACTATCTCGGGTCACAGGGACGGGATCTACCTCGAATTCAGCAAAAACAACCAAATAGAAGGCAACTCTGCAAAGAAAAACCTCCGCTACGGGCTTCACTTTATGTTCTCTGACAGCAGCAGATACTATAAAAACAGGTTCTCTGAAAATGGTGCCGGTGTGGCAGTCATGTATTCCTCCCGAATCGAAATGACAGAAAACATCTTTTTCGACAACAAGGGACCTGCCTCCTTCGGATTGTTACTCAAAGACATTAACTCTTCAACCATTCGTAAAAACACTTTTTCCGGAAATACCAAAGGTATCTACCTGGAGGCGTCAGGCAGATCAATAATCGAAAACAACATTTTCGTAAACAACGGATGGGCTATTGAACTGCTGGCAAATTCGATGGACAACGAATTTACAGGAAACAATTTCTATACCAATAATTTTGATGTCGCCACCAATTCCCGACAAAATTTCAACAAATTTGCAGGTAACTACTGGGACAACTACAGTGGATATGACCTAAACAAGGATGGGTACGGCGATGTCCCGTATCCTCCCGTTTCTCTTTTTTCGGTGATTGTGACAGAGTATAAACCTGCACTTATTCTGATGAGGGGTCTCTTTACACGATTGCTCGATTTCGCGGAAAGAGTGTTCCCATCACTTACACCAAAGCAGCTTATTGATGAAAAACCGCGGATGAGGAGTTTGACATGATAAAAACCATTGGGCTTTCAAAGTTTTACAAAAAGCAGACCGCTCTTTCCGATGTCACACTCGAGATCGAAAAAAGAAGTGTAACTGCCATTGTTGGTCCAAACGGTTCGGGGAAAACCACCCTTCTGAAATCGATTCTTGGACTTGTCATCCCGAATGATGGTTCCATTCTTTTTGAGGGCACCTCTGTTAAGAACAACACAGACTACAGAAAAAAGATCGGGTATCTTCCGCAGAATCACGGTTTCCCTGCAAATCTTATGGTAAAAGAGTCAATCAGACTGTTGAAAGATCTTAGAAGCGATATTGAAGATTACGACCTTGAACTCTACGAAAAGTTCGGACTGGAAGAGCATCAAAACAAACAGATAAAGCAGCTTTCAGGTGGTACGCTTCAGAAACTTTCCGCAGCCATTGCATTCATGTTCAAACCGGAACTGTTGATTCTCGACGAACCTACTTCATCACTCGATCCGGTAGCATCAGGTATACTGAAAGATAAAATCCTGCAGGTTCACAAGGCAGGGACAACGGTCATCCTCACTTCACACATTATGCCCGAGGTGGATGAACTGGCAGATCAGGTAATTTTTCTTCTCGAGGGGAAAGTCAGGTACAGTGGCAGCATCGACAATCTGAAAATTTTGAACGACACACCCAGCCTTGAGAGAGCCGTGGCAAGTATCATGACAAAGGGATTTGTACCATGCACGATATGATTAAGATCTTTAAATATCAGATAAGAGATGTACTGAGATCGAGACTGGTAATTTTCTATTTCCTCTTTTTCCTCCTTTTCACTTCTTTGATTTTTCACTTTACGAGTGAACCATCAGGAGTAATAGCCAATATCCTGAGCATTAATGTTTCGTTTGTGCCCTTGCTTACACTCCTGCATGGCACCACTTTCTACTACAACAGCAAGGGATATATTCTCTTTATGCTTACACAACCCGTTCGCAGGATCAACCTCGTTACCGGAATATGGTTCGGTGTTTCCATTCCACTTGTACTTGCTCAGTTTCTCGGAATACTGATTCCATTTCTCCTGTTTTCTGATATTACGATGGCATTGGCGGCACCTCTCGGTTCACTTCTTGCTACGGGAGCATTTATCACATTCATTTTTCTTGCGATAGCTTTCTTAATCGCAATTTTTCAGGACGACAAGGCAAAGGGTTTTGGACTCTCTCTTTCCCTCTGGTTTTTGCTTGCATTGCTCTATGACGGAATCATTCTGGCAATTTCGGTTTACTTTGCCGACTGGCCTCTCGAACTTCCCCTGTTGATGATCAGTTCTTTCAATCCGATTGATCTCGCAAGAATTTTCTGCCTGATCCACCTCGATTCCGCCGCACTCATGGGTTATACAGGTGCGATATTTCAGGAATATTTCCAGTCGGCAACAGGAACAGTAATCTCTGCCTTTGCCCTCTGTTTGTGGATGGTGCTCCCTCTTGGTGCGGCACTTCTGAAATTTAACAGGAAAGATTTTTAGGTTAATTATGATTTTCTCAAAGAAATGCGAATACGGATTGCAGACTGTTCTGCTCCTCTCTACCCTTCCATCGGGAACGACAATATCCGCCGGAGAGATATCGGGCACCCTCAATATTCCAAAAGATTTCACGGGAAAAATCTTACAACAGCTTACCACATCGGAGCTGATTGATTCAAAAAGGGGAAATGGAGGTGGCTTCAGTCTTGCCCTTCCCGCTTCACAGATCAAAATGATCGATATCATCAATGCCCTCGACGGACTCGAGGTTTTCAACATGTGTGTCCTCGGATTCAACAGGTGCAATCCTGACGACCCCTGTCCTGTTCATCACCAGTGGAGCAACCTTCGGGCGACAGCTTATGAACTTTTCTCGAACACCAACCTTGAGGAGGTGAAGGAAAAATCGATCACAAAAATCAAAAATATATTCGACGATCAAATCAAACTCGCAATAATCCAAAAATCCAATAATGCAGTAATCCAATAATTTTGAGGCATAGAGTGTTAAACAATGAAATAAACGGGAATATCGTGGAATTTATAGCAAATTCCCCAAAACTTAAACTTGATGTAAGAGAGACTCTCGCAGGAGGTGTTGATCCTTTTCATCTGATTATGGACCACATTTCCATTCTGAAAGAGGGAGAAGTGTTTCACCTCCTCAACTCTTTTGAACCGATGCCTCTCTATACAGTACTTGCTAAAAGGGGCTTCGACCACTATACAGAGGTCCTCGATTCCGTCTTCCACATCTATTTTTTCAAGCCGGTTGATAAAGGGAACGCATCTGTGGATGACAACAAAACACCATCAGCACAAACAGAGCGCCCCGATGTGATCGAGATGGATGTGAGAGACCTTGAACCGCCTGAACCGATGATTAAAATACTCGGCAAGGTGAGAGAACTTGACGAAAAAACCATCCTCCTCGTTCACCACCACAGAGAACCAATGATGCTCTATGAGAAACTGGAGGAAATCGGTTTTCAGGCTGTCACGACAAAGATAAATGACAACTATTACAAAGTAGTTATCTCAAAGAAAGATTAGAATGGTTCCGGGTTTCGCAACAAAACTTTCGCCCTCTTTCAGACTTGTCTCGACCTATTTTATTACGGCAATTGTCTCTCTCATTGCAGTATGTATTATGCTGTTGTTGAGTTATGATGAAATCACAGGCCACCACTTCTCTCCAAAATTGCTTGCGATCACTCACATGACCATTCTTGGCTGGATTGCATTGACTATTTTTGGAGCCATTTTCCAGTTGATTTCGATCATTCTGAAGGTGAAACTCTTTTCGGAAAAACTTGCTTTTGCACAGTATGCTTTCCATATGTCGGGAATGATACTGCTCGTCTATTCATTTTGGGTATTTTCATTCGGTGCCCTAATGATAACTGGAGGATCACTGGTCGTGATATCGGTGGTTCTTTTTCTTATTAACATGGCAGTTACCCTGAGCAAACGAAAGAAAAACAACCTCACAGGGCTCTTTCTGATGGCTTCAAACATCCATCTGTTCCTTGTGGTGGCGCTTGGACTCCTTCTCGCTATAAATCTCGGTTTCCCCTTCATTCCGGGCGACCATCTTAGTCTCCTGACTGTTCATGCACATATCGGCATAGCAGGGTGGATCGGGATGGTAATTGCCGGTGTTTCATTGAAACTGATTCCGATGTTCACACTTTCCCATGGTTTTTCAGTAAAACCGGCATGGGTGGTGTTTATCCTTGTTAATTCAGGGGTTCTTGGTTTTTCACTTTTTAGGGTTGCAGGTTTCGGAAGTGCGGGTGACTATGTGTTTGTCCCCTTCCTTGCAGCAGGATTCATCCTTTTCTTTGTCCAGATCATTTTAATAATTAAAAAGAGGATGAAGAAAAATCTCGACCTCGGAATAAAATTTTCGATGTTTGCCTATTCTGCCCTCCTTATTGCTGTTTTGCTCAGTGCCACATTCTTTTTCGGACATTATGAAAGTGTCCGGAAGTTGAATTTTCCCGTTCTCTACGGTTTTATTTTGATCTTCGGGTTTATCACCCAACTGATTCTTGGGCAGATGTACAAAATTATCCCGTTTCTGATCTGGTTCCACTATTACAGCTCTCAGGTTGGTCTGAAGGATGTTCCCCTGCTGAAAGACCTTTACAACAGGAATCTCTCGAAAATGCAGTACTACATCACAAATTTTTCGATTCTTCTGATTGTTCCTGCTATTCTGATCAATTTACCATCATTGATTTTAGCGGGATTTTCCTTCTATTTCGTCGGGATAATCCTTTTTTCATACAATATTCTTTCAATCTACAAAAGGTGATGACTTGATACCATCCAATGAAGCCGTTCTAAAATCTTTGGAGAATGTAATTGACCCCGAACTCAATCTGAACATAGTTGAACTGGGGCTGATCTATGATGTGATCATTAGGGAAGATGTTATCCTCGTCAGAATGACCCTTACCACTCCCGGTTGCCCCATGCACGACAGTATTCTTCAATGGGTTGAAAGACAACTCCAGACAAGTTTCCCTAAATACAGAATATTCATAGACCTCGTTTGGGAGCCACAGTGGACCCCGAAGAGAATGTCTCCCGAGGCAAAAAACAAGCTCGACATGATGTTTGAGTGAATCCAATAATCCAATAATGCAGTAATGCAGTAATCCAATAATCCAGTAATTTGAGGCATAAAATGTTAAATATAGATATAAATGGTAATGTTTCCGGGTTGATTAACTACTCGGAAAAAGCGATTGTCAGCAGACAGTTGTTAAAAAATCCTTCCGGTAATGTCACCCTTTTCGCTTTCGACAAAGAGGAAAATCTGACTGAACACACCTCTCCTTTTGATGCTCTTGTTAATATAGTTGAAGGGAAAATGGAGATTAAAATTGGTGGTGAACCTTTCACTGTGGAAACAGGATCGATAATAAAACTTCCTGCGAATGTTCCTCACGGGCTGATTGCTCTCGAAAAAACCAAAATGATGCTCATTATGATTAAAGGATAATATTATTTCTACAAAAAAATATCAGCCAATTCCTTAATATTAGAGAAATAATTTGTCTTTTTATTGAACAACCGGTTGCGTTTTAATCATCGCAACCGGTTTACCGTTTCTCACAGAGGAGTTTTCCGTTTGAAATTTTTTCCTGTTCTGTTTCTGTTCTCTTCATTTCTTATTTTTTCACAAGCAAATCCCGAACCATACAAAGCCACTTTAAGAGGATTTGTCTCCGATTCCACAAACGGCGAGGCGGTCATCTACGCCAATGTGGTCATCAAGGGCACAACTACAGGTGCCACCACCAACACTTCGGGTTATTACATCATAACTTCTGTTCCTGATGGAAAACAGACCATTATATATTCGATGGTCGGCTACAAACCAAAGGAAATTACAGTCGATCTGCCTGCCGGTAAGATCACCCAAATAGATGTGAAACTGGTTCCGGCCTCTTATACTACCCAAACCCTTACCATTTACGGTGAAAAAACGGTCGAAGCGAATGCCACTGATCTCGGTCTCGAGAAAATTACCGCACAGGAGATAAAACTTCTTCCCAAGGGAGTGGAAGCCGATATTCTTCGTACCTTGCAATATACTGCCGGTGTCAGCACAACAGGTGATGTCTCTGCACGATACTTTGTCAGAGGCAGTGATAATGAACAGAATGTCGTTCTCCTGAACGGTGCCACCATTTACAATCCGTTTCACGCTCTTGGCATTTTTTCTGTCGTCGATCCCGAAATTGCCTCGGCACTCGAGTTTCATAAAGGGGGTTTTTCTGCCGAACATGGAGGAAGACTCTCCTCGGTGCTCGATATAATCACAAAAGACGGCAACAAGAACCACTTCAGTGCCGGTCTGAATGCATCGCTCCTTTCCGGAAAAGGTTTCCTGGAGGGACCGATACCGGGTGGAAGTTTTATTTTGACCGGAAGAAAGAGCTATTTTACAGAAACACTGAAGAAATTCCTGAACAACAAAACCTCCCCTTTCGATTTTTACGACTACTCTTTTAAGGTAAACTACAGCAATCCTGAGATTCTGGAGAACTCAAAATTTGTTTTCCACCTTTTTGGAAGTCAGGATGATCTGAAAAACAACAATCCTTTCAAAGAAGATTATTCCCTGAAAAACAATGTTCTCGGTCTGAACTGGTATCAGGTTTGGGCTGCTCCAATATTTTCTGAAATGACTTTTTCACTTTCATCTTTTGATGCTGCAGTCACTCCAAATCTTAGCAATGTGAAAGACAGGAAAAATTCCGTTACAGATTTCTCTTCGAAATGGAATTTCACTTACATTTTTGATTCAAGAGATGAACTTGGTGTCGGACTTCATACAACCATTTTCAATTCGACTCTCGATCAGGAAAATCTGCGCGGATCAAGGACCAAACTCGAGTCGAGTGGTGTCTCGATGAACATTTATCTCAAATACAAATTCCTCACCTTCGAAGATTTTGGACTTGATGTCGGTGCACGAATTCTGATGACTACCCTGACCAAAAACCGTGCAGGATTCATCGAACCCAGAATTAAATCGACTTACAAAGTAGCCGACTGGCTTACTCTAAAAGCCTCTTTTGGCAAGTATTCACAGGAAGTAACCACTCTTGTTGATGAAAATGACCTCCTTTCCATTTTTGAGCCCTGGATAGTTGTCCCCGATTATCTCACTACTCCAGAGGCTTATCATTACATCGCCGGAGTGAAAATCGCGCCACTTCCCGGAATTGTTCTCGAACTCGAAGGATACTACAAGGATATCAGGAACCTTACCGATTTTAATGACCGTAAATTCACTGCAGGTGACCCGGATCTGATTCAGTTAAATGGTGAATCATACGGTTTTGAAGCCGACCTGCTTATGCAGTCGGATATGTTTTACTTCAAAGCCGGTTATTCACTCGGATGGGCTTATAAGTTCAAGGATGGCGCCAGATACTCCCCAAGGTATGATACACGGCACTCACTTAATTCCATTCTTGGATTTAATCCGGGAGACGGCTGGAATATTTATCTCACCTGGAATTTCTCGACAGGAAGGCCCTACACACCACTCGCCGGATATCTCGACAGGTTTAGAATAGATGATTTTTGGACACAGTGGCTCGCTCTCGGGCAGTATGATCCCAAATCGCTCTATGGACTTCAGAATTCCGAGAGATTCCCTGTTTATCACAGGATGGATATCGGAGTCTCAAAAACACACTTTATCTATTATATGGCTTGCACACTCGATTTCAGCATAATTAATGTTTACGACAGAAGAAATATCTTCTATTTCGACGATAAAACGGGTGAACGGGTTGACATGCTCCCCTTCCTTCCATCCCTTTCCCTGAAGGTGCAAATATGAAAAATCTCTTTTTTAGTTTTACTGTGCTTGCTGTATTTCTTTTGTTCACTGGATGTGATTCTTCTTTCGATCCTAAAAAGAATTATGAGGAAAAGTACATTCTCAACCTGGTTATAAAAGGTGACTCTGTCAAACAGATTGCCATTGCCGCTAAAACCTATAATGTACCGGGATTTAACCCAAACGAAAATTCCGTCTCCCCGTTTATTTCCGGAGCTGCCATCTCCATCTACTCAAAATTTTACGATAATACATACACTTTTAAAGATTCTACAACCACAGCAATTGGACAAAAGTTTGGGGCACCGGCTCCTATCTATGTCCTGAATCAGATGAAAGCCCGTGTCAATGACACACTCACATTGACTGCTGTCATGCCCGATGGCAAGATTCTTAAATCGAAATGTGCTGTTCCTCGCGATCTGGATTTTAAGCTGTCAAAGAATTTTATCTCAACAATTACTCAAAATCCATCGGAAAAGGCTCTAACCATTCAATGGTCCGGTTCACCCGATAATATTTATGTTCCCAAGCTTGTCCTCTACTACGCTACCGATAAAAACGGTGTAGTTAAAGGTTATAAAAAGGAAATTCCGCTCAAGTTTGCTGATGTGTCGGGTACACAAAAGCCTTTGTACCCCGGGGTAACGAGAGATAAGATTTTAATTTATGAGTATGCGGCAATCAACAGGATAATGTCGGAGATTTCAGCCGGAGATCAGGACAAATATTCTTATGTTATTCAGGATGCCATACTCGAAGTGATGGTTATGGATAAAAACCTCGGTAACTATTACGGCTCGACCGAGGGATATCTCGATGACTTTTCAGTAAGGCTCGATGAGGTTATTTTCTCCAATATCGAAGGAGGCCTCGGAGTTTTTGGAGCTTACCTTGTGTCATCCCGAAAAATCAATGTGGAAGAAAATTTTGTGCAGTCGTTTGGCTACAGAAGCAGATTGTAAATTTTTTATATTATAATATACAAAATTTACAAAGTGGTCGTAACTTGTTTATTTTAAAAAAGTTATGAGTGTGATATAAGCGAGATTTCGTTAAAACAGATGTCGCCACAAGGGCTTTTTTGGTGATGGTTGCCATTCTTCTATCCATATGTCGCCCGGAGGGCTTTCTTGAGGTTGAGTATTTCTCCCCATATGTCGCCCGGAGGGCTCTAACAAAAAATCCATTTAATCCGTGGAAAATCCATGCCCTCTGTAACCATTTTCCCATCTGCGTTAATCCGCCAAATCAGCGTGCATCTGCGTCCTCTAAATAAAAAAACCGCCCTTGTTTAAGGGGCGGCACCGGGCTTGGCATTATTGAGGTAATGCGAAGGGGTAATGATTTATGCGAAATATCTTCTTTTTACTCTGCAGGTACTGAGTTTGTTCTGTCCATTTTGATTTGCTCGGTGATGGCATACATCATTCTGCGAGCCTGGTCGTCTTTTTCAATTTTTGCCATGGTCTCGATGACTCCCAGGAAATTTTCATCACCTGTTTTGAAGAGTGCAAGGGCTATCAGGATTTTGGTCGAAGGATCAAGTTCCTTTTTCATCTCTTCCGCAAGAAGTGGAGCGACTTCCTTTACTTCGTAGAGACCGGCCATATATATCGAGCTTTTCCTCAAGCCTGTGTTGTTCGAGGTGATACCGTTCTTTAACGATGTAATCGAATTCAAATTGAATCGATTTGTGCTCTGAGATTTAATCTCAGGTGTTGCTGCAATGAGCATTAAAACTACAACGATGGTGCTGGTTAAAGTTTTCATTGCTGTCTCCCGGTCGTTTGTGATTGAAAGTATTGTTAAATTCTGAGGTCAAGTTACTCCGCAAAATTGTAACATGTGCCACCGTCAGGTAAACCTTTGTAAAAGAATGTAACCGTTTTCGTTTTTTTGTTTTATTCCACGGGAACTCTTATAAAAAATTACATGTTATAACATATAATTCACACAACTTAAATACAGGAATAAAAAAATGAATGACTTAGGATTACTTCTCCTTAGAATTTTTGCGGGCGGTTTCATGGCATTTGGTCATGGTTACGGTAAATTTGTTAAGTTCTTTTCCGGGGAGGAAATAAAATTTCTCGATTTCCTTGGAATTGGTATGAAAGCGAGCTTTTTTCTCGCAATGTCAGCAGAGTTTTTTCTTGCAATATTCGTAATTCTGGGACTTTTCACCAGAACTGTAACAATTCCCTTGATTATTACAATGGTGGTTGCAGCATTTATTGCACACGGTGATGATCCGTTTCAGAAAAAAGAGATGGCTCTCCTCTACCTGACTGTCTTTGGAACTCTCTTCTTTACGGGTGGAGGGAAATATTCAATATCTGCACTTCTTGCAAATAAAATTCCTTCAGCTAATAAAGCAGTATCTTTTCTTGTAAAATAACAACCTGATACAGGTTATAAAACAAGATATCCCATGGTGGCGGAGAGTTGGATAGATAATTCAACCTCCGCTTTCTTTATTACACCTCCCTCTCGACATCTTCTTTCAATCAATGGTTAAATGTTTTGTAGTCTCCTCTCTAATGATTAATTTTAGATGCTGTTTATCTAATCATTGGATACAAACAAAAATGGAGAAACCATGAAAAATATCATCACAAAATTATCGTTATTCCTGTTTTTCCTCGGGCTTGGTGCATTAAACGCACAGGCACTCTCAGGAACATACTACATCCCGCAGGGAGCTAACCCTCAGGGTTATGCGACCCTTTCTGCTGCATGTGCAGCTATTTCAACAAATGGTGCAAACGGGGTTGTCACATTTATCATCGACGGTAACCTTACCGAAACCGCTCACTGCTTCATAAACAACAACACCTTTACTGCGACCAACAGACTGGTAATCAAACCTGCTGCAACAAAACAGCCTGTGGTCACCCTGACCGGTGTTAATGCCACGAATGAATTTTTTACTATACTCAACTCAAGCTATGTAACCATCGACGGTTCGAATGGCAACAACGCTGACGGCACAAGAGACCTTACATTCGAGGCAAACCTCGCAACCGGAAGATGGGCTCTCGAAGTACAGGATAATTCAGACTTTGTAACAATCCAGAATGTCAAAGTTCTTAATGTAAACAGCTCAAGAACCTTAAACACTGCGGGTATCGCAGTTGACGGATCAATTGGCACAGTAGGTCAGTGTCCTGACAATATCCTCATCTCCAACTGCCAGATCGGAAGTGATGCTTCTTCTTTTGAATCAGGTATTGGAATGTGGGGAAATGACCCTACATCACCCGTAACCGGAACGATTCAGGGATGCGACATCTACGCAGGCAGAAGAGCCATAACAACCTTCTACATTGCAAAGAATTACTATGTTGGTAACACCATCATAATTTCTGATCCAAGAGACCGTACATTCTACGCTGGTGTTTACCTTACAGGAAGTGTTACAAATGATACTACAGTAGTCGCAAACAACAAATTCCCCAAAATTGCCGTGAATACCGCTGCAAACAGATTCGCCGGTGCAATTGTGGTTTATGGAAATACCGGTGTTATCAATGTTGCAAACAACTTTATTGCTCCAAACTTCACAAATTCAGGCGTTTCCACAGCCAACAGATACTACGGTATCGTTTTCGGTTCGGCAACATGGAACGGAATCATCAATATTGGCCACAACTCTTTCAGAATTGATGCCCCTGCAACCACAGGTGTCAATGCATGCATCGGTTACGAATTAAACTCCGATGCTACAATGAATGTCGGTAACAACATTTTCCACCAGGGAAACAGCACTCCGAGCTCTTATCTTATCCATTTCCCGATGACAGCAAGTGCTACCAACATCATTAATTTCAACTGGAATGCCTACTATCTTGCCGGTATTGGTTCAAATTTCGGTTATTACGGGACCGGTGCTGTTGCAACTTTGAACGACTGGAAAACCGCAACTTCACAGGATCCACAGTCGATCTACAAAATGGTCAATTTTGTATCCAACACCGACCTCCACCTTACAGGTGCTTCAAACGGTGACTGGGATTTAAGAGGAATGCCGATGCCATCAGTAAAATTTGACATCGATGGCAATCCAAGAAACGCAATGTTCCCTTACAAGGGTGCTCACGAAGCTTCCATTTCACTTCCTGTGGAGCTGACATCATTTACCGCTATGCAGACAGGTGAAGCTGTGGTCCTTGACTGGACAACAGCCACCGAAACCAACAACCTCGGTTTCGAAGTTGAAAGATCAACAGACGGACTCGCATTCAACAAGATCGGTTTCGTAAAAGGTGCCGGTTCAACAACTGACAAACAGGCTTACAAATTTGTTGACAATTCGGCTCCAACAGGAACAATCTGTTACAGACTTCGTCAGATTGACCTCAACGGTGAATTTGCTTATTCAAACATTGTCGAAGTGGATGTCGCCGGTGTGAATTCTTTTGCATTGCAGCAGAACTATCCAAACCCGTTCAACCCTTCAACGACAATCAAATTCTCTCTTCCTGCAGCTTCCAGAGTTAACATCACTGTTTATGACATGATGGGTTCTGAAGTTACAAAGATTGCTGACAAAGATTTCGCAGCCGGTTCACACCAGTTGAATTTCAATGCATCAAACCTTTCCAGCGGAAGCTATATCTATACAATCACTGCCACCTCTGTTGACGGCAAATTGTATAAAGAAACAAGAAAAATGCAGCTTTTGAAGTAGCAATATTTCTCTAACGGGACGCGGACGCACTAAGATGTATCCGCGTCCCTTCTTTTTTTAAATTTATACACGACCCCATGACAGCAATTATTGATTACGGCGAGAGACCCGAATATCTTCTCTGGCAACTGGAGAAGCTTGGAGTAAACCTCAAATTTACATCTGTTGAAAGTGAAATACTGTCGGCAGAAAAAATCATCCTCCCCGATTGTCAAGACTTGAAAAAAGCCATCAAACGGCTCCACCTACTCAATCTTTTTTCGATGCTGCGCATGATCAAAAAACCGGTTTTGGGTATCGGGAACGGATTCTCGATAATGTGTGAAAACACTCATGAGGCTGGCAAAGCCGGGCTTGGGTTTTTCCCGCTGTCACTCACTGTTCCATCGGTGGCTCCACCACTTCCCGCAAAACTTAGTGCCGATATATGTGATACCGTGGTCTTTATGGATGCTGTAACTCTTGACGGGCTTTATTTCGAGAAGCTGTTTCTCCCCTCATCGAATGAATTTAACGCAGCAGTTCTCACTGATCACAATGAGATTCCTGCTGCATTCAAAAAGGGGAATTATATGGGCGTGGTTTTCAATCCTGCTTTTTCAGGGCAGGCGGGGAACCTGTTTCTCAATAAATTTATTGAGATCTGACCGTAAAATCAAAGTTTGCTGACAAAGTATGGAAGCATTTTTCTCCATGTAGGCCAGTCGTGCGGCATGTCGTGTCCCCAAATCTCAAGTTCATGGGGTATCCCTTTGCTCCGAAGAATATTGGAAAGATTGATTGACCCCTGTGGAGCCTCATATTCTCCCTGACCTGTAGCAATTATTATCCTCTTGTTGTGACGCATCTGATTTAACAGATTCTCGTCATTCAGGTTTGAGAGATAATCGACAGGTGAATTGAAATAAACATTCTCATCATAATACCCCTTTGTGTACGATTTGAGGTCATAATAACCACTCATCGGTATCGTACCGGCAAACAGGTCGGGTCTTCTGAAAAAGATGTTCGCTGCATGAAGTGCTCCAAGTGAAGCACCCGTAAGCATTATGGGTTGCAGTCCACCGCAGTTGTTGTGGATAAATGGCACCACTTCATCCGTAACATAGTAGTTGTATGTCATGTGTCGGAGTGCTTTATGGTGTGGCATCATCGAATTGTTCAACCAGCTCTCGTTGTTAATGCTGTTTATCGAGAAAACCTTGATCTTTCCCGATTCGATGTAAGGTGAAATGGCATTTATGAGTTGAAATCTTTCATACTCAAGGAAATCCGCACCGGCAGTGGGAAACATAAGCAACGGAATGCCCCAGTGCCCGTAAACAACTATTTCCATGTTCTTCTCCAGTCGCGGGCTCCACCATCCGTGTATTTCTCTTTTCATCTCTCTCTTTTTCCTTTTTATAATATGTTAAGTTTCTTTAAAAGATCATTTTTATACATCGCTCCAATGGGGATGATGTTTTTATCAACCATGAGATTGTTTTCCGTGATGTCGGCAATTCTGTCGATCCTGACAATAAATGATCTGTGAACTCTTACGAATTCCTTCTTGGGAAGTTTAGCCTCAATGTGCTTCATCGTCGAATAAATAAGATGCTTTCCTGTTTGTGTGTGCAACTGTATATAGTCACCTTTTGCTTCAATAAAATTTATGTCAGCAAGATTGAGTCGCAAAAGTCTTGAATCAACTTTTACAAAAATGTAGCCGGGTGCAGTCCCCTCCGCATATTTGTTGTATATCTCAATCGCTTTATCGACCGATTTTAGAAACCTTGCATAACTTATAGGTTTAAGAAGATAGTCAGTTACATTGTGCTCAAAAGCTTCAACAGCATAATTCTCTTTTGCGGTTACAAATATTATCTGGGGACTCTCTTTCAGGGTTTCTATCATCTCAATGCCGGTCATCTCGGGCATTTCAATGTCAAGAAAAACCAGATCAATCTCCTGATCTTTTAATATTTTTACAGCTTCTATGGCATTGGAGAAGGAACCTGCGAGTTCGAGATTCTCTGTCTGGGCAACGAACCTCTCAAGAATCTTCCGCGAAATTTCCTCATCATCTACTATTAAACAATTCATTTCTCTACCGGGTTTTACATGCCTGCGCGATTGGTCAATTTTCTGAATAAATAATCAGGGTTAAAGGGCGAATTTAGCTATTTTTTCAAAAATATTTAACAATTTTTTATTAATGTTTCGGCTTTCCCGGTCTCACATCAGGTTATTTTTCGTTTTTTTTGATATTTGCCCGATTCAGGTGTTCCAAAAGTTGTTTTTCGCCTCCCGTTTTAATATATATCAGATGTATTTTTGATTTATTTGGTGAAACAAGGATGAAAATAATCGTTCCGGTTCTGTTGCTGACTCTTTCAGTATTTGCTCAGAATGTAAAAATAACAGGAAAAATAACAGACGAAAAAACATTGACTCCCCTGGATAATGTCCTCGTTTATTCTGTCAGTTTCCAAAAAAGCACTTATTCCGACAAGACAGGTTATTTTGAATTAACTCATCCGCGAACTGAAAGGGCGACGCTACGCTTCCTTCTTGCCGGTTATTCACCCTTGAATATGGAAGTGTCGGTCAACAACGCCGGTTCGGTCTCTGCCGATATTTTGATGACACCGGTTGCAATCCATCTCGGTGAGGTGACAGTAACAAGCCCGCGGTATGTTTCTTCCCTGCAGGAGTCACCATATCCACTCGGCATTATCGGGAAAATCGACATCGACAACCACAGTAAATTGAGCCTTGCGGAGTTCCTGAAGGAGGAGCCCGGTGTTGCTCTAACCCGTGATGGAATCTGGGCTACCGATATCTCCGTCAGAGGTATCAGAGGGACAGGCATTGTACTGATGGTTGACGGAAACCGGCTTGAAACGGCTACGGAATTGAGTGCACGAATGTCGATGATTGACCAGTTCGACATCGAGAGAGTGGAGATAATAAAAGGCGCTGCTTCTTCGATGTATGGTACAGGAGCCTTGGGCGGAATTGTAAATGTAATCACCCAGAACCGGAAATTCAGGGACAATTTTTATTATACCGGTACAATCGGTGGTTTCTACAACAGCGTAAATACAGGTTTCGGTACAAGCGTTTCACTGAACACTGGTGGAAATCAATGGTTTGCAAAAGTCAGAGGCTCTTTCAGAGGAGCTTCAGCCACGGAAACGCCCGATGGTGATATTGCCAACAGTCACTACCACGACAACAGTCTGAGTGCAGCAGTAGGGTTCAGACCTGTATTAAACCACGAATTTGAATTGAGTTATCAGAGATATGGCGGTGACGACATTGGGCTCCCAGGAGGGTCTGCTTTCGCTGCCGCTGCCATTGCCCGATATCCCACTGCAAAAAGGGAGTCGTACTCAGCCGAATACAAATTCTCTGAAATTTCATCCACCCTCTCGAATATAGGTATCAAATACTGGCATCAACTGATAGTAAGAGATGCTGAAGTGGTGCTGCCAACTGCACGGTTGCTCCCCTATGCCGATCACACCAGCGATGGCATTCAACTGGTTTCAAACTGGCTCTTCAACAGCAACTACAGGTTTGTTCTTGGTGTCGATGCATGGCAAAGAGAAATGGACAGCAGAAGACAACGCATCACCCAAAACAGAACTAAGGATACCACAACCATTATTGGTGAGAGACCTGTTCCCATCTCCAAATTCAGAAGTGGTGGAATCTTCTTTCAGAATGAAATCGACAATATCGCACAAAACCTGAATATTGCCATCGGCGGCAGATTTGACCTGATCAATATCAAAAGTGAAAGCTCGTACAATCCCGAGTATATTTCTGTGAATGGTGCGGTAAACAACAACCCACCTTCAAAAAAGATTTTGTGGGAAGCAAAAGATGAGAACAATTTTTCCTGGAGTTTGAATATCGCCTCTCTCTACAAAATAACGAAAGAGCAACAGGTGAGTTTTAATTTTGGGAAGTCTTTCCGCTCCCCTTCACTCGAGGAGAGATTCCAATTCCTCGATCTTGGCGGTCTTGTGAAACTCGGCAATCCTGCTCTTGATCCTGAAGAAGGCTGGTTTTACGATCTCGGATACCGGTTTTATTCCTCCGGAGCCATGTTTAAGGCAAACCTTTATCTGAATACTCTTACCAATCTCGTGGTTGAGACCCCCGGATATACTTTTCAGGGAAGACCAGCCACACAGATGGTAAATTTCGGTGCTGCTAAAATCTTTGGTTTCGACCTTGCTTTCGAACTGAAACTGTTAAAGGAAGTGATTCTCTACGGAAATGCCTCCGCAGTAAGAGGTGAGGATTCAAAGAAGACGGAAGACCTTCCGTTTATGCCGGCAGACAATGCCACGATCGGTCTTAGAATAAAAGCAGTGGAATTTGCGGATGCATCAGTCGAAGTGACAGGTGTGGCAGACCAAAATAAAATTGCGGCTGCCGAAAAGCGGACACCCGGCTATGGTCTGGTCAATCTGAACATTTCTTCCAAACCGTTCAAACTCCCCTATGGCGAGATCAGACTGACCGTTGGTGTGGATAATCTCCTCAATCGCTCATACTTCAATCACCTCGCCACCAATCGTGGACTGATAAAAGGAGAACCGGGGAGAAACATCTTTATTAAAGCGAATATAACCTTTTAGTTCTTACTTA
Source organism: Bacteroidota bacterium (assembly GCA_020161395.1). Taxonomy (NCBI): domain Bacteria; kingdom Pseudomonadati; phylum Bacteroidota; species Bacteroidota bacterium. Next base: position 24,912 of record JAIUOE010000001.1, read on the forward strand.
TGAGTTATGAGTTATTAATTCTGCCCTTAGAAATCCGATTTTGGCATTAAAAAATCAATCTCTTGCAAGAAAATAATAACTTATAACTCATAATTCAAACCTAATACTTACTTGTTTCCTCTCAGAAACTCAATTCTGTCCTGAAGAACAGAGATTGGGGTGAGGAGTTTGTCTTTACCGTAGATGGCATCTTCACGGCTGGTAAAGGCTATTTCGTATTCCTTGCTCATGACGATTGCTTCCTCGGGACAAACCTCTTCGCACAGACCGCAGAAGATACAGCGGAGCATGTTGATTTCAAATTTTTCGGGGTATCTTTCTTTTTCTCTGTCAGTTTCGGCTGCCTGCACTTCAATGGCAAGTGCGGGACAGACTCGTGAACAGAGCCCGCAGGCTACACATCTTTCCGTTTTATCCTCTTCTTCCACCAGAACGGGGCGTCCTCTGTAGTGACCGGAAGGGATAAACTTGACCTCGGGATACTCCATTGTATATTTTGGTTTGAACATGTTTTTAAGTGTGATTGCCAAACCTTCCGCAATTGATGGAAGATATATTTTCTCCATCAATGTAAAATCTTTCATTCGTTTCTTGACTGCCATATCGATATCCTAATTGAGAATCATTGCTAAAACTGCTGCCCAAAGCACATTCAGAAGTGAAAGCGGGAACATAACTTTCCAACCGATATTCATTAGTTGATCATAACGGAAACGGGGCAGACTCCATCTGACCCAGATGAAAAAGAAGAGAAGCGCTCCCATTTTTATGAAGAATGCACCAACCTGTAACAATGCCTGAACTCCTGACGACAAACCGAGTTTTTCAATATACGGTACCTGCCATCCACCCAAATAGAGGGTGACGATAAGGGCTGAGGCAATTATCATGTTTGCATACTCTGCAAGGAAAAATGCAGCAAATTTCATACTGGAATACTCAGTATGGAAACCACCAACCAGCTCAGGTTCTGCTTCGGGAAGATCAAAGGGAAGTCTGTTTGTCTCTGCAAAAGCCGCTGTAACGAATGTGATGAAACCAATCGGTTGAATAAAAGCGTTCCACATCAATCCCGCCTGTGATTCCACGATCTTCTGTGGTAACAACGATTCCGAGAAGATTAAAACACCGGCAATGGAGAATCCCATCGATATCTCATAAGATATCATCTGTGCCGAGGATCTGATTCCGCCAATAAGCGAATATTTTGATCCTGAAGACCAGCCCGACATCGTGATTGCATACACACCTATTGATGTGAGTGCCATTACATAAAGAATCCCGGCGTTGATGTTCGAGACTACCGAAAGGTTTATTGTCCTTCCGAACATTTCCACATCGGGTCCTATCGGAATGACCGCATATGTGGCAAAAGCTACAAACAGTGCGAGAAATGGTGCCAAAGTATGAATTGGTTTATTTGCCTTGTCGGGAACAATATCCTCTTTCAGAAGGAGTTTGAACACATCGGCAAACGGCTGGAGAAGCCCTGCGGGTCCTACCCTGTTTGGTCCGACCCTGCTCTGTGCCCAGGCAGATATTTTCCGTTCAAAATAAACCAAATAAGAAACCGTTAGCAGCATGATATTTGCTATTATAAGCACTTTTACCAATGCAATGCCGGCAATTATCCAAGATTCCATTTAATCTGTCTCTTCTTTAAACTTTAAGTAATTCTTTTTCAACTGTAATTCCCGACTCTCCAAGTTCATCATAAGTGATACCATGGAAACCGGGGTGGTGCTTTGTAAATTCTTCCCAGACATCCTCTGCCATATCGAATTTGCCTTTTAATCCGAACAGGTGACCAAGATCGAGAAGTATCTTCCATGACGGTTTGGCATCATATTTTTTGTAGTTGCCCCAACGGTCATATTTCGTTCCAAACTTGTCGAGTCTGCTCATCGCAAGACCGTCAAGACTGCGATCCATCTGCTCAGTTGTAACCGCAGGACGAATTCGCTGTGCTCTGTTTTGGAAATTGATGAATACACCATTTTTTTCTGTCCAGGTGGCTGCCGGGAAGACAACATCTGCAAACTGAGTTGTTGCGTTGAAATTGGAAGCAAGAACTACTAAAAAGTCGAGCTTTTTCAATGCTTCAGCCCATGCCGGATCGAATGCTGCCAGATCCTCTTCCACCACAACCAGAGCTTTTATTTTTTTCTCATTGATGGCAACAAGAATACCTGCCAGGTTCAATCCATCTTTAACAGGTTTTACGCCTGCCTTGAGGGCACCATTATCATTCGGTGATTTTTCATCGCGTATCAGGATGTCATCACCGCTGCCGGGAATTGTGTGTCTCGGGAAATCAAGATTATTGCAGTGAAGGTGATTTGCAACTTTCGAGAGAATAAAATTATCCTCAACCGTAATTCTTCCTGAACCGATAAGGGCGATTTCACCCGGTTTGTAACTGTGCAGGTCGGAAGCAGCTTTTGAAAGTGCCTCATCCCATGTTGCTTTGCTCAATCCGGCTTCCCTTTTGATGTGACAACCGTCGACTCTGTCTTCAGCGTTTACATTTTTCCAGGTATTCAAACGACCGTTGTCGCACATCCAATAGCTGTTTACATCATCGTTTTGACGCGGAGTAAGTCTTAATATTTCATTGCTTCTTACCCAAACATCAACATTACATCCTCTGGAACATCCCGGACAAACCGAGGAAGTATTCGACATGTCCCAGACTCTCGATTTGAATCTGAAGTCCCTGTTGGTTAAAGCACCTACAGGACAGATATCTGTAACATTTAGTGAATATGGATTATCAAGTTCTTTTCCGGGGTAGGTTTGAATTGTAACCCTGTCACCCCTGTTTACAAAGGTGAGCTGGGTTTCCCCGGCAATTTCATCACAGAATCTGATGCAACGCGAGCATGAGATACAACGGTCACCATCAAACATCACATGAGGTCCCAAAGGAACCCTTTTTTCTTTGTGCTGTTTTTCTTCCGTGAACCGGCTTTCACCGATGCTGTGACTGTAGGTGTAGTCCTGCAACTTACACTCACCGGCTTCGTCACAAATAGGACAATCAAGCGGGTGATTTATAAGCAGGAACTCCATAACAGCCTGACGGGCGGAGAGGGCTTTCGTGGATTCTGTATGTACAACCATACCTTCAGCAGCTTGTGTTGCACATGCAATCGCGAGCTTTGGCATTCTTTCAACTTCGACTAAACAAACACGACAGTTGCCGGATACGGTAAGTGAAGGGTGCCAGCAAAAGTGGGGTATATCCACTCCGACTTCCTTGGCCGCCTCAATTATCGTTTGCCCCGGCTTAAAATCTATCTCCTGTCCGTCCAAAATAAACTTTCCCATTCAGGTCTTCTCCTATGCTGCGGTAGTTATCAGTTTGGTTTGCGGTTTAATAAACACTTTTGTAAAATTTTCGAACCTAAGCAGATCGTCGGCGAGAACTTTTATCTCTTCCGCAGTTACTGCATCTATTTTTTGTATCACTTCTTCAACAGGGATTATTCTTCCATGATTCAGTAACAGATTTGCCATTCTGATCATTCTGTTGGAAGTGCTTTCGAGTGTAAGAAGGATGCTTCCTTTCAAATACTCTTTTGCTCTTTTCAGTTCACGGTGATCGATTTCTCTCTCTCTGAACTTGTTGAGCTCTTTTTCTATATTCTTCATAGCCTTGTCAAAATTACCTGTATTTGTCGAGAAATAGATCCCAAACGAAGAGGCATCTTTGTAAAAATTGATAAAGCTGTTAATCTGATATGTAATTCCGAGTTTTTCTCTAATGTTCTGATAGAGCCGGCTGCTCGTTCCTTCCCCGAGAATCAGGGAAAGAATGTTTAGAGGCAACCTCTGTCCACTGTTGTAGCCGACACTTTTTGCCCCCATAATGGAATAAACCTGCTCGGTCTCTCTCAGCATCACATGCTCGATACCCGGATGAGTTCCTGCGTAATCCCTCTTTATTTCAGCACGAATCGTCGATTTGTGCAGATGCTTCTGAGCCAGCTTCACAAGCTGATCATGAGTAATGTTACCCGAAGCGGAAATCAGCAGATTCCCCGGTGTGTAATGATTAGCGTGATGTGCAGTCACCATTTCATGATTAAACGACGAAATGGTCTGCTCGGAACCCAGTATTGAGTATCCGAGTGGCAGACCCGGGAAAACCAGCTCTTCGAATTTGTCGAAGATCAGTTCATCAGGATTGTCGTTTAAATCGTTTAACTCGTCAAGAATAACACCAATCTCGTTTCTGATATCCTTCTCACGCATGAGTGGATACTGTACCATGTCAGCTATTACATCAAATGTCTTCCCGAGATTGGAAGCCATCCCTCTGGCATAGTAGCATGTATGCTCTTTGGCAGTAAAAGCATTGATGTAACCGCCGAGGGATTCGATATCGTCGGAAATCTTCTTTGCAGTACGCCGCTTTGTGCCTTTAAATAGCATATGCTCCAGGAAATGTGAGATACCACTCGTTTCAATGGTCTCATCACATGAACCCGTATTGTACCAGAAGCCCAGCGAAAATGACTGTACATAAGGTACATGCTCGGTGACAACTGTTGTGCCACCGGGTAGTGTTGTTATGTTAATGTTATCCAAACTTGTCCGTGAAAGTACGATAAATCAAACTTTAAATATAGATATATTAAAGACTTTAAGCAAACTTGCCGTAGAATTCGCCAATCTTTTTATATGCTCTTCTTAATATATCATCCTCAGGTAAAAACACCACTCTGAAGTGTCTTGTTCCCGGAACCTGACCAAATCCGCTGCCGTGTACCACAACCACACCCGTCTCTTTTATCAATCCCGTCACAAATTCGAAATCTGTTTTGTCCGTTTCTATCTTTGGGAAAGCATAAAAAGCACCTTCAGGTTTAACGCAACTGACTCCTTCGATCTGATTCAACATTTCGAAAGTAATGTCCCTTCTCACCTGAAGCTTTTTCATTGCGTCCACGAGGTGTGACTGGTCACCTTCAAGAGCGATCTTGATTCCGTATTGTTCAGGGTGGTTTGCCGATAGTCTGGATCTTAAAATCCTGTTTATGGCTCCAAGATAATCTTTCAGTTTGGCTTCATTTCCGCTTACAATTCCCCAGCCTATTCTGAAACCGGGGACCATGTAATTCTTGGAAAGTCCACCGAATGTAATCATTGGAACTTCCGAATTGAGCGAAGCGATGGAGATGTGCTTCTGACCATCGAAAAGGAGTTTATCGTAGATTTCGTCGGCAAAAATCACGAGATTGTTCTCTTCAGCAAGTTTTATGATTTCTTCCAGAATCTCCTTTTTGTAAAGTGAGCCTGTCGGATTGTTTGGATTAATGAGGACAATCGCTTTTGTTTTACTGTTTATTTTTTTCTTTATGTCATCAATGTCGGGTTGCCAACCGTTTGATTCATCGAGATAATAAGGATTTTCGTAGGCGGAAAGTTTCGCAGAAATAGCTGTATAAAGGGGGTAACCGGGTGTCGGTGTGAGGACATTCTCGCCATCATTTACAAGTGCTGTCAGACAAATGTCAATAGCTTCACTCGCTCCGTGCGTAACGAAGACATCACGGATGTTTTTGATTCCTTTTTTTGCACCTTCATCCCTGATTGCCTGAACGGCTTCCTTTATCCCCGAAGAAGGAGCATAACCGTTTTTATTCATCAACATTGCCCGGTAAGAGGCTTCAACGAGGTGACGGGGGGGTTCGAAATCGTAAATATTGGGGTCACCGATATTTAAATAAAGCATCTCTTTACCTGTTTTTGCCACTTCATCTGCCACAAGTAAAATATCTCTGATCGCATAGGTGATATTGTCGGTTCTTACGGCGGGTTTTATTGCATCTGATATCATAATACTGTTCCTGATTTCAAAAAATTGTATCTCCAAACTTACGGAAATTTTACGAGAGAATGCACTTCGGACACGACAGTCAGAGTTTTATGAACAGGTTGTTTTTGCGAAAAATTTTTTCCGGTTTTAAGTCTGTTCAGATTCGTTTTTAATGGATTGATGCTTAAATTAGAGAGGTGATTTTTAAGGAATGAGGACAGAATGAGAAAACTTGCAACAATACAGATTATTTCAGATGTGCAGCCGATAGAGGGTGCAGACAGAATCCAGGTAGCCTCGGTTCTCGGCTGGAAAGTCGTCATCAAAAAAGATGAATTCAAACCGGGAGATCCGGCAATCTATTGCGAAGTTGATTCCTTCCTCCCCGTACAGCCTGAATTCGAGTTTCTCCGCAAGTCATCATATAAAAAGATGTCCGATGGTACCGAAGGATTCAGACTGAAAACCATAAAATTGCGAGGTGTAATAAGCCAGGGATTGCTTCTGCCCGTGTCATCACTCCCCGGTTATCCCGAAGTGCCGCCTCCCGGAACTGATGTCACTGAAATTCTCGGCGTAGTGAAGTATGAGCCCCCAATTCCGGCACAACTCGCCGGCGAGGTTAAGGGTCCATTCCCCGGTTTCATAAGCAAAACAGACGAAGAAAGAATCCAAAATCTCATCGATTCACTCCCAAACTATAAAGATTCACTCTTTTATGTAACCGAAAAAGTGGATGGTACCTCTATCACGATATATCTGAAAGACGGTCAGTTTGGCATCTGTTCAAGGAATCTCGAACTGGTCGAAAATCCCGAAAACACCTACTGGCGTGTCGTAAAAGAGTTGGACATCGAGAACAAACTGCGTAATCTCGGAAAAAATATTGCTCTGCAGGGCGAACTGATCGGTGAAGGAATTCAAAAAAACATTTACAGGCTTCGCGGACAAACCATAAAATTCTTCGATGTGTTTGATATCGATAAATATGAATACTTCGATTACCCGTCGTTCAAATCGATCATCGATGAATTTGGTCTGGCAACCGTCCCTGTAATCGAGGAGGCACTTCAACTCCCTCAATCTGTCGATGAAATACTGACGATGGCAAACGGGAAATCTGCCCTGAATCCTGATGCAAACCGTGAAGGTCTGGTTTTCAGAACCACTTCAGGTAAAAGATTCTCATTTAAGGCGATAAGCAACAACTTTTTGCTTAGTGACGAAGAGTAACATTTTAGATTGGAAAAGAAATGAAAATCGGCGTAATAATCGAAACAAAAGAATTTGAAAAAGCGTGGAATGCTTTCCGTTTTGCAGTTACCTCATTGAAGCAAGGACATGAAACAAAAGTTTTTCTGATGGGTGAGGCGGTCGAGTGCGAGGGACTCACCCACGAAAAATACAATGTGGATGAACAGCTTAAACTCTTTGTCTCTATCGGGGGTGAACTTCTCGCATGTGGCACCTGCCTGAAATCACGACACCTTGAGAATACAACTTCATGCCCGATCTCCACAATGGTGGATTGTCTTAATATGGTGATTTGGGCGGATAAAACGGTGAGTTTTTAAGGGAAACCGCAAAGAACGCAAAGAGGGTTTGATTCATGATTTAGCGAATCCTGCTAATCTCCCGCAGGGATGCCTTCGGTACTTTAATCCCTCCCGATTCATTGGGATGAGTCAGACAGACTATTTTGTTCTCGCCAAACGGAATCCGATAAAGGTGCCCCCATACATAGGCGCGCTGAAAAAACGGCAGGCAACGCGACAATATTCCGGCTCGTAGCACCAACTGCCACCACGACTCACACGACCGGACCCCGAATTAGCTCCCTTGGGGTTCGTCTGACTTGAGGATGTGTATTTTGAGTACCAGTCCCAACACCATTCCCCTACATTTCCACTCATGTCATTTATCCCCAGTTCGTTAGGTTGCTTCCCGCCAACGGTATGGGTCTCTCTTCCTGTGTTATCTCTATACCAAGCCACTTCGTCTGCGTTGTTGCTCCCGATGTATGTATATCCTTTGCTCTTGTTTCCTCCTCTTGCTGCATATTCCCACTCTGCTTCTGTTGGTAGTCTGTATCCGTTTGCATTGAAGTCGCAGATTATATTTTCTCCGCTTCCCGCGTATGCCTTCTGTAATCCCTCCGTCTCACTCAATTTGTTGCAGAACTGAACTGCATCGTACCAGGAAGCCTGTTCAACCGGTTTTCTCTTCCCCTTGAAATTTGAGGGATTACTCCCCATCACACTCTCCCATAATTCCTGTGTAACTTCATATTTCCCAATCTGAAAGCTTCCTACCGTAACAAAATGTACCGGCTTCTCATCCGATTGTCCGTCATTACTTCCCATCTGAAAAACGCCACCTTCAACGACAATCATTTCATTTAAATGTTTTACAGATATTGCAGTGTCAGTGGTTGCGGCTTTAGTGGCTGGTGCAGATATCTCAACTGCGACAGAATCTGCGACTGCGGGTAGTGTTGGCACTTTTCTCACGAGCAATGACGGCAAAATATATAATGCTACTGCAGTAACCGCCATAACGACAAACCATATCCAATAATATCGGTTTTCGTTCGAAGTTAAACTTTGTTTTGAATTTGCAGCGGATGTTTCCCTGGATTTTGAATGTACTGATTCTGTTTTTGGTTTTGTTTCAGGTTCAGATTCAGGTTTTTTAGGTTCGGGTTTAGGCTGTCTTTGATATTCCACTTCACTCACCTTCGGCGGAACAAATTTCGGTATTTCCTGATAAACTGTCTCACCACTTCTTTCAAGTCTCTCGAGTTCTTTGAGCATTTCATTTGCACTTGGGAAACGGTATTCTCTCTCCTTATCGATCGCATTCATTACAAAATCTGACAGGGCATCTGAGATGCCGGGGTAAAAATGTGTCGGAGGAGGTACTTTCCCTGTCATTATTGTTGCGTAAACAGAGGTGGGTGTCGTATCTTTACTTGATTCAAACGGGGTGTGACCGCACAGCATCTCATAGAAGGTCATTCCAAGTGAATATACATCTGTACGGATATCTATTGTGGAGGGGGATATTATCTGTTCGGGACTCATATACACAGGGGTTCCCTTCACCACAGTGCTGGCATGCCCTCCGCCTCCTTCCAAAGCCTTCGCTATTCCAAAATCGGTTATCTTTACCGTATCATCAGCTGTCACCAAAACATTCAAGGGCTTTATATCGCGGTGGATTATCGGTTCATGCCGGCTGTGGATGTAGGATATGCCCTCAAGCATCTGCTTAAATAACTTGATGGCTCTCTCACGGTATATCGGACCGGTTTCCCGCTTTATGATTTCACTCAAGGTTCTTCCCTGAATGTATTCCATGACTATGTAGTAGTCTTCACTCACGCTGAACAAGTCGTAAACTCTGACGATGTTCTTGTGGGACAGACCCCTCAATGTCACACCTTCATTCAGGAACAGCTTTAATGCTGCAGGGTCTTTACTGTACTGCTCCCAAAGTCTCTTTAACGCATAAATCTCGTTGAAATGGATGTGTCTGGCTTTGTAAACCACACCCATTCCACCCTGCCCCAACTGCTCCAATAACTCGTATGTGTGAACGATTTTTCCCATCTTCTGCCTGAAAAGTGATGTATCAGTATATAGGGAGAATATGCGGAGGTTCGGAAAATTTTTGTGAATATTAATTACATCAAGTCCGAAACCTCTTTTAATATTGAGGGAGGGATTCAGCGTAATTGTTGACTATCTGTAATGAAGTTTTGCCGGTGAGCTTTGGACTTACTTCCCGAGTTCTATTAGTGAAATACTTCTTCGCCTGTTTCTCTCCATGTCGAGTACTTTGACCACAAGATTTCCGGTGATTTCAAATGACTTTGAGTGTTTGTTCTCATTGGACTTATCTTTTGATTTATCTTTGTCTTTTGTCGGCTTTTCTGTTTTGTGAGGGAACACGAATTTTATTTCTGCAGAATCCATAGGGTGAATTTCGACCGGAAGCGGTTTTTCGGTCACATTGATTGCGGTACCGGAACCTGTATTTAGAATAATTTTCTCATCAAAAGAAATTTTAACGGAATAGGAGAAAGGATTTTTTACTGAGACTGTTGCCTTCAAATTCCCACCCTCTTCTTTGTACTTCCCTTTAATGTGCTCGTTATTATCGGTGAAAGCCCTGATTGTCTCACTCATTATCCGGTCAAGGACTGAATCAGGTGAAATTTTGCCGGAGTAATTGATATCCCAGTTTCTGTAAAAAATCCCGGTTTCCAGAGAGATTGTGAGTTCAACTGGTTTATGGAGCAAGTCTTTCTCCTCCAAATCGAATACCAGGGGCAGCGAAATGGTATCCGATTCTCCGGCACCGACTGAGAAATCGGCGTTTCTTGGTTTTATATTTTTCCCGCCAAACCTGACTTCGAATTTACCGGGGGTAATAGCCAATGCAAGATGGTTTTTTATAATCAGAGGAATGGTGATTTTCAGAGTGGAATCATCAAACTCCTCGACACTAAGATCAGAGGTAACTATCGCTGCCTCCACACCCTTTTCTTTCGAGGAAAATGCAAGGTAATCGACAAGGAGAAAAAGCACCACAACCGTTGCAAAAACAATTGCTCCCAGTCTGATATTATTATAATATTTTCTGTCAACAGTTTCGAACATTGTCCACCTCAATTTTGGGTTGAGTCGGGGGGAATTGTCTCCTCATCGACTGCCGGTTTTTTCTTCTTCACGGTATCAGCCTTTGCGGCATCTATGGAATCTTTTTTGGCTTTCGCTTCCTTGTCTCTTCTCATTTTCTCTTTTTCCCGTTGCAGTTTGTCAAACTCAACCTTGTCAATTGAGTCCTTGTTTACCGTAACGGTATCCTTCACTATCTTACCTCCTTTGATCATTTTGGTAAGATCGTTACCAAAAATAAAGAGGAGAACCACAACCGCTGTCAGGGCAAGCAAAAGGAGGAATGAAGCGGAGCCACTGGATACCTTCTGTGACGGAGTTTGCTTTTCTTCATTTGCATTTCGAAGATGGAAATCGATATACTCCTCACAATGTCCGTATCTTGTTGACTTGTCCTTTGCGGTCATGTGATAAATCATTTTTACCACACCGGGGGAGATATGCGGATAGTAGTCGAGAGGATTTTTTATAGGTGTATTAACGATCTCGTTCATCAGATCATACTCTGAATCAAGCCCCGTGTTATAGGGGAGGTTCCCCGTTAACATTTCATAGAGAGTCACACCAAGCGAATAGACATCAGTTCTTTGATCGACCGCCTTCGGGTTCTTTATCTGTTCGGGAGACATGTAATAAACAGTTCCGAGTTTCGTCCCTGTTTGCGTCATCCCTTTGTCACCAAGAATCTTCGCTATTCCAAAATCGGTAATCTTCGGGTTACCGCTTTTACCATCAATGATGATATTTCCGGGTTTTATGTCACGGTGGATTATCCCCTGCGAGTGGGCATAAGCAAGACCGCGAAGGATTTTATGAAATATCGGCAGTGCCCTGTCTTCCGGAAGCAGCCCCGTTTTCCGGAGCATCTCTTTAAGAGTCATGCCGTCAACATATTCCATTACAATGAAATAGTCATCGCCATACTGAACCAGCCGGGTAAGTTTGACGATATACGGATGTGTCAGCTTATACTGTGCCTTGGCTTCGGTTTTAAACCTCTCGACGATTTCCGGATCAGTGGTAAGTGCCGGATGCAGCAGTTTAATTGCCACTTCCTGCTGCATGTGGATATCCTCGGCAAGATATACTGTACCCATTCCGCCTTCACCGATTTTACGGATTATTCTGTATTCGTCTTTTATAATCTGGTTTTCTGTGAACATAAAATCTTTGTCGTTGGGTTAGTTTCCATTGCCTTGCTTAGTATCGGTATTTCCAGTCTTATCCGCGTCCTGCTTCTTTTTTGACTGATTTGAAGTGTCGTCGGTTTTTTTCACCTGAGTGGTGTCTTTTGCCGTGTTTACGACTTCATTTGATTCGGGAATCACAACTTTCTGATTAAAGTTGCTTAAGACATACCACAGAATCAGAACCAGAAGTGCAACACCTGCAATTATACCTGCCTGCGTCAGTTTTGCTTTGTCCTTCAGACTTGCAGCTTTCCTTTTCCCTTCGGCGACTTTGATAACCTGGACGGTTATGTTGTCCTTGCCACCCCGGTCGTTGGCAAGATTCACGAGTTTGTTACATGCTTCGATGGGAGGATTCTTAAGAACAATGTCCCTGATCTCCCTGTCTTCCACATGACCTGTCAGTCCATCCGAACAGAGGACAATAATATCATCCTTGAATAAAACCTCATCTCTGGGGTCGACCTGTGGTTCAGAGTTGCCATTGGGACCAAGAGAGCGAAGAATCACATTTTTTTGCGGGTGATGTTCAGCCTGCTCCTCGGTGATAATGTTGCTGTCAACCATCTCCTGAACGAGGGAGTGATCCCGTGTCAGTCTCTCTATCTCATCTTCACGGATACGGTAAATTCTGCTGTCTCCGATGTGGGCAAAGTAGAGGTGATTGTTGTTAATAAGCACAACCACAGCAGTCGAGCCCATTCTTCCGAGTTCGGGATCTTCTTCCGCCTTAATGGTTATCTCTTTGTCAGCAAGCTTTAAGGAATTGAAGAGCTCCATTCTCAGGTCGGCTCCCGGTTTCACTCCCTCGAAGTGTTTCTTGATGGCTTCAACTGCGGTAGTGGAAGCCACTTTGCCTCCTTTATACCCGCCCATTCCATCACAAACAATGAAGAGTTCGCCAAACACACCGCTGTAGTAGCCGAAATAGTCCTCATTCGCCTTCCTTACCTGACCAACATCAGATCTGTTCCCAAACTCGAGTTTAATTTTATCTGCCATTTCCTTTTCCCGGCTATTTTATTCTGAAGTGACCTTCGCAGCCACCAATCTTAAATGAATTTCCATCCGATATCAGCACTGGTCCTGTTATCCTGTTCATATTTACAAATACACCGTTGGATGAATTAAGGTCTTCTATTACGAAGCCGGCATTGTTCCAGGAAATTTTTGCATGTCTTTTTGACACGGTTGATACGGGCAGCACCAGTGTGGCATCCGCCTGAGATCTGCCGATAATGGCTCCCGATTTTGTGACTGTGAACTGTTGTCCGGCGAGTTCCCCGACCTTCACATCCAGAAAGAGGGTGGAAACACTTCCCGATCCCTGACCGGGTCTTACTATCACAGTTCTGCCGGCATCACCCTGTTCGGTTACAGTCGGTGCAAACGGTTCATCCACCACGGTTTTCCCCGATGTTGAAACGGGACGGGCAGGAGTCTCGACGGGTGATTTAGCCTTTTCGAACTCTTCCTTTTCCCTTTGTAAAGCGAGTCTGGCAGCTTCGGCTTCCTCTTCCTGACGGCGGCGTCTTTCAACTTCCTGCCTTTTTTTCTTGTTCGAACTTGTTACAATGAGCACAATTCCACCAACAAGGAGGAGCACCCCGGCACCAATCAGCACATACAGGAGCGGGAATTCTGTGGTATCCTCCGGTTTTGCGGCAGCTTTGGAAGGAGGGAGATTCACCTTTCCGCTTACTTCACTTTTCAACTGATCTTTTTTTGCAGTAAAAACTCCATTCACATCCTGACCTTTTCCTTCAAGATCAAAGACCGAGTAGGAAAGGATGTAGATGTTCATGATGTTGTCACGCATCTTTCTGAAATTCTCGTCGAGCTGTTCCTTCCCGGGCGATTCATAATATCTGCCACCGGTCTCATTTCCAATTTTCTCAAGGTTCTGAAGGGAAATTCTGTCAGCGGAAGTGTACCCAAATGTGAAAACGGGGACACCAATTTCCTTGGCTTTTGCGATCACATCATCAATCGAGTAGGCGCCGTTGGGACTGTCGTTGTTGCCGTCACCGATGACTATAAGGTTTACCGGTTCATCGGCTTTTGCTTTGTCACGAAGTTTCTCAAGTCCTTTGTTGGCTCCATAGAAAAGCGAGGTATGGGGGTCTTTCGCAGAAAGTTTTTTCACCTGTTCGGTGAGATAACCCTTGTCGTTGCTGAAGTCTGCTACAAGATTTGCATCTTCTCCGTAACTGTAGATGGCAAGGTAATCCTTGTCGCCAAGTTCATTAATAAACCGGAGAACCGCAGCCTTCGAATCTTCGATCGGCTTCCCCTTCATCGAACCTGAAATATCGAAACAGAGGACTGTGTATATCCCTTTTCCGGTGGCTGCAAGAGTGGAAACCGAGTTGATTTTTCCTTCTTTCCCGTCGAGGAAGGCTGTAAAGTTACCCTTGTCGAGCCCCTTTACTGCTACTCCATAATTGTCGTACACGAGCAGGGAAGTGAGGGTATTCCTCGGAAATTCCTTTGTGTTACTCTTGATGTATCTTGCATTCAATCCCTGTCCATCTGCCTGAAATGGTGCCGAAAGAAGAAGAATGGCAAACAGCAGATTTGAAAACAATGCCCTTGTAAACGCAGAATGAATTACTTTTTTCATCTTAAGTTCTTTCTCAATTTATCGATAAAAAGTTTGAACTGCCTGTTCAGACTAAATAATGATGAATCTTGTTTTTATTTCTCCAAATTTCACCTCGTCACGGTCAGCGAGCTTCACTTTTTCCTCGATCATTTCACCATTTACAAAAGTTCCGTTAGTCGATAGCTCATCAGCAAGATAAAATTTTTCGTCTCTGTAGAGTATCAGGGCGTGTTTGTCGCTCACACTCGAGTTTGGAATGAGAACTGATGCCGGATGAATTCTGCCTATGAGATTTCTTCCTTCATAAAGATTGTAAACCATTCCGAGAGGGTCGATATCGTAACTGACGAGAAAACCGACTATTTTTCTTCCTGCCGGATTCACCTTCTCGCTGCCGAGTGGTGCGAGCATCGGCTGACCGGGTAATGGTTGCTTCGCGGGGGTTACGATTTCGGTTCTGTCTCCTGGTGAAGGGTATGACGCAGGTGACTGGTAGGCTGAAACAGAAGGGCCGCCTTTCTCGATAACAGTTCTGTCTTCTGACAATGGTGCCGGTCTCTCTTCCACTACCGTGGGGACTCCGCTTAACCGGTCTTCTGCCGGACAATAAGGACAGTAGTCACCTGAATATTGATGACCGTTTGCGCATGTTCTGAATTCTGTTTTCAATTTTGCTCCACATTCCTGACAGTGACTTTTATTTGACGGGGTTTCTTTTCCGCATTCGGGACATTTCATTTTCACATCTCAAATTTGTTAATTGATAAATGCAAGATTAACTGACATTTTTTTACGGGAAAATGTATAAACTCAACCTTAAATATAATATAATAATAAGTGCCCTCGGAAAATTAATCAATATTTCCCGAAAAGCCTGACTATACCTCTGTGAAATTTGTGTAATCCACCAACGGGTTCAGTGTACATGAGGATGCACTTTCCGGCGACAACCTCGAGACCGGCTTTTTCTGCTGCAGCCTTCACTTCCACTGTTCCGCAACCCTGCTGCAACCAGACCGATCTGAATCCTGCAGCCGCAGCTTCCTTTACTACAAAGACAGCATTATCGGGTTTTACACACACTATCAAAGACTGTGTGAATTCGACCACGAGATCGAGACTTCTGTAACACTTCACCCCTTCAACACTGTCAAGTGATGGATGAACAGGATAAACCGTAAAGCCTCTGCCTGCTAGTTCTTTAAGTATGGCATTTCCGAATTTCCGGGAATCTTTCGACACTCCTGCAAGGGCAAATGATCTTTTTGAAATAAATTTTTCTATCGTCTGATTCATATCTTTTTTCTCTTATTTTTAAATCAATCGAGTCGTAAACTTAATATAAGTTTATCATTTTTCATTAATTTTAACAATCAGTATACAATTTTTTTTACACAGTCCGGAATCTCCTGTTTGATGCAATGGTACATTGACATAGTAACACTTCACCCGATTATTTCAGCGATGATCCAGTTTGCCATTCTTGGTACCCTGGGTGACATGATTGCTTCATGGATTATCAATAAAAGACCATTCATGCCGTACAAGGCTCATGAACTTCTGCTGAAGTTTGTTGAATGGGCATTCCTGGCGGTATTGATTAAATATGCGTTTACCGGCTACAAGTCATTTGTGGAAGGCCTTGTTACTGCGGGACTGCTTCCTGAACTGAACAATTTCACGCACGCATTTGCAGTTTCATTTGCAATGAATGTGCAGTTTGGTGTACTGCTCGTCCTTTTACACCGGTTTCTTGATAATCTCATCGCAGGAAAAAGCAACTGGGCGAATATCGATAAAGGATTTTATTCTCTCATCTGGTTCTGGCTTCCGGCTCATACTGTCACTTTTATGCTGCCAAAACCGTATCAAATAGGGCTCGCAGCCCTGTGGTCTGTGTGCCTCGGAGCAATTCTCGGATTTTTTAACAAAAGAAAGAAGTAACATTATGATCTTTAAGACTACAATGAAGAGCCCTGTCGGGGAACTTCTTCTCGGTGCAAATGAGGAAGGCATCACTTTTGTGGAATTTGCCTCGGAAAAAGGAACAGTCCAACTCGAGAAGTTGAGGAAAAAACTGAAGGACGATATGATCGAAGGTGAAAATGAGCATCTCACCCGGTTGAAGGTCCAGCTTGACGAATATTTTAAAGGAAAGAGGACTGCATTCGATCTGAATCTGGTTCTGACAGGCACCCCATTTCAGAAACAGGTATGGAGAGCCCTGATGGAGATCCCCTTCGGTAAAACCCGTTCATACAAGGAACAGGCAACTGCAATCGGGAAACCTTCGGCAGTAAGAGCTGTTGCAAACGCAAACGGTGACAACCTGATAAGTATCGTAATCCCCTGCCACAGGGTTATTGGCTCCAACGGATCGCTCACCGGTTATGGCGGCGGTCTTGACAGAAAAAAATGGCTGCTTGATTTGGAAAACAGGACAGACTGATCTGCAACGGTCTTTCCCGGGGTAAATTCCGGAAGTTATATACAAACGAAGATTTTATTTATCTCAATAGTTTCAACTAACAAAGGTTCAAAGAATGTTCAAAAGATCTCTTGCACTGTTATTCACACTGGCATTTCTGTTTCAAAGCATAAATGCGCAATATTCATTCAATCCTGATACCGTAAAAGCCGGGAAATATGACACCGGCAAAATGTGGACATTTGAGTTCCCGCCGTATCAGTACCTGAAAGAAAAATATGGTTTCGAAGCGGCGAAGGAATGGTTTGATGATGTCCGTCTCTCCGCTCTCAGAATTCCGGGATGTACCGCATCCTTTGTCTCCGAAGATGGTCTTGTAATGACCAACAACCACTGTGCAAGGGGAGTACAAAGACAGGTACAAAAGGAGGGAGAAGACCTCGCAAAAACCGGATTCTATGCCGCAACTCTCGAGGAAGAAAGAAAAATCCCAAACTATGTGGCTGAGCAACTGGTCTTCCTTCAGGATGTAACCGAACAGATTACCGCCGAAATCAACAAAGGAAAGGATCTGAAAGAGAAAATTTCGATCCGTGAAAAAATGATGAAAGAGACCAAAGCAAAATACGAGAAGGAAACAGGACTTAAATGCGATGTTACCACCTACTATAACGGCAGTCTCTTTTTCGTTCAGGGCTTTAAAGTATTTAAAGATGTGCGGCTTGTCTTCCAGCCGGAGGAAGGGATTGGCTACTTTGGCGGAGATCCTGACAATTTCACCTTTCCAAGATACAACCTCGACTGCACTTTCTACAGAGTCTATGATGAAAACGGTAAACCCGTAAAAAGCAAAAACTTCTTCAAATGGAGCGAAAACGGCGCTGCCGAAGGTGAACTGGTTTTTACAGTCGGTAATCCCGGTTCAACCAACCGTCTCAGAACTGTTGCCCAGCTCGAATATCTGAGAGATATCCAGTACAGAAACAGTTCCTTCCTGATGAATACTCTCTATTTCAAACTGGATGAGCTGAAGAAAACCAACCCTTCAAAAGCTGAAGAGTATGAGAATCTCAGACTTGCTTTCTCCAACGGCTGGAAAAGTATAACCCATACTTACAAGGCTTTGTGCGACCCTTACCTGATTGCAAGAAAAAAGGATTTTGAGAAAAAAGCCCTTGAGTTTGTAAATTCCGACCCCGCTCTCAAAGCAACCTACGGTGATGTGTGGAAGAGTATTGCGACAACCCGTGCTGAAATGAAGGAAATTGATACAAAGCTGGCTGCTTTCTCCGTGAACAACACCTATTCAGCCCGTCACTGGGTTATTGCGTATGAACTTGTGAGATTCGCCCGCGAGATGCAGCTCCCCGAAGAAAAAAGGGATACAAACCTGCAATCGAAACGGTATAAGGATATGATTGGCAATATCTTCCCGAAAAACTTCGATCCTGTGCTCGAGGCAGCAAAACTCGTAATAAACCTCGACTTTATGGACCTGAATCTCGGTAAAAGCAATAATCTTGTTGCTAAAATATTCAACGGGAAAAATTCCGAAGAAGCCGCAAAAGCTCTTCTTGCAAAGACTCTCTTTAAGGATAAAGAAACTGTAAAGTCATTTTTCGCCATGAAACCGGAAGAAATTCTGGCTCTTGACGACCCATTTATAAAACATTTTGCCGAAAACTACGACCTGATTAAACAATTACGCGAAATACAGAAAGAAGTGAACGATACCGAAAACATCACTTTTGGTCTCGTTGGTCAGATTCTTTATAAAATGTACGGAACCTCCATCTCCCCTGATGCCAACAGAACACTCAGAATTAGCGATGGATTAATGGAAGGATACAACTACAACGGAACTGTTGCTCCCGTGAAAACAACATTTTTCGGACTTTATGACAGATTCTTCAGCTTCAACAAACAGTATCCGTTTTCACTCCCTGAAAGATGGGCTGATATTCCAAAAGACCTCGACCTCTCCACACAATTCAACTTTGTCTCAACCAATGACATAGTTGGCGGCAACTCGGGAAGTGCGATTA
This sequence comes from Bacteroidota bacterium, assembly GCA_020161395.1. Lineage (NCBI taxonomy): Bacteria > Pseudomonadati > Bacteroidota > Bacteroidota bacterium. Next base: position 43,686 of record JAIUOE010000001.1, read on the forward strand.
TCAACAAAAATGCCGAAGTAATCGGGCTCGCCTTCGATGGAAACATTGAAAGTCTTGTTGGTAATTTCATTTATCTCCCCGAAGAAAACAGAACTGTCGGAGTCGATTCAAAAGGAATGTATGAAGCAATCCGTAAAGTTTACAAAGCCAACAAACTGGCAGATGAACTCAAAAACGGAAAACTTGATTAAATTTGAGGGCTGAGGGCTGAAAAAAGAAGGCTGAATTGCGAGGGCTGAAAAAAGATCCGTTCGCGATTCATCCTTCAGCCTTCGCGATTCACTCTTCAGCCTTCACAATTCATCCTTCAGCCTTGAATAATCATTTTCTATATTTCGAAATAAACTCCTCGACCTCGGGGATTCCACCCTGCAGGATAAGATACCCGTTGCTCGGTTCCCGCTCTGTGATTTCACCGTTTACGGGGGTGAGCATTATCTTTTTCACCACCTCGAGGTCCTCAGTCTGACCGAGTGCCCAACCGAGTTTCATGTACGCCACTTCAGGCAGCATGTTCGCACAAGGCACCACTCCGAGTTCCATCATATCCCTGCCTGTGTCATAAACATACATCTGCACATAGCCCCAAAGGGTCTGAACTGTCATGTAAACAGCCACATTTTTTTCTTTCGCTCTTTTTAACGCAGGGTAAAGAGGTTTGTTAACATGTCCAAGTCCCGTTCCCGCAATTACTATTCCACGGTACCCGTTGTCGATCAGAGAATCAATAATGTCGGGTTTCATGTTGGGATAGTAATAAACGATTCCCACTTTCTCTTCGAACGCAGTATTAATAATCACATTTTTATCGTGCCTTCGTCTTTTATAATCCTGCCGAAGAGGTGTGATCGTTTCCCGGCTCACCATTGCAATGGGAATGTCACCGATTGTCCGGAATGTGGATCTGTAGCTTGAGTGCATTTTCCTGACTCTGGTACCGCGGTGAAGCAGACCGTAATCATCGGAAGTGGGTCCGAACATGCAGACAAGCACTTCTGCTATATCACTTTCGGCAGCAGTCTTCACGCTGTGCATAAGGTTTAAAGCTGCATCGGAAGATGGTCTGTCACTCGATCTCTGAGAACCCACCATGACGATTGGGACAGGAGAATTCTGAACCATGAATGAAAGGATGGCTGCCGTGTGGTGCATGGTATCTGTACCGTGGCCGATTACGATACCCTGAACACCCTTTTCGATTTCACGCCCGATGGCTTCGGCAGTTCCGATCCATTGTTCAGGTCCCATGTTTTCACTGAAAACACCGTAAAGCTTTTCCGTTTCGAGATTGCATATATCTGCAAGCTCAGGGACGGATCCGTAGAGTTCCCCCGGAGAAAATGCCGGAATCACGGCACCCGTTCTGTAGTCGAGGCGACTTGCGATGGTACCTCCCGTTCCGAGCAGTTTTACTCTCGGCTTCCGGGGGTCATAGGGAAATTCTTTTTCGGGAATTTTGTAATGAGCTTCCTTCCTGCCGGTTACTTTTATATCAAGCACCCTTGAAGCAGCAATTCCGATGTTGTAACCAGAAACAAGCTTTATCACAATGTGTTTGTCATCTGCTGTTTCGGAACGGGGAAGTACTCTTCCGTAATATGTTCCATCTGATGTGAGCACTTCTATATCACTCCATATCATCGCAGAAAACTTCTGAAGTGTTGCAAGCGCTTCGCCTCTGTAACCTTTATAATCATTATCAGTTGCCATGCTACACCTCCCTCACAATTTCATTCATTATTTTTTCAACTTCACTTCCGCTTGCTTTAAGTCTTAGTTCCTCCATTATCATCCCCATCAGGATGGTTTTTGCTTTTTCGGACCTTCTGATTTTCATCGATTTCATTTTTTCGGCATGAATAAGGACAATGGCTCTGATCTCTTCAGAATTTGAAAGAGGCTGGATGACTGATTCAATATCCCTGCCTGATGCGAGAGATTCTCTCAAAATAAAATAGAGACTGTCTTTCACTATTTTCCCTTCGTTTATCAGCCGGAAAAGGGAATCATAGTTCTCACCGGTGAGCCTTTCCAAGGGAAGGTGCTCTTTCTTCAGTCTTCTTGGGTATTCGAGCAGCACTCTTGCAGCAAAACGGGGGTTGATATTTGATTCGTTTACGGCATCTTCGAAAATCCCGGCTAATGGTGACATCGCAAGTTTTTCGATGTGTTCGGCAGGGACACCCAGACTGCGGTATCTCGCTTCCCTTTCCCATACAGGTTCGGGAAGTCCTGCCCTGATTCTTGCAATTCTTTCCTGAGTAATTTTCTTTGGTGGAAGGTCGGTATCAGGATACATTCTGTCGGCTCCCGGAAGAATTCTTTCGAAGCCGTTTGTTCCGTCTCTGAGCGCCTGCCGGGTCTCTGACGGAATTCCGATTGTTGCTTCCTTCGCTCTTATTGCAATTTCTGCAGCTCCCGATTTTGCATCCTGTTCATCTCCCCAAACAAGAACTATTGTGTCGTCCTCTGAAGCATTCACTGCTTTTTTAAGTGTGTTCCATTCCGATGTTGCAATCGTTTCACTCGGACTGTCGGAATGAATGATGTTTGGAAGTGTAGTCAGGCACGAAATTACCCTTACCCTGTCGGAAATTTCTCTTGAAAAGTAGGTATCAGTTTGAGTCTCCCATCTGAGCAGTCCCTTAAACCCTTTGAGTGAAACACACAGAACTTTCATCCCGGCAAATATTGCACTTGTTATCGGTTGATAGCGGGTTTTTTTGAGCAGGCGGGTAACATCTGTCGTCACACTTTCGAAAGTGTCTTTTGTGATTCCCCTTCTGTTCAGCTCGTCCCTTAGACGGAGCAGGTTCCACTGTCTCATTGCCTCGTTATAAGTAAGAAGTGGTATCAAAGGAATCCTCGGAACCCCCTTTATTTCAATTCTTGTACCACCCGTAACGCTTACATTTACATCCTGACGGGCGGCACCTATACCGGAACGAACCTTGCCTGTGCTCCTTGCAAGTCTTCTCAGAATTTCCGCCACTTCTGCGACTTCCTGAGGGGTTCTCATGTCGGGACCGGTAACCGTCTCGACCAGTGGCATACCGAGCCTGTCGGTAAGATAAGTCCGGCGATGCCCGATGTCACTTACCTCGCGGCATGAATCTTCCTCAATCGAGAGTTGAATTACCTGAATGTGCCTGTCTTTAAAGGGTACCCTGCCGTCGAGACACACAATTGCAGTTCTCTGAAATCCGGTGGGAATACTTCCGTCAAGATACTGCTTTCTGGCGATATGTACCTCATCCACCATCGAGGAACCGTAGAGCATTCCAAGCCCGAACGCAATATCCAAAGCTTCATCGTTGATCTCGAAAGGAGGGGTGTCATCCATCTCGTAAGTGCAGACTGTTTCACGGCTGATCCGGTAGATAATCTCCTTCCTCGTCTTGAACTCCATTAGTGCAGTCCCGTCATACTCACCAAGTTCGGAGAGTGTGGGACGCATGTGCCTGAGAATCTCAGCGTTATACTGATCGCTGTACATCCCTGCAGGGCATCTGCAAAAGAGCTTTCTTTCTGTTAAAAGCTGTTGATGAACTTCAAGTCCCGACTTGAATCCGACTGTGCGGTAGTCTTCTTCCCGCATCTCGTTAAATGGTTTAAATTTAAATTCCGGCATTATCTTTCTGTCTCCCGAGTTGTAATCCGTTCTGCATGTAACGACTATTTAGAATAATCGTGACTTTAAAATTACTCTTTTAAAGAAAAATAACAGAAATTTTACTTCTTTTTGCACAATATTTGTTACTTTGGTTCAAGTTGTTTTCAAACATTTATTTTTTGTCTGATTAAAATCAAAAATATTAATCCTCTCATCCGTCTTTTCCTTCTCCTGTTGATTTCATCACTCCCCGTCCTTGGGGGTTATCACGGTGACTTCAATATTACCAACTATAATATTGGCAGCGGGCTCTCCACGAGTAAAATTCACGATTCGGCACAGGATACGCTCGGCAGAGTCTGGTTTGCGACAGCACTCGGTGCTTCCGTTTATGACGGATATAAATGGACGAATTATGACCTTTTGGATGAGACTAATAAATCCGGATTTAAGAACATCAGAATAGATCAAAAAGGTGTGGTATGGCTCTCTCCCATGGTAGCACCATGGAATATCCTCTTCTTTAAGGGCAATAAATGGGAAGTATTCTCCAAAGCACCTGAACTCTCCAATAAACTTCCATATACAACAGGATTTGATGTGATCTACATAGATGACAAACCTGTTGTGGTTATAGCGGCTTCAAATGAACTATTCATATGTTATGACGGCAAATGGCAAAAATTTGATAAATCAAATTCCCCCATCACATCTGAAATAAGGGGTCTGACTGCCTTTGAAACGATGTTTTATATCGCAACCGGCTCCGGGTTGTTCTCACTTGAGTTTGACAGGAACATAAAAGCAAAAATCAGTGGCGGTTTGTTCGATATCAAAGATCCGTTGTCCGCCGTGACTGTACATCGCCATCCGGGCTCATCTCCCCACTTCTACATTTTATCGACGAACTGGCTGGGCATAATTGAAAAGGATAAACTGACAAAAGTGGCTTTACCCTCCAAAATTGATGTAATGAAACAATTCCCGTATCATTTCATAGTATCTGACAAAGATGAAAAAATATATTACGGAAACAAGGTCAGCAAATACCTCTACGACCCGAACGGAAACAGTTTTTATGCCCTCGATAAAAATTCGGAGCTGACCTCGGATGGGGCTACTTCCACCCTGGTTGATGCAGAAAACAATGTCTGGTTTACTGATTTCAGAGGCGTTGATAAAATTACTTTTCATCCCTTTACAAATTATACTAAAAAATCGGGCTTGCTTGAAGATGAAGTAACTGCCGTTTTGGAGTATCAGCCCGGAAATTTTATTTTTGGTCATAACTCGGGATTTACCATATATAAAGATGGAATTTTTACTCCCGTCTATTTCACAGGTGCTCAAGGAACTAAAACAATTGTATCCCGCCTGCTCGATCTAACAATCGATGATAAAGGGAAAATCTGGGGGGCTGCCGGATACTACGGGCTGGTTTCTATCAATCCTGACGGCTCTCATATCCGGGAGATAACCACCCTTTCTTCGGTTACTTCAGTAATCTTCGACAAAAAATCAGGTTTAATCGTCGCTACTGACAGCGGTCTGTTTAAAGTGGAAAACTCGAAACTGGTGAAGATTGAGACAGGATTCAAAGATTTCAATTTTCGTAAATTTTTTAGATTTGGCGAGGAAATATTTATTGTCGGAACAAATGGAATTTACAAACTTGAGAATGGGAAAACAGTTAACCTTATATCTGAAGAGCCGGTCTTTAGTGCGAATGTCTTCTCTTTTTTCAAAGATGATGACGGGTCTTTCTTCGCCGGCACAGAGTCTGGTTTATATTCAGTTGAGAACAAAAGACTGAAAAAATTCAAAAAAAATGGTTTCTCTATCTCCAAAAGTGTCTATTTCATTGTGAAGAGTAATGACGGGAACTACTGGTTTGGCACAATCGATGGTTTAACAAGATGGGACGGTAAAAATACCGTCTATAACTACTCAACCGAGGACGGGCTTGCCGGTTATGAGATGAACCGCTCGGCTGCCGTGATTGACTCAAAAAATATTTTCTGGATCGGTACAAATACAGGTCTGTCTGCATACAGAATCGGAAGCAAAACAAACAAAGTATCTCCGCCGGGTGTTTTTCTCCTGAATGTTGAAACCAGTTCCGGAGAACAGTTCAGCCTTTATAAGGATGTGGTAATTCCCCATACTGACAACTCACTTGTCTTTTCGTTTCGGGGCATCAGCTATATCAGCGAATCAAGCATAGAATATAAAATCAAACTCGAGGGATTCGACAAAGATTTTTACACCATCAACCAGTCGCAATTGTTCAATATCCGCTATTCAAATCTCCCCTCAGGGTCCTACCGGCTTATTGTAATGGCGAAGAACCGGTTCAGCGAGTGGAGTGAACCGGTGTATTCTGCGACTATTGTGGTTGAACGGCCATTTTACTTAAAATTTTGGTTCATTCTTCTTTCCCTTTTTGTCGTTACCGGCTCAGCGGTTCTGATTTACAAGTATTTCATTGTGAGCAGGGAGCAGGCTGTTCTGGAAGCCATGGTATCAGAGCGGACAAAGGCACTACAGGATTCGGAGGAGAAACTGAAGATACTGCTAGAAAATCTGGAAGTAGAAGTCCAGGAGCGTACAAAAGAACTTGACAGACTCAACAAAACCAAGGACAGAATTTTTTCCATTATTTCACACGATTTGCGAAGTCCCTTTATGTCGATCCTTGGGTTTTCGGAAATACTCGATGAAGAAGTCGATGAGATGGATAAAGCGGTAATTAAGTCATATACCGAAAAGATACTTGCGGCTTCCCGAAATACGGTCTCTCTGGTTGACGGCTTACTCGAATGGTCAAGACTGCAAATCGGGGGTGTGGAGCCTGCTCATGAAGATGTTAATATGAACGCAGTTATCGAGGAAGTTCATCACCTCTTTAATCCACAACTTACAAAAAAAGGACTGGTACTGAATGTTGTGTTTGAGGAAGTGGTCCATTTAACGACTGATGCAAACATAATAAGATCAATCCTGAGAAACCTTGTCAGTAATGCCATCAAATTCACCCGAAAAGGAGGAAAAATTACCGTTTTTCTTGTGAAAAACAGTGATTCAATATCTCTTTCGGTCGAAGATACCGGTATCGGAATTCCAAAGGATATGCTTCCCGGACTCTTCTCACCCGAAAATATCCATAGCCGAAAAGGGACCTCAAATGAGAGAGGAACGGGTCTCGGTCTGAATATTACACATGACTTTGTTTCAAAACTTGGTGGTGAGATCACAGTCGAAAGTCAGGAGCTTAAAGGTTCGAAATTTACAGTAACATTGCCTTTGGAAATACCGTAACCTGCTCAATAAGAACAACTTTTTTTCAATTCCCTGACCAGTCCGAGAGTCGCATCCGGTCCAGCCAATCCTAACGAACGAATAATTGCACTTCCAACGATTACTCCGTCACAATAAGGAATAACCTGTTTCACATTCTCTGGTGACGAGATGCCGAATCCTGTCAGCATTTTATTGTTGTGGATCAGCTCCCTTGTTCGTTTTAGTGATGCCAGCTCCTCAGCAGAAAATCCGTTTCTGACACCCGTTGTTCCCGACACACTGACACAGTAAACAAAACCTGCACTTCTCCGGTCTATTTCCCCGATTCTTCCGGAAGCAGTCTCCGGAGTTGTGAGAAGTATAGTATCAAGAGGAACTTCCCTCTCCCCAAAGAATGAATCATATTCATCGAGAGGAACATCAGGGATAATCAAGCCGTCAGCACCTGCATCTTTCGCATCCCTTAAAAACGAATTCACGCCATAAAAATAAACAGGATTTGCGTAGCCCATCAGTATCAGGGGTTTATCAGTTCTCGCACGGATCTCCTTCGTAAATCCCAAAACTCTGTCAAGCGTCATCCCATGTTCCAAAACCGCCTGTGACGACTGTTGAATTACTGATCCGTCAGCAAGCGGGTCGCTGAAGGGAATCCCGATCTCGAGCATATCGGCACCGGCATCAAGTACCCTCAAGGCAAGCTCAACAAAATCCAACCCGACAGGAAAGCCCGCCGTTAAAAAAACCGAAAGGACTTTCCCGTTCCTGCCGTTTACTTCTTCAATTTTATTTCTAATCTTCGACATCTCATTCCAAATTTAAATAATCAAATATTTCTCAGGTCTCTCAAGTACTCAAGTCTCTCAAGTACTCAAGTCTCTCAAGTCTCTCAAGTCTCTCAAGTACTCAAGTCTCTCAACCCCTCATAATCGTCTCAAGGTCCTTGTCCCCTCTGCCCGAGACATTCACGACAACAATTTCCCCCTTGTTTGTTTTTGGCATCAAATAATCAAGAGATGCAATTGCATGTGCCGATTCCAGAGCGGGTATAATTCCTTCGAGCTTTGCCAGCAACCCGGTGGCAGAGAGTGCTTCGTTATCGGTAACCGAATAGTATTCTACCCGTTCCATGTCCTTCAGGAAACTGTGTTCGGGTCCTACACCCGGGTAGTCGAGTCCTGCTGAAATGGAGTGTACTTCCGCCACCTGTCCGTTTTTGTCCTGCAACAAATATGTAAGCATCCCCTGAAACACACCTGCCTGTCCGAGAGTAAGGGATGCACAATGTTTATCTGTGTCAATTCCGTATCCGGCAGCCTCCACACCAATCAGGTTCACCCCCTTGTTATTGATGAAAGGATGAAACATACCGATGGCATTGCTCCCTCCGCCAACACAGGCGACAATGTAGTCAGGCAGTTTTCGTTCGATACCATATATTTGTTCTTTCGTTTCCTTCCCTATGACCGATTGAAAATCGCGAACAATCATCGGATAAGGGTGGGGACCCACAACTGAACCGATTATATAATGAGTATCCTTCACATTGGTTACCCAGTCACGGATTGCTTCGTTGGTCGCATCCTTAAGTGTCCGGCTTCCAGATGTTACTGGCACCACTTCAGCACCGAGAAGTTTCATTCTGAAAACATTTGGTTTTTGCCGGGCAACATCAACTTCACCCATGTAAACCACACATTTAAGCCCGAATTTAGCACAGACAGTTGCAACTGCCACCCCGTGCTGACCCGCACCAGTCTCAGCAATTATCCTCTTTTTCCCGAGTTTTTGTGCAAGCAACACCTGACCGAGTGCGTTGTTTATTTTGTGGGCTCCTGTGTGGTTCAGGTCTTCCCTTTTCAGATAAATTTTTGCTTTCCCGTAGTGATCTGTCAGCCTCTCCGCGTATGTAAGTGGAGTGGGTCTCGAATTGTATGTCCTTTCAAGATCGATGAACTCTGCAATAAAAGTGGTGTCGTCCTTCAACCTGTTATAAACATCCTCAAGCTCAAGCAGTGCGGAAGTAAGAGTTTCAGGCACAAATTTTCCGCCGTACTTGCCAAATTTTCCTTTAATATCGGGATAATCATAAATCATATTTGTCATTATCGTAAATTCTTTCTGTATAACAGTTCAAAAAAATCGTTTACTTGTCGCGGATCCTTTTTACCCGGAGAAAGCTCAAGCGAAGAAGAGAGATCAACTGCAAACGGTTCCAGTTCATTCACAGCTTCTTCGATGTTGTCAATTGAAATCCCGCCCGAGAGAAAATACTTCCCGCTAAATTCCCGCGGGATTATTCCCCAGTTGAATTTCCTGCCGGTACCGCCGTACTCCCTTTCTGAAAATGAATCAAAAAGTGGGATTGCAGGTTCATAATCGCGGACCATGTCAAAATCGAACCCTTCTCTCACCCGGAATGCTTTTATCTTATTTACCTTTATTCGCTCCAGTAATGAGGGTTGCTCGTCTCCGTGAAGCTGTACTGTGTCAATCCCGGCAATCGAAGCTGTTTCGTTGATTATCTCCGCATTGCAGTTCACAAAAACCCCTGCTTTTCTTGTTGTTGCAGGCAATCGTTTAACTATTTCTGCTGCCTTCTCCGGAGAAATATATCTTTTACTTTTTTCGTAAAATATAAACCCCAGAATGTCAGCTCCTGCATCTGCACAAAGCAAGGCATCTTCGGGATTTGTTATTCCACAGACTTTAACAATCATCTTCTGCACCATGATTTCATCTCATTAAGGCTTTCTGCAATCGAATTGCTCCTCATAAAGTGTTCTCCCGCGAGGATCGCATCACAGCCTGAATTCCTGATCATTTTAATATCATCTGCGCTGTTAATTCCGCTCTCGGAGACAAGCAGGATATCATCAGGAATCAGTTTTCTGATTTTTTCTGTCACTTTCAGATCTACCTTAAACGATTCAAGGTCTCTGTTGTTTACTCCAACGAGCGGGTGAATGGCAGGGTCAATTTTGTCGAGTTGTTTCGCAGAATGAAGTTCGAGCAGCACTTCCAGCCCCATGGATTGAGCGGTCAGAGTCAGTTTTCTGACTTCCGTTTTACTCAGGGCTTCACAGATTAACAGAATTGCATCGGCACCGTTCTCCTTTGCCTGAAGAATTTGAATCTCATCAATAATAAAATCTTTGCGGAGAAGTGGTTTTGTTTTTATCCGGGCAATATCAGCAAGATATTTTATGCTGCCCTGGAAAAACTTCTCATCTGTGAGTATGGAAATGGCATCTGCCCCGTTCGCAAGATAGGCTTTCCCGATCGCAAGATGATCAAAATCTTCATTAATCACTCCTTTTGAAGGACTTGCCTTTTTTATTTCTGCAATTATTGAGATATCGTTTGTGTTTTTTATCGTTTCAATCAAACTAATTGATGGTTTGTAGAAGAGATCGAGTTCATCATATTCTCTTACTCTTACCTCCTTTTTCAGGAGTGCAATTTCATCTCTTTTTACGGCTATTATTTTCTCGAGAATGTTCATCAGAGTGACTCCCCGAATTTCCGCAACTCTTCCATTTTTTGAAAGGCTTTTCCGGTCAGAATCGAATCTTCCGCAATTTCAAGACAGGTTTTTATCTCATCCGATACACCGGCACAGTAAAGCGCAAGAGCCGAGTTTGCAGCAACAACAAAAAACTTACCGTCCCTCTCGGGCTTCCTGAGGAGATTAAATATCAGTTTTGCGTTGTGTTCGGGTGAATCACCGAGCAGTTCCTCAATTCTCACAGCAGGATAACCCAACCCCTCGGCTGTTAGTTCATATTCTTTGACACCCGAATCTTTCCTGTATTCGTAAACCAAAGTTGGCTCATCAAGAGTGATTTCATCCCGCCTGTCACCGGTACAAATAAAGCAAACTCTTTCCATTTCGAGGTAACCAGCAGCTTCAGCCATGAGAGCCGCAGACTTGTTATTGTAAACACCGATCAACTGTTTTTTCGTACCTGCAGGATTGGTAAGTGGTCCCAGCAGATTGAAAGCCGTTTTCATTCCGAGTTCCTTGCGAACCAGTGCTGCATATTTCATGGCCGGATGATAGTGCGGGGCAAAAAGAAACCCGATACCGATTTCATTCAAAGCCTGTTTTGTTTGTTCCGGTGTCAGGTCAATCTTTATACCGAGTTCGCTAAGGACATCTGCACTTCCTGATCTGCTCGAAATTGATTTGTTACCATGCTTTGCCACACCGATTCCGGCGCCCGCAACAACAAATGCAGCAGCAGTGGAAATATTGAATGTCCCCGAGTCGTCTCCTCCCGTGCCGCAGACATCTATCAAATCTGTTCTACCTGTTTCAACCTTTACGCTCTTGCCCCGCATTGCCTTTGCGAATCCCGCGATTTCAGAGGCAGTTTCGCCCTTGCCTTTAAGAGCAATCAGAAGTGCTGCGAGTTGTGAGTTGTTCACTTCGCCCGACATAATGGTATCCATCACGAAGAAGGCTTCGTCAAATGAGAGGTGTTCCCTCTCAAGCATTTTTTCAATATATGTTTTCATCTTGCATCTATCCAGTTTTTAAGCAGTTTTTCGCCGGCAAGTGTAAGTATCGATTCAGGGTGGAATTGAATCCCCTCGATCGGATATTCCCTGTGCCGTACACCCATGATAATGCCATCTTCTGAAGTGGCGGTCACTTCCAGATCGGCACCGAGCGATTTTCTGTCAACAATCAACGAATGATATCTTGTGGCTGTGAACCCCTGCTCAACTCCGGCGAATATCCCTTTCCCGTCGTGTGCTATCTGTGAAGTTTTTCCATGCATAAGAGCGGGGGCGTGCACCACTTCACTACCAAAGGAAATTCCGATTGCCTGATGTCCAAGACAGACACCGAGAACGGGGATCGTTTTCCCAAGTTCCGATATTACCACCGGAGAAACCCCCGAATCTTCAGGTCTGCCCGGTCCCGGGGAAATCAAAATCCTGTCGGGATTCATCCCGCGAATCTCTTCAACTGTGGTCTCATCATTTCTTTTTATCACAATGTTATCTGTAAACCTGCCGACAAGCTGAACCAGATTATATGTGAACGAATCGTAATTGTCAATCACCAATATTTTCATCTATCACCTCTGCATGTTCCAATGCGTTGCGTAAAACTGCCGATTTGTTTTTTATTTCTTTTGCCTCCAGCCTCGGTTGACTGTCAGCTACTATTCCTGCACCCGCCTGCCAGTGAATTTTTTGATCCTTCGCAAAGAGCGTCCTGATTGCGATGCAAACATCAAGATTCCCCGAGAAGTCGATGTATCCTACGGCTCCGGCATAAATATTTCTCCGAAGCTTTTCATATCCTGAAATCAGTTCCATTGCCCTGATCTTCGGTGCACCCGTTACTGTTCCCGCAGGAAAACATGATTTCAGGGCGTCGATGCAATCCTTGTCGCTTCTCAACTTTCCCTGAACCTTCGAAACTATGTGCATAACATGCGAAAAACGGTGTATTTTCATTTTTTCCGTGACTTCCACGGAACCATATTCGGCAACCCGCCCTACATCATTTCGTCCGAGATCAACCAGCATTACATGTTCGGCTATCTCCTTTGGGTCGTTCATCAGGTCTTCTTCGAGTTTTTTATCGGCTTCCGGAGTTGCACCCCGCTTCCTTGTTCCGGCTATCGGCATCACTTCCACAAATCCGTCTTTCACTTTTACAAGATTTTCAGGTGAAGTACCGATGATAGTGAGTCCATTTTCAAATTCGAGAAAATACATGTAGGGTGAAGGATTGATTATCCTTAACGCCCTGTAAACATTGAACAAATCACCTTCATACCCGGCAGTGAATCTCTTTGAAAGGACTATCTGGAAGACATCCCCGTTTATAATATTCTGTTTGCTCGCCTCAACCAGTTCACAAAATACTTCATCACTCAGGCTCTCTTCCACATTCCGGTCAAATGTAAAATCCGACTCAAATGAAAGAGGCACAGAAAGGGTTTTCCTCAATTCCCGGATTTTCTTCTTTGCGTCTGCATACAGAACTTCAAAGGCATCCCCTTTTTTGATTTCCACATTTGTGATTATAATAAGCTGGTGTTTATAATGATCAAATGCCAGAACTGTATCATAAACCCCGAGGATCGAGTCGCAGATGTCATCCTCAACCGTTTCAAATTTCAACCTGTTCTCGATCAATGCGATATTTTCATAAGCGAGATAACCCACCGTCCCTCCAGTAAAAGAAGGAAGCTCCTCAAGAGCAGGGTGATTCCTTGTGTGGAGTTCGTCCTTCAGGTAATCGAAAATGTTTTGATTCCTGGTTTCATCGAGACCTCCCTTCGATATCGTAAGCGACATCCCTTTGTTTGAGATTGTCTTCAGCGGGTCAATCCCGATAAAAGAATACCTTCCCAGACTCTCTTTTCCCTCAACAGTCTCGAGAAGAAAACTCTGTTTCCCTGCTTTTCGTAATTTCAGATAAGCCATCACAGGCGTAAACAAATCCGCTGTTATTTTCTCATAAACAGGAATGTAGTTGTAGTTTTCCGACAGACTTGCAAATAGTTCAAAATTCATTTATTACTCATTGATTGATGGTTTGGACATAAAAAAAGCCCTTCTCGGTGAAAGAAGGGCTTTTTAATTGTTTATCCCTTTACGCAGGGATCAAAAAAGACATATCACCGGGTACTCATTGGAAGAGGTGCCACCACCACCAATTTGCCCGGACGGCTTTTGCAACTGTTGATACGCTTTTTTCTGTATTTTTTAAATTCATGGAACCAAGATAATCTATTTTGACTATTTGATGCAAGTTCATTTTATTTTGACCTCACAAAATTGCAGACTGTAATTACACGCTGTTATTCATTAAATTGTTATTTTTCATATCGGTTTATAAATTTTGTTATAAAAACCACAACCCTAACAACAACACACGCGGAGAAATATATATGAAATTAAGAAATATTTTAATTTCAACTCTTCTTGTCGGTTCGTTCTCTTTTGTTGCTTCCGCTCAGGAAGGTACAATTCCGGACTACTCGACAACGCCCCGGGATCAGGTGCCCAATGAATTTAAATGGAAAGTATCTGATATCTATGCTAATTACGACCTTTGGAACGCCGATAAGGCAGAAGTAACCAAACTTCTTGCAAAGATAAAATCCAATGCCCCGACATGGACTTCTTCAGCATCAAAAATGCTCGAAATGTTCAAAATTGCAGATCAGCTCAAGTTGAAACTTTATCACCTCTACAGCTACGCCCGCAGACAGTATGACATGGAAATGTCAAACAGCACCTTCAATCAGATGAAGGGTGAAATTCAGTCGATTTATGTCGATGCTTCCATGCAATTGAATTTCATGAACGATGATCTGCTGAAAATGGATGACAAAAAACTGATGGGTTACTTCAAGGAGGAAACGAAGCTTGCTCCATGGAAATTTGGAGTGGAAGAACTCTTGAGATCGAAGAAACACATGCTCCCACTGGCTGAAGAGCAACTCCTCTCTCTGACAGGCATCTACTCTTCGAATATCTCTGAAGCTGCTACAATTCTTAATGATGTAGACATTCCGGCTCCCGAGGTTACATTCTCCGATGGTAAAAAAGTTGAACTGAACTACGCCAACTATTACAAGTACCGCACAGCAAAAAATCCCGAAGACAGATCACTTGCTTTCAGGAGCTACTGGAAAAATCATAAAAAATATGAGAATACCCTTGCCACACTGTTTGACGGCGGAATGAAAATCGACCTTTTTAACACCAGAGCAAGAAAATTCAATTCCTGCCTCCAGGCACGCCTTTTCCAGGATAACATTGATACAACTGTTTATTACCAGTTGATAAAAGAAGTGAATGCTAATCTGCCGTCACTTCACAAATATCTGCAGTTGAAACAAAAAATGCTCGGACTGAAAACCCTGAAATATGAAGATTTGTGGGCTTCCTCAGTTAAAAGCGTAGATAAACTCTACACTTACGACGAGGCTAAAAAAATCGCTCTCAACTCCCTTGGTGTACTCGGTTCAGAATACAAGGATGGACTTACCCAGGCTTTCAACAATGGCTGGATAGATGTGTATCCAAACAAGGACAAGGAAAGCGGCGCCTACTCTGATGCCATTTATGACATTCACCCCTACATCAAAATGAATTATGACGGTGAATACAGCAATCTTTCGACACTTGCACATGAGCTTGGACATGCAATGCACTCATGGCTTACAAATAAAAATCAGCCATACTCAAATTCGAATTACACAACCTTCCTCGCAGAGATAGCCTCGACTTTCAACGAGAATCTCCTGATGGACTTCCTCCTTAAAAATGAAACTGACGACAACCTGAAACTTTTCATCATCGATCAGTTCCTCGAGAGAGCAAGACAAACCATCTATCGCCAGGCTTTGTTCGCTGAATTTGAACTTGCCATGCACCAGAGAGTTGAAGAGGGTAAAACCCTTACCGCCGACTGGCTGAATAAAAAATACCTCGACCTTACAAGAACCTACTATGGACACGACAAAGGTGTAACTCTCGTCGACGATTATATCGAAGTCGAATGGAGTAAAATACCCCACTTCTTCTATAATTTCTATGTCTTCCAGTACAGCACAGGAATTATCTCTTCAATGGCTCTCTCACAGAATATTCTGACGGGACAGGCAGGAGCAGTGGATAAATATCTTGGAATGTTGAGATCAGGAAACAGTGACTATTCGATTAAACTTCTGCAAAAAGCAGGTGTGGATATGACCACTTCCGATCCATATAAAGCAGCATTCAAACGCTTCGATCTTTTGGTAGCTGAAATGGAAAAGATTTTCGACAGGGTTGAGAAAAAAGGGAAATAACCCTCTAACCCCACCCGTCGGATAAAATTAAAGAGGCTGCCCCTTTTGAGACAGCCTCTTTTTTTGCTAAAAACAGTAAACCCGGTGTGATTTTTATTTTTTGATGATTGGCAGTTCGATGAGAAATTCACTGCCCTTTCCCGGTTCACTTAAAATATTCAAGACCCCGTCATTCTCTCTCATAAACTCGCGACTTACAGAGAGACCGAGTCCTGTTCCTTTCTCATTTGCAGTACCTGTTGTGGAGATCATGCCGCTTCCGTTTAAAATATTGCTGATCATGTCTGGAGACATCCCCACTCCGTTGTCTTTTATCACCAGCCGGTATTTCCCTTCGGAGACAGTCCCCTTCATTATTATTTTTCCTCCCTTGTAGGAAAATTTCACAGCGTTTGTCAGGAGATTCCTTATAACCGTGGCGATCATCTCCCTGTCGGCGTGCACTGTTGCCGGTTGCTCAAATGAACTTTCGACCTCTATATTTTTCAAGGCAAGATTCAGCCCGGCTTCCTTGAGTACCTTGTTGCTGACCTCCTCGATATCCAAATCGACAGGTTTCGCCCGAATCATTTCCTTTTGAACAAGAGCCCAGCCCGCAAGATTGTTTACCAGCTCCACCAGTTTCTGCGACGAGGCAAGAATCTTATCGCTGAAATCGAGGGCGTCCTCGTTTTTCATGTTCATCGCCTCCTCTTTCAATAACTCAGCAAAACCCAAAATGCTGACGAAGGGCGTCTTCAGGTCGTGGGCAATTATCGAGAAAAGTTTGGTCTTGGTTTCATTTGCCAGTATCAGTTCGTCATTACTCTTTTGAAGCTTGTTGTTAATCAGCGCCATCTCCTCGTTTTTGACTTCAAGAAGTACACCGAGCTTCTTTTGTCTGATCAAAAGGAAAGCAACCGAACCGGTTCCGACGAGAGTAAGAACAACCAGAAGGAGAAGAAAGAAATTCACTCTGTTCTGAGCTTCAACCTGCTCCCGCAGATAAGTCTGTCTCTCTTCCGATTTTTCAATTTCGTACCTTATTCTCATCTCCCCGATGCTGCTAAGGGATGATTCGTTGAAGAGAGAATCTTTCAACGCAAGGTGATCATTCAGGAATGAAAGCGATTCCTTCATGTTTCCCAATTTCTCATAAACTCTTGAGAGCTGCAGGTTGGCATCACGCAGCACAACGGAATATTTTCCGTTATGTGCAAGTTTCCGTGATTTTTGGAGTGTTTCCAAGGCATCTTTCTCTTTTCCAAGGGCAAAATCGACTCTTCCAAGATTCAGGAGGGCAAATGATTCAATGAATTTGTCCTGAATCGATCTTGCGAGATTGATACTCAGGTTAAAGTAATCGACAGCCTTGACAAGATTTCCGGTATTTTCTTCAATAATCCCAAGATCGTTGTAGATTTGGGCTAACGCAGCTTTTTCGCCCTTCTTACTGAAGAGGGTTACCACTTCTTCTGCATATTTTTTTGCTTTGACAAAATCTTTTTGAGCAACGGAAAGACTTCCCAATCGGCGCAGTGAATATGTCTTTCCCTGTTCGAAACCGATGGAATCCGCCAGAGTCAGGGCTCTGTTAATGTTAGCAGCGGCAAGTTCAAAATATTTAAGCCTCTGATATATAAGTGCTATGTTGTTGAGACTGAGGATATACCCCTGAATATCTCCGCACTTCTCCCTGATTTCAAGAGCTTTCAGGTAGTTCCTGTACGAGAGTTCTGTTTCGCCTTTTCTCCAGTAAACAAGACCGATATTATTATACGATTTCCCGAGTGCTGCCGAATCTGTAAGGGTCAGACGGATTTTTAATCCTTCATTCAAAAAAACAAGTGCGGAATCCAAATCACCAAGACGCCAGTAGGAGAGACCTGTAGTATTGTAAGAGGAGGCTATCAAAGCCTTGTCATTGATTTTCTCACTCAGTGAAAGCGTCAGCTTTCCGGTTTCCACCGCTTTTCTGTATTCAAAGATTCTGAAATACAACTCTCTAAGTGAGTCGAGTATTTTCCCTGCTTGCAGAAATTCCCTTTTCCTCAAATGTGAGTTTATTTCTGTTTGAAATAATTTCTCTTTGCCCGCTCCCTGAGTCCCGTTTACAGTGCTGTTGTTGCCGGTTCCTGTCTGTGCGGTAATCCCTGATGACATAAAAAAAGCCATCAGAAAAATTATCGACACAAAAAAGAGAATAAGGTGAAATTTCTTTGACATAATACGGCAGATAATGATCAAAATTTAATATTTCAAATTACACAAACATTTCTTAATTTTAGCACTGGAAATTGAATATTTTCAAGGTTTTATTTCCATTCCTGAATCGGTTTACTCCCCTTTCAGCGCCCCGGTCACAAAATGACTTAAGCCATTAGACCCCATTTTTTCTCCGGTCTGAATTTTATACCGGAAATTTGTGCGTCCCAATCATACTGGAATCCTCCATGAAAAAAATTTTTACACTGTTTCTGTTCCTCTCAACTTTTGGAATTCTCTTTGCATCCGTGCCCGATGGAATTCAACTGGTGAAAACAGGAAACGGATACAAAATCAATTTTACACTCCCTGAGTACACTCAGAAACCATTCACTTCAACCGACAAAAACTTTACCCAAATTGAGATACCCGGATACGGTGTCACTTCTGTTGCGGGAAAACCTGCACTTCCCAAAATAAGTTTTAATATTGTTATCGGTGAGGCTGAAAATTCACCCGCTGTATTGACTCTTAACAAAAAAATCGAAAATCTGACAGTGAAGGAACATGTCTATCCGTTTCAGGCTCCCTGGAGAAGAGACTTCCCGCTGAAAGACCGTCCTTTTAACTACGACAATGCATTTTATACATCAGGTGGCAATCCCCGTCAGCCACTGATAGAGATTTCTGAGCCATTTTTCGTCGCCGGTGTAAAGGGTGTTACAATCACCATTTATCCGTTTAATTATATCCCGTCGGAAAAACGGCTCGATATCACCCGGTCTGCATCGTTCTCAATTGAGCTGACTCAGCCCGTGGGGAAAAAGAGCGGATATTCCGATGTCTATTCTTCGTTTTTCGAGAATTTCTTCGCCAACTATGAAAGAGGTGTCCTCGAACAAATCAAGAATTATCTGATTATCACAGCACCGGAGTATGAAACCGGACTCGCACCTTTCATAGCTCATAAAACTGCCAACGGGTTTAATGTAAATCTCTTTACAACCTCAGTCGCTGGAACCACAACAACTGCAATAAAGACATTCATCCAACAGCGTTACGATAACCCTGCCACTAAGCCGGAATTCATCCTTCTGGTTGGGGATGTTGATAAAATTCCCGCATGGACAGGATCCGGCGAGGGTAATCCAAAAACAGATCTCAACTATGCCCTCCTTCAAGGTACAGACTGGTATGCAGATGCATTTATAGGGCGGTTCTCGATAACCTCGGCAACCGAACTCGCGAATGTGATCAGCAAAACGCTCTACATGGAGAACAACATCGCCACTTTTGCCAAGAACAATGTTTTTATGGCATCACAGGATAATTATTCGATTACTGAAGGAACTCACAATTTCGTAATAAGCACCTATTTCGAACCGAATGGTTACAACAACCAGAAACTTTACAGTAACAGCGGGGCTACCACAAGCCAGTTGATAGCTGCATTAAACAGCAACAAGGTTTTCGCCATCTACTCGGGCCACGGATCGGAATCATCATGGGCTGACGGTCCTGTCCTCGGTCAATCTGATGTAAGAAACCTCACCAATTCGATATTCCCGTTCGTTTATTCGTTTGCCTGCGTCACAGGATCCTACCACCTGGCTGAGTGCTTCGGAGAGACCTGGATAAGGACACAGCGAGGTGGTGCCTCATTTTACGGTTCTTCCGTAAATTCCTATTGGGATGAGGACGACATTCTCGAGAGGAAACTGATAAAATCGATGTTTGAAGACAACCTTACCAAGGTTACCCCGATGATGGATATGGGGAAATATCTGACAACCCTCCATTTCGGAAATATTGGACCCGGCACCACGATGCTCAGATACCTCGAAATGTATAATCTGATGGGAGACCCCTCTCTCGAGACAAAGAGAAACATCCCTCCGGATCCGACTCCTCCGAATCCTGTTACAAATCTTGCAACTGGTGATCCCTGTTCAAATTCTCTCAAATTGAACTGGACAGCCCCTTACGATTCAACTTTCGGCGGTGTGCAAAGCTACGATATCCGTTATTCATTGACACCGATTGTAAACGACAACGATTTTAATGCCGCGGCGAGTATCATCTATTCGGGACATAATGACACACTCGGTACTCCCAAGACCTATACGGTATTGGGACTCACCGCCATCAGCACTTATTATTTTGCCGTAAAGGCAATGGACATGTGGTCAAATAAATCCACAATGTCAAATGTTACCTCCGGTACCACACTTGCTCCACCACTTGCATCCGTGAACCCCGGAAGCATTCATCACCTCCTGACTCATCAAACCGAGGTAATTGATACTGTCTACATTTCCAACAACTCTGCGAATCCATCCACACTCGACTACACTGTCGAATTCGCCAACAGCAGCTATCCGTCAAAGGCTGTCTCATTTTCTCTTATAAATGAGAGCCCCAAAGGCGATCTGAATCAGTCGAAAGATTCACAGTTCCGTTATCCCGGACAATCTGCCAAAGGTTCAGGCGGTCCTGATCTTTTCGGATATAAATGGGCTGACAGCGATGATCCGCAGGGACCTGCATATGAATGGAACGACATCGCTTCCACAGGTACCCAGGTAACTTCGTGGACTCCCACAGGTACCCTCTCCGCTACGGATGAAGGATATGCAGGACCAATAAATCTTGGATTCAACTTCAAATATTACGGGCAGGCGAAATCGCAGATATACATTTCAACCAATGGATTGCTTACTTTTTCGCCCATTTCAACAAACATTTATACAAACACCAACATACCAAACAACGCCGTTCCGAATGAAATAATCTCTCCATTCTGGGACGACCTCGATGCAAAAGCACCGGGTACCGTTCACTATAAACAGGATGGCAACAAATTTATTATCCAGTGGACAAACTACCAAAGGTACAGCGGAACTGCAAGCTATACCTGGCAGGTTGTGATCTATTCGGGTGGTAAAATCATGTATTATTTCAACAACATGACCGGTACATTAAACGGTGCCACCACGGGAATTGAAAATGGTGCAGGAACCGACGGTTTGCAAATGGCTTACAATGCCAATTATATCAAAAACAATCTTGCCGTGAAACTTGCCGCAGAGCCCGAATGGATAATCACTTCAGGAAATATGGCAGGTACCCTTAACCAGGGAAACAGAACCGGAATTGTGATCAAAATAAGAACCGAAGATTTCAATTTTGGCAATTATTCCATGGACATGATTGTAAGAAGTAATTGCGGTCAGCACCCCGTGCTCACTGTCCCTGTTTCCATGACACTTTCTGTAATACCTGTTGAACTCGTTTCACTTGACGCGGAAACCATCCGTGATGAAGTTGTTCTGAAATGGATCACTGCAACAGAAACCAACAATATGGGATTCACAGTCGAGAGAAAAGACAACACCAAAGCCGCATGGAGCCCGGTTTCGTTCGTAAAAGGAAAGGGTACCACCTCTACAATCTCGGAATACTCTTTCAGAGACAAAAATGTAAAACCCGGCAGTTATGAATACCGTATCAGGCAGACTGACTTCAACGGCGCCGTTTCATTCAGCGATGTGGTAAAAATTGAAGTGGGGCTTCCCGACAATTTTGCTCTCTATCAAAATTATCCGAATCCGTTTAACCCGGTCACCACGATTGCATACGCGGTGCCGCAGGTTAGCGGGACATTGGTCTCTAATGTGCAATTGAAAATATTCGATGCTCTCGGCAATGAAGTTGCAACTTTGGTCGACGGAGAGAAGGAAGCCGGCATCCACAGTGCCGTTCTCGATTGCTCAAATTATTCCAGTGGTGTCTATTTTTACCGTATGACATCGGGAAAATTCACGGAGACAAGAAAATTTGTTGTTATGAAGTAAAAAAATGCATTTTACTCTTGCACAGAATTAGTAAATTTACTAATTTTGCTATGTCACTCTTCAGTATTCCCTGCTGCTGATTAGTGATACATTACTCCCTGTGACCCTCGCCTCGTGCGGGGGTCCTTTTTTTTAAATATCCCGCACCTCTCCACAAATATCATTCTCATATTTCCATTTTTTATTTAAAAAATATCAGTTTTTTTATTAATTTGAAGATGTAGTTTTACCTTTCCTTTCCGAGGAGAGATTTCTGACTTTTCAGAGCAACTAATTCTGAACGAAATTTTTAAATGCAATTAGATATGCGAACTCTTGTCGTCGTGACAGGGGTTCTCCACTTGATTCAGTTTGCTGTACTCTATACTCTTTACAGAGTAAACAGGCAGTATAAAGGAATTGGCTGGTGGTTGCTCTGGAATATCATGGAAGTGATTGGTTTCGGCTTTGTCCTGCTGCGAAACATACCCGGGCTTTTTGAAGTTGTTGTGATATTGCAAAATTCCTCCATCATTCTTGGAGTTATTTTTATTTACAATGGAGTGGTTGCCTTCCACGACAGGAAAATTAACATAACTCTCGTCTCTGTGATTTTTCTGTTATTCATCATCCCTTTCCTCTCCCTGCTCTTCATTGTAAACGACATAACAGCCCGTGGTGTGCTGATTAACCTGATTGTCTCTGCAATATCGCTGATTATTGCGTATGAAATGCTGAAGAGCGATCTGATACCGGTCAGATCCACAATAAGAGTGCTTGCCTACACTTTTATTATTCATTCCATGATTCTTCTTTACAGATGCTGGGTGATGTTAACCGCACCACCCGATTACGATTTTCTTCAGCCTTCGCCGGGAAATGTGATACCTCTGTTCGACACGATAATTGCGGGTTCTTTCTGGACTTTTGGTTTCGTCCTGCTGATCAATCAAAGACTCAACTTCGACATTGCAATCTCAAACGAACACTTTCAGCAGATATTTCAATCTTCGCCGGTTGCTGTACTTCTGATTGAAAGATCGACTGACACCATTACAGAATGTAATTCAGCTTTTAGCTCACTTTCCGGATTCTCCACCGGTGAGATCATAGGAAAATCAACTTTGGAGATGGGACTGTGGGAGAGTCCCGCTGATCGGGAGCAGACTATTTCTGAAATTAAAGCAAAAGGCTTTTGCACCGACCGTGAAACAAGATTTGTCCGAAAATCGGGTGAGGTGTTTACCTCTCTCCTCTCTGCCAAACTGATCTCACTCGGCGGGGTTGATCTTGTACTCGCAAACATCCAGGATGTTTCCGATATGAAGGAAGTGGAAGATACACTCCGGAAATCAGAAGAAAAATACAGACTCCTTACCGAAACCATGCCCGACCTTGTTGTTCTCCATGACCTGCACCAGAAGATTGTCTATATTAACAGCGCCGGAATCCAGGTCTCGGGGTACACGAAGGAAGAACTCACCGGCATGCATCTCTCGCGTCTCGTCCCTCCTGAACTCCTGCCTGAAATAGAAAAAAGGAAGAACCTCCGGTTTTCCGGTGATAACAGAGTGCTTACCTACAGAACTATGCTGTTGAGAAAGAATGGCACAAGGGTTCCTGTGGAAGTGAGGTCCTCTCCAATTCTGGAAAACGGGAAGCTGAAAAATCTGTTACTCGTTGGCAGGGATGTTACCGACCAGGAAAGAACCCTGGCTGAACTCACCGCTGCAAAAGAAAAAGCTGAAGAAATGAATATGATAAAGTCTTATTTCTTCGCGAACATGAGCCACGAGCTTCGGACACCTTTTGTGGGAATTTGGGGTTATGCCCAGCTTCTCTCAGAAAGTGTAAAAGCGCCGGGTGAAAAACAGATGGTTGCAAGCATCATGAAAAGTGCGGAGAGGCTGACTGATACACTCAATAAAATTCTCTCACTCTCTCAGGCTGAGTTCTCTGAAGTAAAATGTATTGTCGAAACGGTAAACCTGGCAGATTTCGTTACTGAAATTTATTTGACTTATAAAGAGGCAGCAGACTCAAAGAAAATCAATTTTATTGTAAACGAACAAAAAAAGGGCATTTACATCGTTTCCGATCCGAGAATCCTCCGCTCCATTCTGAACAATCTTGTCAGCAATGCCGTAAAATATACAGAAGAGGGTAAAGTTGAATTGTCGGTTAATCTTGTGAACTCGAAGAACAGAAATCTTTTGGCTTTTACCATTACTGATACGGGAATCGGCATTCCGCACGACAAACAGGAGATTATTTGGGCTCCGTTCAGACAGGCAAGTGAAGGAAGGGGCAGAACTTTCGAGGGTACCGGTCTCGGACTCTCAATCACTAAAAAATATGTCGAACTGCTCGGTGGCACCATTTCACTTGAAAGTGAACCCGGAAACGGCACAGTTTTCAAGGTTGTTCTGCCTGTCAACGAAGTTATTAACAAATCCAATGAAGAACTTATCATCGAAGAGGAAACACCAATGGAAAAAGAAATTCGCCACTCGGAAAAAAAACTGCTCTATGTGGAGGATGATCAGTTTTGCCAGAATATAGTATCCAGGGTACTTTCCGATAAATATTATCTCGATTTTGTGATCGATGCCGAGGAAGCTCTTCAACGATTGAAAACGAATGTTTATCACGGATTTCTGATAGATATCAATCTTAGACACGGCCTGGATGGCGTGCAGCTTATGCAAAAAGTTAAATCGATGGAAGAAAACAAAGGCAAACCGTTCGTTGCCATTACAGCTTATGCTGCTTTCTCCGACAGGGCTGAATTTTTGGAAAAAGGATTTACTCACTATCTGTCAAAACCTTTTTTCCTGAAAGAGCTCAGTGAACTGATCGATTCCATATTCCTGGAGAATTAAATCAGATCAGCTCATAGTTCATAGATCACAGCTAATAGCTGATTATGTTTCTTGCCATTCCATCGAATACGAAATAGTGGAAAGGGAGGACTGAATACCAGTATAATCTGCCAAAAATCCCTTTTGGTCTGTAAGTTGCCGACTGAATCAGTATATCTTTCCCGTCTCTTCTGACAATCCTGAACTCAAGCCACGCCTCTCCCGGTAGCTTCATCTCCGCATACAGCAGGAGCCTCTTTTTGGTGATATCTGCCGCCAGCACCCGCCAAAAATCCAGTGTGTCGCCTGTATTAATTGTGTTGGGATTGGTTCTTCCCCTCCGCAAGCCGACACCTCCGGCAAGTTTATCGAGAAATCCTCTGATTCCCCACAGGAAATCCGCGTAATACCACCCTCTCTCTCCACCTATCGACCAGATATTCCGCAAAACCCTCTCAGGGTCACTCTCAATCACTTTTTCACGGATGTCTTTAAACACACCGTTTTCAGGCACATTTATGTGATCGAAGAGGGAACTGTCCTCAGAACTTGACACGAGCGAATCTTTCCAGCTTGACAGTACATTGTTCTGCTCTATCTTCTGAAAAGCGAGTTCGACTGCCTCCTTATATTCTATCGGTTTTATCCCCAAAAGTTCGATAAGATCGTTGTCCCTCGCTATCACTTCAATTTTCATGCTGTTTACAAGATTCACGGCAAGTTTATAGGAAGTGGCGGTTACGAAATAGAGCCAGTAGGAGGAGATCCGGGGAGTCATCACGGGAACGGTGTAGATATACCGCCTCAATCCCCTTACTTCGGCGAACTTCAGAAGCATCTGCTTATAGGTCAGAATATCGGGACCACCGACATCATATGATTTGTTCCCGGTTTCGGGATGGTCCAAAACTCCCGTCAGACATTCAAGTATGTTCCGTATGGCGATTGGCTGGTTTTTTGTGTTCAGCCACTTCGGTGTAACCATTACAGGAAGCTTTTCCACCAGGTCACGAATAATTTCAAATGAAGCACTTCCGGAGCCCACAATTATCCCTGCACGGATTGAAGTCAGTGGAATTGAAGTGCTGCCAAGGACTTCTTCCACCTTTTTTCGCGAAGCCAGATGCTTCGAAAGTTCAGAAGAATTTGTGATTCCACCCAGATAGATTATCCTTTTGGTACCGAGCGCGGTAGCCAGCTTCATGAAATTATTTGCAGATGTCTCCTCAAGTCTCTCAAAATTCCGGATGTCTGAAGTCATGGAATGAATCAAATAATAAGCTGCATCCACACCTGCCGACGCCGGAGTCACGGATATCTCTTTGAGGAAATCCACTTCAAAATAACTCAATCTCCTGTCCGAATAAATACCTTCAGTTGGAATCCGTTTTTTGTCACGGACACAGCAGACAATTTCATGCCCCTGTTCAAGAAGGAGCGGTAAAAGCCGTTTTCCAATATAGCCGGTCACTCCGGTCAGCAGAATTTTCATTTAATTCCTTGGTGTTTTGATATGTAAATTAACAATTTTTAAGGATTATAAATTCATTTCAATGCCTCTCCAAGAAAAATGACACAAAACACCACTTATATTCCGGATTATCATTATTTTTACAGTTGCAAATCCAAACGGCGGGAGATCCCCGGGTCGTTTTGGTATTGTTCAACTTTTTATACCAGGTAATTGTTGCGAGCTCGAAACAATATCTTGTATCCGGAGAATAGCGATGGAAAACGGTAAAAAGGCTAAAAAACTTCTTTATGTGGAAGATGACATTTACTGTCAGAATCTGGTTTTTAGAGTCCTCGGTGGCAGGTTTCACCTGGATATGGTTCCTGATGCAGCAGCAGCATTTCAAAAACTTGCAACAGATGATTACGACGGAATGCTTATTGACATAAACCTCGGTCATGGAATAGATGGTGCCCAGTTGATGGAGAGAATAAAAGTCACCGACCATTATAAAGACAAGCCCCTCGTCGCAATAACTGCGTATGCTGCCCATTCTGATGAAGAAGAATTCCGGGCAAGAGGGTTTACCCACTATCTCTCGAAACCCTTCCACCTGAAAGACCTCATCGGCTTAATGGAAGAAATTTTCGGTACCGGAGACGAGTAAAATCATGCTTTTCGGGTGTTTTCAAACAAAAAATTAAAATATTTAAAGAAATTTCAAGAAGACACTTGCAAAATATTTCTCCCCGTTGTATATTTGAAGTCCAAATCATTCTGATTTAGGAAATGGGATTGTAGTTCAGTTGGTTAGAACGCCTGCCTGTCACGCAGGAGGTCGCGAGTTCGAGTCTCGTCGGTCCCGCAAATTAAACCCTTGTAATTAAATAAGTTACAAGGGTTTTTTGTTTTAAAGGATTTCTTCATTTTTGATTCTGAGACGAAATTGAGACGAATGCTCGGATAACCTGCATCTGGAGATCATCAGCAAAAGAAGTAAAACAGTTTTTTTGCATTCTCGACCTCAATGAAGCTCGTGATTAAAAAGATCAAAAAGTTCACAATATAAACAGATCTTTCAGTTCAATTCCAATACCGGAACTGCTCGAACAATACCACCTTCGGAAACCTGTTTACTTCATTTTATCTATCCGAATACCCATTCTGGGATGTGCCCTTATTGAATATTTAAATCCTTCCATTGCCCATGAAGATTCTGTCTCATTCACGATTTTGAATCCTTCATTCAAGGCTTCTGCCTTAAACTGTTCCAACCTCTTTTTCCCGGGCACCTCCTCAAAATAATACAATGGATCAAACTCTGATTTCCTGAAAATCTCAAATCGTTCAATTCCTTTTTTATATTTTCCCGCACCCATATTTAAATAGCCCTCTTTTTCTAAAGCAAGGCTCACGACTTCGGGTGCCGGCAAAGCCAAAAGCTTAAGAATCTTATTAAGGCTGATCCGGTCACTCTTTCCCTGCTGCGGGAAAATCATTCCTGTTAAGACAAGAAAAAACAAAACAATCGTTTTTGTACGCATTTTTACCTCGATTAAATGAAAGATTAAAAATCATTCCTTTAAAATAATAATATGACAATATTATAAACAAAATAAATTATCTGTTTTAAGGTCCAATACCCTCTGGCGCAGGCTGGAGTTCTGTTCCTGACCGGTGCAGTAATAATAAGTGAAAGCCCCTATATGATCAGAAAAATATAATAGTTAATTTGCACTGTTAAATGAATCGTTTAATCGTGAAAACAATCTCTTCCACCCGTTTCTTTTTTATCTGTGCACTCCTTTTGCTGTGCACCCCGAAATATTATGCCTTTTCGCTCGAAGACAGTCTTTTTGTTCTGAACCCTTTCACGCAGAGAGAAACACTTAAAGCACTGTTTGACAATTACTTCTCGATTCCCGGTGTCAGGAATGCGCAACTCGTTAAACAATATTCCTCTGAACTTGAATCCGCAAGAAACCGGAAGAAACCGGAAGAAATGCAGCGTATCCTGACTACTCTGGGCGACATATATCTTCACACCACACTTTCATCAAGAGCTTTAAAATATTACTCGGATGCGATGGAAATCTCCCGGAAGAGAGGTGATTCCGTTCAAACAGCCCTTTTGCTTATGAAGATCGGCAGAGCTTATTACTTTGGAGACCTGAGAGACAAGCAGAGGGATTATATCAACCGTGGTTACGAAGTCCTCAAGAACTGTAAAGATATCGAGATAAGAGCAATGGCTTTGTATTACAAAGGTGTGCTCGAAGACGGCACCGCCATGGCAGAAACCCTTTTCGCTGAAGCCCTGCGGTTGCAGCAGAAGGTGATAGCCTCGAAACCCGGGGATTACGCAGCAAATCAGTTCCTGGCGCGATATCTGTATGCAAATAACAGGGAAGAGGAAGCGATCTCAATAGCGAAGAAGATCGGCGACAACTGGATGCTCATCATAATCCTGAACAACCGCGGGATGACAAAATTTCTGGAGAAGAAATTTAATGAGGCACTGGAGATCTATCAAACCTCGCTAAAGCTTTCGATGGAATCCAGACTCAAAGGGCTGCTTAAGAATACTGTTGTGAATCTGGCTGAACTTTACCGTGGTATGGGGGAATGGCGCCTTGCTTCGAAGTTTCAGTATATACAGGCGATCCTCGAAGAAAGCATTTACAACGAAAGATACAACGACCTTTATTCCGAATTTCAGGCGAAATATCAGAATGAACTTAAGGAGTCCCGGATAAAGGATCTGCAGGTCGAGACCAGCCGGCTTTCCGACCTTGTCATCAATGAAAAATATCTGAACTACCTGCTGATTTTCCTGCTTCTGGCTTTTTCCGGATTGATTGCCGCAGTTTTCATAAGTCGAAAAAAATTGAAGACAATTTTAACTGAGCTGAATGAGCAGCACAGAGAGGTGTCGATGCAGAAAAGCGAACTCGAGATACTCCATGCAGAACTCTCCAGCAGTGAGCGGAATCTTAAGTACGCCCAGGAGATCGCAGCGCTGGCAAACTGGGAGTGGATCCGGGAAGGAGACAGGTTCACATACTCTGACCAGATCGCTGATATTTTCGGCGTCGATCCCCTGAAGCTAAGGGAGAATTTCCGCGATACGATCCTTTCCTGCATTGTCCCCGAAGACCGGGAAATGGTGGGCACATACCTCTACCAGGGGCGCAACAGCGAGCAGTACCATGAGAGGGAGTACCGGATCAATCACCCTGCAGGAATAAGATGGATAAACTCCAAATATTCGACCCTCACTGATGAGAACGGCGAACTGATAAGTGTCACCGGCACAGTTCAGGATATATCCGGTCGCAAAGAGGAGGAGGAACGGAAACTTGAGGCTGCATCGCAAAGGGCTTTCACGGTACAGCTTATACAGTCTCAGGAGGAGGAGCGGAAACGGATCGCCCTGGAGCTGCACGACAGCTTCGGGCAGGACCTGCTTTTCATAAAAACAAAGGCAAAACTCGCTTTGAGGGAAAAGAAAATCGGGAAACTTGCGGCACCATACCTGAGTGAGATCGATTCCTCGATCGATACTATGCTCTCAATGGTGAGGGATATCGCCGGGAACCTGAAGCCACTTCATCTTGAACGCATTGGTTTATCTGAGACGGTTATCGAGCTGCTGTCGAGAGCCTCACAATCAACCAGTATCAAATTCAGTCACGACATAATCCCGGTGAACGGCATTTTTTCACCGGACAAGGAACTTGCAATTTACAGGGTGATACAGGAAGGAGTAAACAATATCGTAAAACACTCAAAAGCGGCAAATGCCTCGGTTCAGTTATCGGTCGATGGAAATAACTGCTCACTTGTAATTTCCGATGACGGTACCGGACTGATCACACCCGGGAATGGAAACAATAAAGGCTTTGGTCTCACAAGCATGTCACACAGGATCAGCCTCCTGAACGGCACAATAAGGTTTACAGAGGCTCCCGGCGGGGGAACCGAAATAACCATCAATATTCCGGTGGAGGCTTAGATGACCAGGATAAGAGTTGTAATAGCTGACGACCATCCCGTTTTCATTCAGGGACTGCTAACGATCCTGAAGGAGGAAAAAAACATCGAAATTCTCGGACAGGCTTCAGACGGGAGGACCGCTCTGACCATGATCCACAAATACAAACCCGATATTGCCATTCTCGATGTCCAGATGCCGGAACCTGACGGGCTGCAGCTTGCGGAAATCCTGAATTCGGAAGGAGACCCGGTAAAGATAATCATCCTTACGATGTTCAAAGAGGAGTCCATTATAAAGAAAGTGCTCGACCTTGGTGTGAAGGGCTATGTGCTTAAGGAGAACGCTATCGATGATATTATAGACTCGATAAATATCGTTTATGACGGGGGCATTTATCTTAGTGATACCGTCTCTGAAATCATCAGGAAAAGCGAAGATAATCTGATCTCAGGGCAGGTACAGATGCTCACCCCCTCGGAAAAGAGAATAATGGCACTGATTGGCGAAGGTCACTCGAGCAAAATGATAGCCGACCGGTTGTTTGTGAGCATAAAAACTATCGATAACCATAGAAGCAACATCTGTAAGAAACTCGGCATTACGGGCACTTCCGCACTGATTAAATACGCTCTGTCGAAAAAACCACTCACCTGAAATCCCTGGTCTGCGGTACTTTGGGAAATTCTCCACTGATCAAAATGAGGGAAAGTCCCTATTTCAATTAAATCTGTTTTTGCACAAATTTGCATCCGGTTCGCTGCATTGTTTGAATACACCACTGCATGCCCTGCAGTATTTCGCGGGACTTGATTTTTGAAGTGACTTTTCTTAAAAGTTGCAACTTTTAATCTTTGTTTAATAATACTTTAATCTTGAAGTTTTAATCACATGAAGAAAGGATAAGCAGATGTCCAAATCTACGATCAGGATATTTGTGCTTATGCTGGCGGTTCTTGCCGGCGTTTCACATGCCCAGGGGCTTAACAGCGATCTGAGCAAAATAGGCAGCCTCGCTGGCAAAGCCTACATTACCCCAATAGTAAGCAATATGGGCGTGGGTCTCAACAGCGGATGGATGAACACCGCTCCAGCAAAGAAGAAATTCGGCTTCGATGTTGAGTTCGGCGTTATTGGCATGTCCACAAATCTGGATCCCGGTGGAAACAGCCGCTTTTCGGTTGACGGAACCTTCCGTTTCAACAGATCGCAGCTTCTACAGATTACCTCCGGTGTTGCAGATGCCTCAGTCCGTGCCGATGTAATCAACCAGCTTCTCGTTCGCGACTTGCCCGTCAGGATATACGGTGCCACGATAACGGGAGGCAAATATGATAACATCAAAGTTCTCTTCGGCTCGAACGGTGACGAGGTCGTCAATGTGAACGGTCCGTTCCCCGTAACTGTAACGCTTCCCTCGAAGGAAGTTGACCTTGGCGTTGCCGGATTGCTTTACGGAGCGAGCAAGTTACCTACCGGGGCTCCACAACTTAAGATCGGAACCCTTTTCGGCACAAGGGCGATAATCCGCCTGGTGCCTGAGATGAAGGTTGGCGATTCGCTCGGCACATTCAGCTATTTCGGGTTCGGGCTTGAACACAATCTGGGATACTTCCTCGAGTCGTTCACGGGTCCGTTGCCTGTGGATATTACGGTTGGCTTTCTCGCTCAGAGTGCTAAACTTGACAAAACCTCTGAATTTTCAGTTTCGAGTTACGGCTTGAATGTCTCATACAAATTTGGGCTTCTCGGCTGGATGGATGTAACACCATACGCGGGATTCATGCTTGAAAGCACAAAACTCTCTGTGAATGTATCGCAGAAGATTGACACACCGAACGGAGTGGAGACCGCAACGGTCGCTTTCGATGTGGAGGGAGAGAACAAGTCGCGTTTCACGATTGGCGCGAACCTGAGGCTTCTGTTCCTCAACTTTAACATTGAATACGCGGCGGCAAAGGCGGGTTCCCTGTCAGCCGGTCTGATGTTCAAATTTTAAGAAGGAGAATGAATATGAAAAACATTTTTAAGAAATACGGGTACGCCGTTATGAGCGTCTCGATGATACTTTTGTATTTTGTTATCACCGGAGGGGTGACGGCAACTACTGTGACCAGTCCTGGGATCAGAAAAGACCCTTTAACTTCGACAGCCCTGACAGTCGGGCAACCGGGGGGCTTTTACTTTTTAATTGATGACAAGGCTGAAGCCGATACCTATAAAGAGACAGTTTGTAACCCGATAGGCTGGGAAGAAACTACGCTAACAATTACTCCGGAAATGCCGGTATTGGAATATTGTGTAAAGGACAATTCCCCCGGCATACCTCTAACAGGCTGGGCTGGAAGGTATTTGCAGCCCTCCAACATCCCAAGTCCAACAGGCTTTCCGACCTATACTGGTAACTTTCATTTTACATTTAACACACCTGGATTGAAAACGGTATATGTCAGATCGAAAGTAAAGAGAAAATCGGGCGAAAGTGCCTGGGCGTACGATTCAGTAAAGGTAAATGTAACCGGCACTGCCCCATTGCCATTAAAGAAATATACATTTATGAGACTGTTAGCTGAATACAGAGATGCTTCCGGTGGAACAATCTCTGCGACACAAGTTATTTTCACCGATCCCGCCAATCAGTATTTCGAACTGAAGGGTGATGACAAGATAGATATGGTATTCAAGTGGAAGCCAAGCGCGGCGGACATTCAGGCAGTGCCCGATTTCGAAACAAACTATGATATCAGGGACTTGAACAAGACCTATCAGGTTCTGAACAAGGCACCTTCCGGAACAACACCATTTTGGTCTTACAAGATCATATATGATGAAACAAGAGTGGTTGAATTTGAATTTATCGAAGATGCCCTGAATGGAAATCTTTATGCTACCAAACCCGCCAAAGCAGGAAACGGTACCACTATAAGGCTTATTTTCCAGTTCCGAAAATAACGCCCACAATTCTTTAACTTTATCCGGGCAGCCACCGCTGCCCGGCTGATATAAAACAATGCACCCTGTAATAAACCTGTTTGGCGTTTTCGCGGTCAACTCTTACTCACTTTTCGCCACCATCGGAGCGGTCGCCTTAGCGGTGTTCTGCTACCTGGAGGCAAAACGGCTTTCCTTTCCTTTAGAGACATACTGGAGGCTCTTCTTCATGGTCGCAGGTTTCGCGATCGTTGGAGCAAAGCTTGCTTCAGCTCTCTTTTTCAGCACTTCAGAGTTCTTTCATGACCCGTTCCACACATTTCTGAAATCAGGGTGGATGTTTTACGGCGCTGTTGCCGGAGGCTATGCTGCTCTTTTCACCGGCAGGGCACTTTTCTCTTTCCCGCTTTTCACCGCACTTGATACCATGACCTGTGGCGGGGCACTTGGGCTTGGATTCGGGAGGATAGCGTGTTTTCTCAGCGGCTGCTGCGGCGGATTGCCGACCGATTCATTTCTTGGGATAACATTCCCGGGTGGTAGCTGTGCGGTCCATCCGACTCAACTATACGAGTCGGGTTTTGTCTTCCTCCTGTTCGCTTTCGTTACCGTGGCGAGAAAGAAGTTCACATTCGAGGGGTTTCAGCTCTCCGCGATACTGATCTGCTACGGTATATTCAGGTTCATGGTCGAGTTCATCCGTGAAGACTCACTTCTCCCCGGCTTTCAGCCATTTACTCCTTCCCAGTACATCTCACTCTTCCTTATCGCCACGGGCACCGTCGTTCTGCTTGTCAAAAGCGGCGGCACAGGGTACATCAGGAAAAAACTCACCTCCTGACAGGCACTGGTCATTTCACCCTCCTTTTGATTTAAAGTGTCATTCTTTCTTCAAGGTAAAGGCTTGACTCAACCGCGACGATTTCGAACATTTTGCCGCTCGATTCCGTTGCAATCGTTTTTATTTCTTTATGGCAACTATGGAATATACCATCGGAATTTTGTTGCCTAAATGCTCTATGCGAAATTTTCCGGGTTCAAATTCGATTGTCTTGTTAAAACAGTTGTAAGGAGAATAATCATATTCCTTAAAAGAGCTTATTTCAAGTCCGTTTTGTATCAGGCTGGTGATTACTTCACTTAAACTGTGATTCCACGACACAGATTCGATGACAATGTCTGCGGTTTTATCAGCGTATGTCCCTTTTTCAGTTTCTATAATTGCCTCTGACCTAAAATAATTATAGCCTATCTTTTCAAAATTGTCATCGAACATCCAAACCACAGGATGGAACTCCACAAACACAAATTTCCCGTCATTTTTCAAGTACCTGGAAACAATTTTAGCCCATTTATCCAGATCGGGTAACCAGCCGATTGTTCCGTAACTCGTAAAGACAATATCAAACTGCCTGTCCAAATGATTTGGTAAATCGTAAATGTCGCAGCAGATGAAGTTTGCATTTGAGTTTGTATCAGAAGCAATTCGATTTGCGCTTTCAATTGCCTTGTCCGACAGGTCCACACCTGTAACATCCGCGCCGAGTCTGGAGAGTGAAATTGTGTCCTGACCAAAATGACATTGCAGATGTAAAATCATTTTCCCTTTTAAATCTCCAAGGAGATCGAGCTCAAAACTGTTCAGGGAATTTTTTCCTTTGATGAAATTCTCAAGGTCGTAAAATTCAGATTTTAGATGTGCAGCAACTCTGTTGTTCCACGATTGCCGATTGATTTCTATATAATTATTTTCTTTTTTCATTTCTCTTTGTTTCGTTTTTACTATTAAAACTTAATCGCTCTCTCTTTTTTCTCATTTCAGCCGGGTGTCAAAAATTTTCCCGGGTTCTGAAAATATCTAACCGATCAACTTCCCAAATATATAAAAAACGAATCAGACTGCACCTTCGAAGAACAAATCTGCAATACCTGATTTGCATCAGATGTAATTATACAACCGAAATGACATAAGCAACTTCGGTGTTTATTTTGTTCTAATGATCAATATTTTTTGTATCTTGCATTGAGGGCAATTTTAATTATCTTTTCTTTAATTTAAATTAAAGGTAATCATCAACTCAAGCCTTCCCTTTTTATTCTTCAAACAGACTGAATACACACAATGAATCACACCAATAAACTTTATACAAATTTCACGCTTGTTTTATTTATCCTACTGACAAGTATTATTTTTAGCTCCTGCTCTATCTTCAGTGACAACAAACCGGAGCCCGGCAAGAGTCTGGGGATTAATTCCATCCCCAATCTGCGGGACATGGGTGGCTACAAAACCGCAAACGGAGCCACTGTTACCGGGGGGCTGGTATACCGTGCCAACCAGTTCTATAACATCAGTGCCGGTGACATGCTTAAAATTGAGAAACTGAATCTCAAGAATGTTTTCGACCTGCGTACTTCTGCAGAGAAAAACACCAGCCCCGATGAGCTGCCTGCCGGTGTAAACAATATCTGGCTTGATGTGCTGGCTGATGTTCCGGCGTCGGGACCCGCAAATCTGACAGCCCTTTTGACTGAACCCAAACAGGCGAATATCGAGCTTGGTAACGGCAAAGTTGAAGCACTTTTCAAGCAGGCTTATCGCAATTGCATTTCCCTCCCAAGTGCAAAAACTGCCTACAGGAAGCTGTTCCTCTCGCTCGGAGACAAAAACCAGTTGCCCGCGCTTTTCCATTGTACAACCGGGAAGGACCGGACAGGGTGGGCAGCAGCAGCTCTTCTGACACTTCTTGGTGTGCCAAGGGATGTGGTTATGCAGGATTACCTTCGCAGCAATGAATATATTCTCCCGATGTACGACAGTTTAATCCAAAAATTTGTTGATGAGGGCGGATCAAAATCCATTCCTTTAGCCATTTTTGGTGTAAAAGAAGAGTACCTCAATGCCGCTTTTGACGAGTTGAACAAAAAATATGGAAGCATAGAAAAATATTTTTCTGAAGGATTGGGAATAACTGCTGAACAGCAGAACGCCTTGCGAAATTTATACCTTAAGTACTGAAAATTAAAAAACATTCGCTCCCGCTTAAAAGCCCTGATTTATTCCGGGCTTTTTCATTTTAAGCAGTCGTTCCCTCAACCATTCCCCCCCTTTTCTTATATTTGCGAATATCATTATTGGAAATTGTATGAAAAATCTTCCTCTTGGCATTCAGAATTTTGCGAAACTTCGTGGTGATGAGTCTGTTTATATTGATAAAACGGCTTTTATTGTCCAACTGATTGAAAAC
Organism: Bacteroidota bacterium; assembly: GCA_020161395.1. Lineage (NCBI taxonomy): Bacteria > Pseudomonadati > Bacteroidota > Bacteroidota bacterium. Next base: position 79,934 of record JAIUOE010000001.1, read on the forward strand.
TTCAATTATGTCTTCATATCCCGTCCGCGAAGATTTGGTAAATCTCTTTTTATTTCAACTTTGGAAGAATTCTTCAGAGGGAATAGAGAACTTTTCAAAGATCTGGATATTTATGAATACGAGAAGTGGGACAGCTTCCCTGTCATTCGGATTGATTTTTCGCAAACTTCCAACCTGAACGCCAAAGTTTTTCAAAGGTCCATTTCAAAACGACTCAAAACAATTGCCGAAGAGAATGACATAGATCTCAGTTCGTCAATTGAAACTGAGATATTGCCTGACCTTATCGAATCACTCTTTGAAAAATTCAATAAGCGGGTAGTTATTCTCATCGATGAGTATGATAAGCCAATTACAGATCACTTTACCGATTCCGAGAAAGCAGACGCCAACAGAGATGTGCTGAGAAATCTGTACTCCCCACTAAAGGGCTTGGACAGTAAAATTCGATTTATGTTTTTTACCGGGGTAAGTAAATTTGCCAAATTATCTTTATTCTCCGGGTTAAACCAGATTTCCGATATTACCTTGGATTCCAAATTCACAACCCTTTTTGGATACACACAAGATGAACTTGAAGCATCCTTCGAAGATCACATAAACCGTTCGGCGAAAAAATTTAATGTTGAACCTGAAATGTTATTGCAGGAGATGAAATTGTGGTATAATGGTTACAGTTGGGATGGAAAAAACTTCCTCTACAATCCTTTCTCCATACTGAATTTCTTTTCTGATTCAAACTTCAGAAATTTCTGGTTTACTTCAGGGTCGCCAAATTTCCTGATAAGACTTATTGCTGCCAAAAACTATGACATTTCATCATTTCAAAATACTTTGGCTGTAGAAACTTCATTCGATAACATCGGAACAGGTCCTGTTTCCCTTACAAACCTCTTATTCCAAACAGGTTATCTGACAATAAAATCGAGTTTTCTCGATAATTTCCGGCAGGTTTTCAGACTCGATTTTCCAAATTTCGAGGTGAAGGACTCCCTTTTCAGCTATCTTTTTGCAGATGTATCTTCAACCGATTCTGACTCTGTAACTGCCGACATTTCAACACTAAGAAATTCCCTTTTAACCGGGGATTTTGACTCATTTTTGAACATATTAAAATCACTTTTTGCACAAATTCCTTCAAACCTCCACATCCCTCAAGAAAAATTTTATCATTCCCTGTTCATAATGGTAATGTATATGTCCCGTATACAGATGGAATCAGAAGTGAACACAAACATTGGAAGAATCGACGGAGTAATAGAATTTTCAGATAAAATCTACATTATCGAATTCAAATACAACCTCCCCCCGGAAGATGGTCTCGATCAGATCAAACAAAAAAAATATTATGAGAAATACCTGACCTCGGGTAAACGGCTGTTTTTGATCGGCGTCAGTTTTACCCGGGAAGAGATTACCATGGTGGTAGGGTAGCTGAGAAACAAAAGCCATAGACCGCCAGGTAAGAATTCTGCATTCTTAACTCCCTCGAATTCGAGGGAATTAAAAACCGCTCACAATATCGGTTAATAATTGACAGAATGCCTCAGAATGAAATCAGTTCATCCCTGTAAATTCCCCCAAATAACACCCTTTTTCAAAATAATTGTTTATATTATCCCTTGTTAATAATTTTTTTACTAATTCCGTTAATTGTGATTTGTGATTGATGGACTCTTAAATCTTTTGGTTACGCCAAAACAAGAGTAAACAAGGGGAATCCGCATCGGAGAAATAAATTTCCGGTGGCAGGCGGGAGCGGTTTATTTATAACCTGTCTTTAATACAGAATTGCTTTAATAGGGATGTTTTTCCCCCGATACATTTCGGGGATCGGAGAAGCATCCGGAAAAAATTCACAGGCAATTATGCCTCAATACAGGTGCTGATAAGAAGGCACAAAAAAAAAGCAATGTATGGAGATGGTTATGAAACCAGGATACAAGTTATATTTCTCATTGTTAATTCTCCCCGCTTTAGTATTGACGGGATGTAAATCGGACTCGCCCAACGGTCCCGCAGTTAACCCTTCCCTCGTAAGTTCCAATATCGCCCTGTCGAAAGATGCCGGTGACCCCCCTGTAAATAATTCAGTCGAAACCATTGAATTGACATTCAGCGAGGCACTTGATACTGCCGGCTTGACTTCCTTTGTTAAAGTGTACAAAATGGACTCCACAGGTAATCCCGTAAAACTCCCTGCTTATGTGGCTCTCGATCAGTTTAACAAAGCGATTATAAGAATAAAAACCGCGCCTGTACAAAAATTCCCCGACGGAATGGAGTATAAAATTGAAATAGATGGTGCTCTGAAAACCAAAACCGGCACTCCACTCGGTGCCAATTATACCGGCTATTTCGCCACAAACCGCACATTCACATTCCTTGGCGACCCGACTCTGAATTCACTTAGAACCCAGGTGGTGGTTATAAGTGACATTCATCTCGGAATGGATAACAGTTTCGCAGAGTGTAACGCCAACCGTGCCGCTCTGGTCAGTTTCCTGACAAAGATAAAAAACTCACCCAATGTGAAGGAACTTGTTATCGCAGGGGACTTGATCGATCAGTGGTTCGTTCCCATGGAATATCAGCCACCAACATCCGAAGCAGCATTTGTTGACGCCATTGCAGCCAACAATCAGGCAATAATGGATGCTTTTAAGGCAATAATTGCTGAAGGACAGATCAAACTGACCTACGCTCCGGGCAACCACGACATTCTGGTGACTGCCGCAGATATGGAAAGAATTCTGCCCGGAATCAATCAGGCACGCGGTTCTGTTCAAGGAATAGGCGAGTACAAAACGGGACTTCAAAACGAAATTATCGTCGAACATGGTCATAAATACAACCTCTTCGTTGCTCCCGATCCAATTTCGAACAGAAACATAACCGGTAACACTACTTCAATTCTCCCCCCGGGATACTTCTTCACGAGAATCGCCACATCCTCGGTAGTCCAGGGGAAACCTGTATCACCGAATGTCTGGCCCGATATCACCTATGATAAAAACGACCCGATGCAGGAGTTGCTCTATCTTTACTATCAGACATGGAAATCGATTCTTGTTACCCTGCCAATCAAGCAGAAATTTTCAGACAAGGTAATGACCACGAACATCGATGGATTTACAGCCAATTATTCAGTCAATGACATCCTCCCACAGGTTAATCCAACAACCGGGAAGCTTGAAGTGGTGCTGTTCGACAATATGCTTGCAACCTGGGATCAGAGACAAACCATGAACGGAGTCAAAGTAAAAACACCCGTAAAAGACGCCATTATTCTTGCAAACGACAGTCATCTCACTGACAATCAGTCGAAATTTCAATATTTTGATACAGACGGCTCGATAAGAATTGTAATTTTTGGTCACACTCATGAAGCACGGATTTTAACCTTCAAAAATCTTAACGGTAAAAAGACCATCTATGCGAATTCGGGCACATGGATAGATCATTCACTGGCACATCCCGGGATGATATTCACCGTGGTTAACGAGGCAGGTGCCGGTTCACCACTCAGCATCGTTAACAATTATCAATATTCCGCCAACGGTACTGTAACCCAATGGGAAACGGCACAGGCAATCACCAAGTAAATATGAAATAACTTTCGGAGATCGAACATGAAAAATTCATTCAAATATTTAACAGCATTTATTGCTATTTCTGCCATGCTGACAACAATCTTCGCAAATAATCTGCCGGGGGAACCTGTAAATGCGCTGACAATTGTCAAATCAAATGTGGAACTGTCGGAAAACATCGCCAATCCACCTGTCAACAACTCGGTGGAAGTTGTGCAGCTCACTTTCAGCGAAGCTCTCGATAAGGCAACAGTTCAGGGGAGTGTAAAACTTTTCCGGATAGACGCAAAAGGGACAGCATCAGAAGTGCCCTGTTATCTTCGGACAGATTACTACAATCCGGCAATATTGTCAATAAATACCAAACCGGTACAAAAATTTGCCGATGGTGTGGAGTATAAAATTGAAGTAAACGGGAATCTGAAATCAAAATCGGGAGCTACCATGGGTGGAGGCTCCTCCCTCTATTTCGCAACCAATGTTGAACCTGCTTTCTCCGGATCAAAGAAGGAAGTGAAGAGAAATAAAATTGTCGTGATCAGCGACATACACCTCGGAATGGACAGCAAATTCGCCGAGATAAACAAAAACTTCCCTAATCTCGTTGATCTTGTAACAAAAGTTGGAAATTCTCCCGATGTGAAGGAGCTGGTTATCGGCGGTGATCTTATGGATCAATGGTTCATTCCGATGAACTACAAAACTCCCGCAGATGAAGCTGCCTTTGTGGATGCCATCGCTGCCAACAACAAACCATTTGTTGATGCTATTGTTGCAATCATAAAAGAAGGAAAAATTAAAGTTACCTATGCACCAGGTAACCATGATCTCACTGTGAAAGATTCAGATATCGCCCGGGTTTTCCCAGGTATCAATCAAGCCCGTGGATCAGTTCAGGGACTTGGCGAGTATGTTACTGGAGACAAGAACTCAATTGTGATTGAGCATGGACACAAGTATAATTTCTTCTGCGCCCCTGATCAAATTTCAATCAGAAAAACCACAAAGAACACCACATCGATAATGCCTCCGGGATACTTCTTTACCCGTATCGCAACTTCCTCGATTGTAGAGGGGAAACCGAAAACAGAGAACTCGTTTCCGCTCTACAATGTCGATAAAAATGACCCCGAACAGTTGCTTCTGAATTACTATTATATGACCTGGAAAGGGATTCTTGAAACGCTCCCAGTCAAGGAAAAATTCACTGAAAAAGTAATCGTCACCAATATCGATGGGATGAATGACACTTATGCAATGAGTGATGTAATCCCTCAGTTCAACGCAAAAACGGGTAAATTCTCTGTGAATGTTTATGACGGACTCGTTACTTCATGGGAAAAACGGCAGGAAATGAATGGTGTGAAAGTTAAAAATTCCGCTGCAGATGCAATTCTCGGTGCAAACGATGACGATCTTACCGATTTTCAGGCAAAACTTCAATATTTTGATGCAGACCCCTCCAAAAGAATCGTTATTTTTGGACATACACACAAGGCAAAGGTTGTGCCTTTTGAGAACCTCAAAGGACAAAAAACGATTTATGCCAATTCCGGCACATGGATCGACCACTCCCTCAACTATCCAAACAGTACATTCGTGGTTGTTACCGAAGGCGGCAACGATTCACCCCTTACTTTCGTGAATCTCTACCAGTACACAGGTAACGGAACCGTAACCCAATGGGGAACAGCTCAGGCGATCACTCACTAATCCTTTTTACCTTTCGGGCAGATACTCTAAAGTGTCTGCCCGTTAATTAGTTTGATAAATTTGGCTATTACCTTCACTTAACAATTTCCCCCTTCCTTTTCTTATATTTGCAGAGATTATAAAAGGAATTTGTATGCGGAATCTCCCGTTAGGCATTCAGAATCTCTCTGAAATTATAGAGGGAGGTATGATATATGTCGACAAAACGAAACATATACCAAAACTGGTTGACAGTTCCAAATATGCCTTCATATCCCGTCCTCGCAGATTTGGGAAATCTCTCTTTATTTCAACTCTGGAAGAATTTTTTAGAGGTAATAGAGAGCTTTTTAGGGGTTTGGATGTTTACGATTACCCAAAGTGGGATTCCTTCCCCGTCATTCGAATTGATTTTTCAACTACCGACAATTCCACCGCCAATTTACTTCAAGACTCCATTTCCGAAAGAATATTGGCACTGGCAAATGATTATGAAGTCAGTATTGAGACCTCAATCAGGTCTTTGTATCTTTCCGATCTCATCGAATCCCTTCATAAAAAGTATAACAAGCGTGTTGTCATCTTAATTGATGAATATGACAAACCAATTACCGATCATTTTACAGAGCCTGAAAAAGCGGATGCAAACCGGGATGTACTAAGAAACATTTACTCACCAATAAAGGGATTGGACAGCAAGATTCGTTTCATGTTCTTCACCGGGGTGAGCAAATTTGCCAATTTATCATTGTTCTCAGGATTAAATCAGATATCTGATATTTCGTTTGACTCGAAATTCACTTCTCTCTTTGGTTATTCACAGGAGGAACTGGAATCCTGTTTTGCGGAGCATATTGAATTTTCGGCTGCCAAATTCAATGTGGACAAACAGTTGTTGCTGAGTGAATTGAAATTGTGGTACAACGGTTACAGTTGGGACGGAAAAAACTTCCTCTATAATCCCTTCTCCATTCTCAGTTTTTTCACTGATTCGAGCTTTAGAAATTTCTGGTTCACTTCCGGTTCTCCAAATTTCCTGATTAAACTCATTGCCTTAAATAACTATGATGTATCTTCACTTCAAAATACTTTGGCAATTGAAACTTCGTTCGATTCAATCGGCACAGGTTCCCCTTCGCTGACGAACATCTTGTTTCAAACAGGCTATCTTACTGTAAAATCAACATATCTTGATAATTTCAGGGAAATATTCAAACTCGATTTCCCTAATTTTGAAGTGAAAGATTCACTCTACAGTTACTTGTTCGCTGATGTATCGTCCTCGGATTCTGATTTAGTAACCGCAAATATTTCAACTTTAAGAAACTCGTTGGCGAATGAAGATTTTGTCACATTTCTGAACATTCTAAAATCTTTGTTTGCGCAAATTCCTTCTCATCTCCATGTGCCACAAGAGAAGTTTTATCACTCGCTGTTTATAATGGTCATGTACATGTCACGGATTCAGATGGAATCGGAAGTGAATACCAATGCCGGCAGAATTGACGGTGTTATTGAATTCTCTGATAAAATTTACATCATCGAATTCAAATACAATCTCCCCCCTGAAGATGGTTTAAAACAGATAAAAGAGAAGAAATATTATGAAAAATATCTCTCCTGCGGTAAGCGACTGCTAATGATCGGAGTAAGTTTTACCAAAGATGAGATTACCATGGTGGTGGAATAGAGTTGGACTACTGTTAATTTTATGTTTATAATCTCAAAAAATCTTAATTTTATCCATCCGTTTCTTTTGTTTTTTGCAATTCTTTTGAACAGCTTCACTCGAGTGATGCCTCAAAAAGAAACTGACACTTACATTTATCATCATCAAATACGGATTTTACAATGAAAAAAACGATTCTTTTTCTTACTGTCGTACTCTCTTTCATTTCTTTCGCTCAAACAGATGCCGAAATGAAAGCATACATGGATTACCTGACACCCGGACCAATGCACAAACATCTTGCTGAAAGTGTCGGGAACTGGGATTACACCCTGAAAACCTGGGGTGATCCCGCTGCCCAGCCCACAGTTGACAAAGGGACTTCAAAAGGTGAAATGATCCTCGGCGGAAGATATTTTCAAATGACCCACGAAGGAACCGCCTGGGGAATGCCCTTCAATGCCATCCAGCTTATTGGGTTCGATAATGCTAAACAGGAGTTCCTGGGTTTCTGGATCGACAACATGGGGACTGGGTTTTCTGTTTCATCGGGCAAAATGGACTTTAGCAAACCGTATCTTGAGATGTTTGGCACCTTCGTCGATCCCCTCACAAAAAAGGATGTGAAATTCAGATCAGTACTGAAGAGCGCTGACATCGACCACTTCTCAATCCAAATGCACATCGAAAAAGACGGCAAGGAAATGCTTTTCTGGGAAACGGGCTACAGCAGAAGAAAATAATGGACCACCACTTCGCTGAAATGTCAAAAGAAGAACTTGTCAAAAGAGTTGAAGAACTCGAATTCAAACTCCGCAAATTTGAAAGTGAACAGGAATCCTTCCTCGAAGACAGATTGAGACTTGAGCTGGCAATCGATACAGTTGACATGGCGTGGTGGAGTATGGATGTGGTTACGGGGGCAGTCGAGTTTCACAAACGAAAAGCCGAAATGCTTGGTTATCCACCGGAAAAATTCAAGCATTATCAAGATTTTACCGATATGGTGCATCCCGATGATATTGAGAATGCGATGGAATCGATGCGGAACCACTTCAAGGGAATAGCCCGTACTTATGAAACCGGATACAGGATAAAAACTGCTCAGGGCGCCTGGAAATGGTTCTATGATATTGGAGCCATCGTAAAAAGAGATGAAAACGGCGCCCCCCTGAGAATTGTTGGCTTTGTAATTGACATGACAAAGCAAAAAGCCGCCGAAGAGGAGTTACAAAAAGCCAACAGAGACCTCCAAAGAACAAATGCCGAAAAAGACAGATTTTTCTCTATAATTGCTCACGATTTAAGGAGCCCGATTGCTACACTGATTCAAACCACCGAAATACTGAACGATGAGGATGAGGAACTGACAGAAGAAGAAACCGGAAAGCTGTTGAACAATCTGGGACACTCAGCCAAAAGTGCCTTTAAACTCCTCGAAAATCTCCTTGAGTGGGCAAGCATGAAGAGTGGCAGAATCAGTTTCGAACCCGTCCCGCTTCCATTAATAAATGTGGTTAACGATGCGGTTCGACTTCTTCACCATCAGGCAGATCTGAAACGCATCACCTTGAAAAACGGAGTTGACGCCAATTTGAGAGTGACCGCCGACAAAAACATGACGAGTCTCGTGATCAGAAACCTTATCGCCAACTCGATCAAATTCACACCTGAGGGAGGCAATGTCGAAATCTTTGCCGTCAGTCTTGAGGACGGGTTTGTCAGGGTTTCCGTAAAAGATACCGGAATCGGGATGCCCGGGGATATCATTGAGAATATGTTTAAAATCGACACCAAAGTCAGTCGCCCTGGCACAAACGGCGAACCGAGCACGGGATTAGGGTTGCTGCTTTGTCATGAATTTGTAGAAAAACATAACGGGGAGATATGGGCAGAATCAGAAGAAAATGTCGGAACCGTTTTCCATTTTACACTTCCGGCGGCAAAATAAGAGGATAGAAACATGGAAAGAACCACACATCGAAATTATTTATTTTTTTTGATTCTTTTCCTGTCCGTTTTTTCTTTCCTCACCGGTTGTTCCGAAAAGATTAGTGAGCCATCTGATCCACCATCAGTTCCCCCTTCAGTTGCCCCGACAAAAGAACAACTCGCAAAGAGCTCTTTTTTAGCATTCACCCAAAGACTGGAATCCATTCCTGAAGAAAAACGGGGAGAAGCCGTAAAAGAATTTCTGGCAGCGAATCCGCATTCCCCTGTTATTGAAGAGAGTGCTCTCGCATGTTTCTTTTGGTACGGGAAAGCTGACACTGTAATTATCAAGGGTGATATTCAACTCGCGTGGAGTTCACAGGATACTCTCACACCGGTAAAATGTGGAGATTCCACTCTCTTCTATAAAATCTGCGCTCTTCCTGCTGATGCACGCGTTGACTACCTCTATCTTGTTGATGGATTTGAAATAACCGATCCCCGGAATCCGGTTGTTACCCCCAGTGGCTTCAGCTCGCACTCCCAATGTGCAATGCCACTTTTTAAACCCGACACTGTCAGAAATTTCAGGCCTGATGTGAAGCATGGCAGACTGGACAGCATGAAATTCGGAGACGGGCAAACTGCAGCAGACAAACGAACAATAAAGATATACCTGCCTGCAGGATATGATACTCTCAAAGACCTCCCTTCACTCTACATAAATGATGGAATAAAAGCTCTACAATATTGCTCCTACAAAAACATTCTCGATAATCTGATAGTAGAAGAGAAAATTGCTCCCATGATTGCTGTTTTTATCGAGTTCAGAGAAGGTGATCAGGATTTTTATCTAAACAAAACAGATGAGTACACCTCCTTTATCTGTGAGAGTTTGATGCCTTTTATCGATAAGAAATACAAAACCTCCGCTTTACCCGAAAAAAGAGGAATCGCGGGAATCTCGGCAGGAGGGCACATTTCGCTTCTGATTGCGTTAAAAAGACCCGACAAATTTTTGCTCGCAGCCGGGCAGTCTTCCACTCTCACACCATTCTTCTTCGAGACTGTTGAACCGCTTACCGGTAAACAGCCGCAGACTGCCAAATGGAGGTTCTGGCTTGATGTTGGAAAATTCGATCTGCTCAGCGGAACATTTAATAATATGTCATTTCTCTCATCCAACAGGTTACTCGATAAAAAACTGACAGAAGCAAAAATTGAGCATAAATTTACCATTTTGAACGATGGCCACCAGTGGGCTAACTGGCGCGAACGAACTGATGATATTCTCATTTACTTTTTTGGAAGATGATTTTACATTGATCAGTCCCGTTTCCTGAAGAAATAAAGTTTATTATTTCGTTTCACCATGATTTGATTAATATTCTTTTATATTACCGCTTGCTCTTGTTACTTTTTATCAATTTGAAGATAGAGGCAAGCCATGGGACTTAATCCTCAAATCGCTGAACTTAAGATATCCATGAACGATTATTTCTCCACTATCATTTTGATCACGGAGATATTGTTCTCCGTTTGAAGTCTGAAAAAATAAACACCCGAGGGCAGCCCACTTGCATTGAAATCAATTCGATGACTCCCCGCAGAAATAATCCCATTGACAAGGGTTTTTATTTCCCTGCCAAGAATATCGTAAACCACCCCTCTTGTGAAACCTGTCTCAGGCAGCGAAAAATGAATTATGGTACCGGGGTTAAACGGGTTGGGGTAATTCTGCTTGAGTAAGAATTCTGCAGGCATAATCGTCTCATCAGCGATGTCTGAAACTGCTGATACAACGATCGTTCTCGAATAGAGCATGGAATCATTAACCACCACTTTTGCCCGATAGGAACCTGCATCAATGGAAGAAAGTCCGGTAAACAAGAGAGTTCTTGTCGTGGCTCCGGCTATGCTGTAACCATTTTTTGTCCACTGATACGATGTTCCTTCCAGGTCGGAGACGAATTCCACACCCCCCCTGAATGCAGAGTCAGTTGGCATCGAGATATATTGAAAATCCGCACCGTTATCCTCAAATAGAGTTCTGTAATTTTGCCATGATCCCCTGTTGATAGTGTAATCGCCCGAAATGTGCAGGGTTAATCCTCTTTGTGCGATATTAAATGAGCCTTCATTTATAAAGGAATTCGTAATGTATATCTCTGTATACTCAGGCTGACCAAGCACACGATCGTATATTGCTCCGCGATTAATCACATTTTCTGCGATTTTGAGACCCCAAATGCCCGTTCCATTTCCGTAAAGATTGTTAGCCCCGGTCAGTCTCAGATTCCTCAGAGTGGTATGTTGCGGATTGAAGGAAGAAGCTCCGCTCCAGCCAAACAAACCCGGTTCACCTTTAACGATGGCACCGCTGCCATCGATTATTCCTCCGTCGATGGTGGTGTTTACGAGAGTAAGGGTATCTGAAAATGAAAGACGGGCTTTGTGAAGGAGTATCCATCCACCTTTGAATATGACAGTACCGGCAAGTTTTACCGGATTCAATGAGTCGGGTGAACTCATGTCTGCTATCATAATGGTGTCCTTTGAAGTGATTACATGCTCACGGTTTCCCCACAACCAAAGAATCTCGGTATGAAGTTTACCAAAATTCAGAATTGAATCGCGAACCTGAATGCCGTCATAGGAAGATGCGTTCCTGTAGGCGTCAAAAAAACCGTAATTTTTTAATGAGCCATATACCTTTATCAAGCCGTTAAAGAGGAGACCGGATGAATCGATTACGAGGTTCCGGCATCCGCCGTTGTTGTAAATATCGACTGTATGCCTGATAATGACATCTGTGTTGGTGTCAGGCACCTGGTTGTTACTCCAGGTTGTCGCCTGGTGCCATCCGCCGTCGGCGATCGTTACGGATTGCCCGTAAGAAGGGTTGCTCTGCAAAGTCAACAGAACAATTATGAGGACAAAGAATCTGTCTTTCATAACCATTTCCTTCCGGTTAAAATTTCAGCAGATTGCATCCATGGGTTCCCGGGAGTTCAATTCTGCCGCAGGAAATATAATCACAACAGAAAACAAAAGCAAGAACAATGGTCACAAAACGGGGAAGCTCAATATCTGATCACATAAAAAGCCTTGTCACAATCAATTTCGTTCGAGACAGAATTTCTCGATATTCTCCTGAGCCTTTTTATAACCCAATTCCGCAGCTTTTGCCCAGTCATCACAGGCTCCTTGGAGGTTATCCATCTCCTTCTTCGCCCTGCCTCTGCCATTCCAAGCATCTGCAGCTTTTGGATTGAGGTCAATTGCCTTCGTAAAGTCGTCAATTGCCCCGGAATAGTCTTTAATTTTATCCCTGCTCACCCCCCTGTTAAACCAGGCACTTTCGTACTTTGGATCAACTTCTATCGCACTTGTATAATCGTCTATAGAGCCTGTGAAATCCCCAAGGTCGAACTTGCAAACTCCTCTGTTATAGAAAGCATCTGCATCCTTTGGATTGATTTCGACCGCTTTTGTATAATCTTCAATGGCACTTTTCAGATCTTTCATTTCAGACTTACAAATTCCTCTGTTGTAAAATGCATTCCCGTTCTTTTGATTAATTTCGATTGCCTTGTCGAAATCACCGATTGCCGATTGAAATTCACCAAGGTGTTCCCTGCACAAACCCCTGTTGAAAAAAGCCACATCTGATTTTGAATCTGCCTCTATCGCCTTGGTAAAATCTTCTATTGCCCCTTTATGATCCTTATTCTCACATTTGGCAATCCCGTTCTTTATATGCTCCTCAGCTCCGGGCTTGCAGCCAATTCCGTATAAAGCGAAAACTGTTACCAATACACATGCTCGCCACATTCCAACCTCCGAAAAGATTAAATTGATGAAGAGATAACATCAGTAAAATTTTTGAAAAAAGCAAAATTGTTGGAAATATTGTTATTTTGTCTGATTATAAGAGATTTTGGGGGAATTAAGGGTGTAGATGGTTCTTTTTTAAGGTGAATTAGCTATATTTACCTTATAAAAGAACCAAATTGAGGCGACTGTGATAGATTATCTGGCTTTTAGTAACGGTTATGCCCGAATGAAAGACCTGAAAGAAAGAGGAATTCATCCTCGCGAAATTAAAAAAGCCCTGGATGACGGGCTTATCGACAAGGTAAAACCGGGGCTTTACAAACTCATTGATTTCCCATGGGACGAGAACTCCTCATATGTGGATGTTTACAGGTCTGACAGTAAAGCGGTTATTTGTCTTACTTCTGCAATCGAGTATTACGGACTGACTACTTTCAATCCAAGCTATATCTCCATAGCTCTGCCTGAGAACGCTCGTCTGAACAAAATATTTTACCCTCCCGTAAGGGTATATTATTTTCGTGATACCGTGTACAAAACAGGGATAGAGAAGGTCAGCTCAAAAAGCGGTGAGTTTCTCATCTATTCTGTTGAAAAGACACTCGTCGACCTTTTTAGATATCAGGAGAAAATCGGTGATGATATTGTCCTTGAGTCTCTGAAAAATTACATGTCAAGCAAGAACAGAAATATTGCAATGCTCTGGCGTGTAGCTGAAAAATGCGGTGCCCTTAAAAAGATGAAGGATTATATGAAGGCATTTACGATATGACAAGAAAAGACGAGCCCAGGAATAAAATAGCTTCATTAAAAGCGAGGTTATTAGAAATTGCAAGGGAAAGAAAGATCGATTACAATGCCTTATTAAGATTGTACTTCCAGGAAAGGTTTATCGACAGAATCTCTAAATCCAAGTATTCTGACAATTTCATTTTGAAATGAGCTTTACTATTCCTGACTTATGATATGACACCTGACAGATTGACACAGGATATCGATTCCCCTCCGGGGAAAAATGCGGTTGATGGGGAATCAATCTTGCTACCAACATCAATTCCCCTCCGGGGAAAAATGAGGCTGCTGGGGGGAATCAATCTTGCAACGAACATGTAATCCCGAAAACGGGATATTAATCGTATCGCGGAGACAAAAACCCATCCGTGAAATCCGTGCTTAATCCGTGAAATCCGTGGAACTATAAAATCCTCATCTGCGGAAATCCGTCTAATCTGTGTGTACCATGCCCGCCGTGGTGGGTCTGCGTCCCCTCCCTTCGATCAACCAACCACTTTAAACACAGAATCAAGCACAGTTCCGTCCACCCAGTTGACAATCGCTACCACTTTGTCTCTGTCAAGCACAGGTTTCTGCGGCGGACCACCGACTATCTGATAAACCTCATCACGGATTTCCTCGATTTTCCTGATCGGCAAGCCCTTTCCTTCAACAGCTTTGAGGAGGTCTTCCCGTCTCGGGTTTATCGCTATTCCGCGCTCTGTCACAATGACATCGACAAGCTCGCCAGGGGCACAAATGGTTGTAACCTCGTCCAAAATCACGGGTATTCTGTCCCGGAATGATGGTATTGCCAAAATGGAACATTTTGAAAAGAGACAATTCTGCCATCCACCAATTCCGTGCAAAAGCAAACCATCTGAATGAGAGACAACATTCGCATTAAAATTCACATCCACTTCTGTAGCTCCAAGCACAACGGCATCGAGGATCGAGGCAAAATTACCTTTACCGTGATAGTTGTAACTGGTAAATGGTGAAGTGTTCACATGCCCCGGGTTTTCTCTCATCGAACGCACACCCTCAAGATCGAAAGTTTGTCCGTCAAGGATGTAATCCACCAGTCCTTCCTCAAGCATCTGTACAAGATATTTGGTACTTCCGCCTCTGATGAACCGGGCTTTTATTCCGGTTTCCTTCATCCGTTCCTTAAGGAACATGGCAAAGGCGAGAGCAGTACCTCCGGCACCTGCCTGAAAAGAAAAACCGTCTTTCATTATTCCTGAAAGCTCGATGAATTTTGCCACATACTCAGCGATAAGGAGCCGGTCGGGCGATTTTGTAATCTCTGTTGTACCGGAAACAATCTTTGAGGAATCTCCAAGCGATTCCACCTCAACGACATAATCGACATTATTTCCCTGAATCTGCCATGGAATGCACGGGAAAGGGACAAGATTATCAGTAACAACAATAACCCTGTCGGCATATTCCGAGTCAGCAAGAGCAAATCCCAATAATCCGCATGCCGCGCGTCCCGTAACACCGTTGGCATTTCCAAAAGGATCTGCAGTTGGAGAAGCAATCACAGCAATATCGATATGTACCTCACCGTCCTGCACAGCCTGATATCTTCCTCCATGCGAACGGAGAACACCCACACCATTCATTTTACCATATGAAGTAAATCTGCCCAAAGGACCGTTCATGCTACCTTCGATATGGCTTATGGTTCCGTCTTCGAGATATGGAATGAGGTGTTCGTGACACGGGAATGAGGCACTTGGGAACCACCGTATGTTCTTTATGCCCATCTCTTTTATTGTATCAAAAAGCAGATTTGTAACCACATCACCGTTTCTAAGGTGGTGGTGGGTTGAAATAGTCATACCATCTCTCAATCCCGCCTTTTCGAGAGCTGAACGGAGATTTGGCAAAAGTTTGTTACCGTCAGCAGGATAGTCAGCACATGTTCTTATCGGAGGTTTTGCTTTGAAACCGTCCGGTTTGTGCTGTCCGATTCCTTTATATGGGATTCTTTTTTGTCCGTTGACTTCGGTTGGCACAAGCCTACCCGCAGCATTTTTAATCATTTCCATGGTTCACCATCCAGTCTTTCTCAATCAATCCGTTTAGAAGTGCAAGTTCAATAACTCTCTGAGCCCGTTTGACAACCGGCGGATCGATCATTTTTGTACCTATGGAGACAGCAGCGAGTCCTTTTGTGAGAGCATCTTCGAATGCCATTACAATTTTCATCGCCTTCTCGATCTCTTTTGAGGTCGGAGCAAAAGCGGTATGAATCGGCTGAATCTGCCTTGGATGAATGCAGCCCTTCCCTTCAAAACCGAAAGATTTGGATTCGAGGGTTGATTTTACAAGTCCTTCCATATCACCTACATCCGAGAACACAGAATCAATCGCCTGAACTCCGGCTGCTTTTGCGGCATTAACCACCTGCATCCGTGCCCAAAAACTTTCGTTTCCTTCGAGAGTCCTTTCAGCACCGATATCAGCAGTGTAGTCTTCGAGTCCAATGGCGAGTGAGCAAACGAGCGAAGAGGCTTTCGAAATTTCATAAGCATTTATCGCACCTCTTGCACTCTCTATTATC
Organism: Bacteroidota bacterium; assembly: GCA_020161395.1. NCBI lineage: Bacteria > Pseudomonadati > Bacteroidota > Bacteroidota bacterium. Next base: position 96,006 of record JAIUOE010000001.1, read on the forward strand.
GGCATAAACCAGATGTCATCTGTAATTCCGTGAAGTTTCTTTATCGCCTCCACTTCCTTCTCAACTTCGAGAATCTGCGAAGCTTCCTCAACTTTTGGAATCAATATCAGATTAACTTTTGCGGGAATGATGTATTTCAAATCCTCGAGTCCTAAGGGTAGCTGATTAATCCTTACCATCCTTTCACAACCGTAGAAATCGACACTTCTTAAGGCATTCCTTACGAGATACCTCGCGGCATCCTTTTCATCGGGTGCGACACTGTCTTCAAGATCGAGAATTATTCCATCGGGTCCGTGAAGTCCGGCATTCACAAAGAATTTTGGCTCATTTCCCGGAAGATAAAGCCTGCTTCTTCTAAGCCGGTTTTTGGCGGTTGGATTAATATCCTGTCGCAAAAAAGGCATCAAATATTCAGAAGTGACCGAAGAATCCATCCTTTTTACTGCAGCTTCAAACCGAGCAGCAATTACAAAAGGAAGTGCTCCTGCATCTTCGAGAGTAATTTCGACATTCTTTAAATCAAAAAATGCGGCCAGTTCCTCAAGTTGCCTTCTTATCGCATTGCCGTAAAGATTTCCAACCTTCGATTTGATATTGAAGGAAGGGGAAGCAGCCCCATCCTTCAAATTTTTTGTTATCTCAATCCAACAGTCGGAACGGACTGATGTGCCTCTTTTACCGGCAGAACCACTTATCCGTGACTCTGTGACTCCGTGACTTTGTGACTTATTACTGTCCATTTTAAACTACCAGTTTATCCATAAATTCAGCCGCTGAAAGATCATCACAATTGAATATCAGTTCTTTCACCGCATCTCTTCTTGCCTTGTTAAGTTTATCACCAGAAAGGGCTTCGAACTTGTTGTCGAGGTCTTCCTGAGTCATCGGTTCTCTCGGATCACCTTTTGGATACTCGAGATATTCCGAGAATTCTCTTCCGTCTTTTGTGCGTACCACGGCTTTGGAAGGCTGTTTTGCAGGGAACATCTTCTCAAATTCAAGTGATGCTTCACCTTTTATTTTGTCTATCACTTCCCAGATGTGCGGATCTTTCATCTTTTCATCGGAGAATGAATTGGTTGTGATTTTTTTATCGACAATCGCGGCCGCAATGCAGTATGGAAGTGAATGATCAGCAGTTTCCCTCGATTCGGGACGGTATTTGTGCGGATCGAAAAGAATGTCGCAAGCTCTGGCAATGGTTGTGATAATAACTTCATCAATATCGTTATAGGTGAGATTGTTTTTGGTCATCACCTTCAAAACGGCGGTAATGTGAGTGTGAGTAAGTGCCTCGGTAGGGAATGCCTTCATGCTGCATTCGAGAATTTTATACTTTACACCAAGGTCACCAACAAGTTTTTCCATAGCCCAGCCGTCACCGAAACACTGCATAAATCCTTCTTTCCCTTCAAACACCAGTTCGGTACCTGAGTATCCCTTTTTCGCCATCAAAGCAGCGAAAACACCCGTCTGAACTGCCATCGGATCGACGGTATTCTTCATCATTGTGAGTTTCCCGGCAGTCGGACATCCAATGGTATGATTGTGACATCCATTAATTCCGATTGCATTAACCATCTGATCCACCGTCAAACCTAAAACCTTGCCCGCAACTATCGGAGACACAAACTGCGTAAGCGTTGCATGATGCCATTTCCTTTCACGGACTCCCGGCACTGCAAACTCGCAAAGTCTCTGTTCAAATTCATAAGCGAGAACTATCGCCACAATTACATCCTTCATCGATGCACCTGCAAGTTCACCCGCAGAAAGTGCAGCCGGAATAATATCCGACGGATGTGAAGGGTCTTCCTTCCAGTAGATGTCGTTGAAGTCGAGTGCACGAATCATCAGTGAGTTTACAAGTGAAGTGCTGACAGCAGGGAGTTTTGTGCCGAATCCGATGAGAGTCGACTCACCTTTGCCACCCATCTCTTCGTAAATCTCACGCATAATCCGCACATCTTTGGTGTTCATCGCACCATATGCACAGCCGATTGAATCGTAGAGATACCGTTTTACTTCGTGTATTACTTCTTTTGGCAGATCTTCATATTTCAGATTTACTGCAAATTCCGATATAATTCTTGATATTGATTTGTCCATTTTTGTATCCTTTTTTATATAAAACCGCAAAGGTCGCAAAGAACGCAAAGATTTTTATCAGTAAGCAGATTAGAAAGATTTAGGCAGAAAAACATCAATAATTAATACCTGATACCTGACTTTGCGTTCTTTGCGTTCTTTGCGGTTTATCGAATCATAAATTATTCTTGACCCAGTTTTCAAGCCCGCCGGCAACTATAAGTTCCTGAGCTGCCTGACCGACAGCACCAAAGGGATAAATCTTTTCACCGACCGTTGCAGTTGAAGTTTGGAAATCCACTTTTATTTTCAGACCGGGTTTAACTGATGCTTTTTCGGCACCGAATTTTGCTTTCAGGTCATTCACCAGTTCGGGCACTTCAATTGTCAGAAATCCGTTGTTGATCGCATTTCTCTTGTAAGTTTCGCTGAAAGAACCTGCAATCAGTACAGAAATACCGCGATATTTCAAAGCAGTTGCAGCCTGTTCACGAGAACTACCCGTGCCGAAATTGAATCCGCCAACCATCACATCACCTTCTTTGGCAAGGTTCTGAAATTCGGGATCATAGTTTTCCATCGCAACCGCAGCCTGACCTTCCGGTGTAATGTCATCCTGATAAGTGTACTTGCCCGGATAAATTCCATCCGTATTCAAATTGTCCTGATGACAGAAAATAATCTCACCTTCAATAACACCCGGAAAACCATCTATAATGGAGATTTGGGATGAGGTTTGAGGTTGCATTTTTGAAGTTTGAAGTTTGAAGTTTGAAGTTTGACTATCATACTTCATACCATCATACTTCATACCATCAAAATTGATGTATCCCGAAATCGCCGACTGAGCAACGACTGCCGGTGAAGCGAGATAAGCAAAGGAATCAGGACTCCCCATTCTTCCTTTGAAGTTACGGTTAGTTGCGGAAATTCCCGTTTCACCTGCTTCGAGGAGACCTGTACCAAGTCCGATACAAGGACCGCATCCCGGAGGAAGTGGTACCGCACCGGCATCCATCAGAATCTGCCAGTCGCCCCGTTTTTCTGATTCTGCCTGCACTTCGCTTGAAGCGGCAGCTACGAAAAACTTCACACCATCTGCAATTTTGTTCCCTTTAAGAACGGCAGCAGCCTCGGCAATATCCTCGACACGACTGTTCACACAGGAAACGAGATATGCCTTGTCGATTTTTATCTTTTTGGCTTTCAGCTCCGATACCTTGTTCCACACCTTCACACCATTCGGTCCTGAAACAGCAGGTTCAACTGCATCGAGATTGATGGTGATTACTTTAGCATAAAAAGCATCCACATCAGGTCTGAGATCGTGCATGCTTGATTTTAATGAATCGATGGTTTTCTCATTGATTCTGGGGTGGATACCATCAATCGCATCAGCATCGGAATTGACACCCTGCAGACCGCGTTTTTTTATAAATTCTGCCCGCTCGGTAAGCCAGTCAACAGTCTCATCGTCCACAGGGAAAAGTCCGACAAGGGCACCCCATTCTGTGGTCATGTTTGCGATGGCGAGTCTTTGATCTATTGTAAGATATTGAACTCCGTCACCTGAAAATTCCACGGCATGATTCAACACCTCATCCTTCGAGAAATATCCGCAAAGCGTGATAATCAGGTCTTTACCTGTAACTCCGTGAGGAAGTCTGCCGTTAAGGACTACTTTTGCAACAGGGGGTATCTGCCACCAGGTTTTGCCCGTTGCCCAGATTGCTGCCGCATCTGTACGGACGACCGGTGTCCCAAGACATCCCATTCCGCCGTACATGTTTGAGTGACTGTCTGAAGCCACCGCAAGCGCACCCGGGAAGGCATATCCCTCTTCGATCATAATCTGATGCCCGATTCCTCTTCCTGCGGGATAAAAATCGGCACCCATCCCGCGGGAAAATTCCTCGATCTTGCGGTATTTTTCAAGGTTTTTCTCGGAAGTATCCTGTATGTTGTGGTCGAGCGTGTTCACTACCTGTCTTGGATTGGCAAGCTTTGTGGCACCCGTTTCCTTGAATTTTGGGATCACAGCACCTGTGTTGTCATGAGTCATCACATGCTTTGGATGAATCATAACATAGTCGCCCGACTTGACTTTGTACCCCTCGGGATAACCCGAAGAGTACCGCTGAACAATCTTTTCAACTAAATTCTGTGCCATCATTTCCTCAGGCTTTAAATGGTTCGAAACTTACAAAATCAGCATGGTGAACAATGAGTGACTCTACACTTCTGTAGCCAAGATCACCCTCTTTTGAGTGTGTTGCAATGATGTGCTGAACCTCCGCCGGCAGACCAAATCTGTCGGCAATTGCCAGTCCGCTAAATGGATGTCTTACAAGTTTTCCGGCAGGTGAAGTAATAAGTTTTCCGTCTTTCATGTCGTACTCAATCAGTTTGCCAACATCGATCAGAATTGCTCCCGAAATAACGAAGTCCATGTTGAAATTGATCGAATCACCAAAATTGTTTTTCATTATTTTGGCAATTTCGAAAGAGAGTTGAACTGCAGTCCTTTTATGATTCATAAAGGAGACATTGCAGTCTTTTATCAAAAGTGAGAAGGGAATTACATCAAGGTCTTCGGGCGACAAAACACTGTTTTCGATTGCGTAAATCCAGCATTGAAGTGTCTTTTCTTTTAATTCGGGGTCCTGAATCCAATCGATTTCAGGCCATATTTTTAAAACTTTTTCTCTCATGTTGTATCCGTTGAATTGTGAAACCGCAAAGAACGCCAAGATCGCAAAGGGTTGATTATTGTCTCCGCAACTTTTGCGGTGTTACGATTGTAAAATTCTTAATTGCACTATAGTGTTGTTTTTGTAATAAACCGCAAAGACCGCTAAGTTGCGCGAAGATTAAAAAACTATCTTTGCGCTCTCTGCGTCCTTTGCGGTTAAACATTTTATCTTAAATATACGCTGCTATTGCTTCTGCCATCTCGAGGGTTTTGGTATCGCCACCCATATCATAGGTTTTGAATTTACCTTCTTCGATAACACGGGCAACGGCACTCTCCACTTTTTCGGCAAGTTCTGTTTCACCAAGCCATTCAAGCATCATTTTTGCTGCGAGAATTGTAGCTATTGGATTTACTTTGTACTGTCCGAAATATTTTGGAGCTGAGCCGTGTGTCGGTTCAAATACAGCGAGTTTTTCACCGATATTACCGGAGCAGCCAAAACCGAGTCCACCCACCATCTGGGCACAGAGATCGGAAATGATGTCACCGAAGAGATTGGTGGCAACGAGTACATCATAGTTGTGGGGATTCTTTAACAGCCACATTGTGATTGCATCAATGTTTGCGTCGTCCATCTGAATTTCAGGATAATCTTTTCTGACCTCTTTTGCGATGTCAAAGAAAAGTCCGTCAGTGGCTCTAACGACATTGGCTTTGTGCACAATGGTTACTTTTTTGCGGTTGTTTTTGCGGGCATATTCAAAAGCAGCTCTGATGATTTTTTCAGAACCTTTTTTGGTATTTATTTTGCAGTTAATTGCATAATCATCGGCACCGAGTCCGGCGAAAACGGAGAAAGGTTTCGAATGTTTTGCAAGTACTTCAGCAACTTCTTCCGGAACGGGAGCGAACTCAACGCCGCAATAGAGATCTTCGGTGTTCTCTCTGAAAACTACGAGATCAATATTGTCCTTATAGTTGAGTGCGTTTCCTTTGTATCCTTTAGCAGGTCTTAGACAGTTGTAAAGGTCGAACATCTGACGCATTCTGACGATCGGTGACCTGTAAACAAGTCCTTTGCCCTGAAGCTCGGGAATCAGTTCCGCTTCCGAATCTTTTTTAGGTTTTGAAGTGATGGCACCAAACATGGCAGCATCAACATTTTTAAGCAATTCAATTGTTCTTTCAGGGAAGGCATCTCCTTCTGTTCTCCAGAATTCCCAGCCGATGTCTCCGTGAATATACTCAGCATCCAAGCCCGTTTTATCGAGCACTATCTTCGCGGCTTCAAGCACCTCAATGCCTATGCCATCGCCCGGCAACCAGGCTATTTTATATTTTGCCATTATTTTCTCTCCGTATTTACATTGTTAACCAAAAAAAATTATTAGTTATGAATTATGAGTTATCAGTTGAACCCGGCACTGGTGTTAGCCGAAATTCGTAACTCATAACTAAAAAAGTCATCCCGTCATAAAGCTGAGGAGAATACCTGCAGCTACTGCACTTCCGATAACACCCGCGACATTTGGTGCCATCGCGTGCATCAGGAGATGATTCGTTTTATCATATTCCAATCCGATAACTTGTGAAACTCTCGCACTGTCAGGAACAGCAGAAACACCTGCATTTCCGATAAGCGGATTTATCTTGTCACCCGGTTTTAAAAAGAGGTTCATAACCTTTACAAACAGAACACCTCCCGCAGTGGCAACAATAAAGGATACGGCTCCAAGAACAAAGATCAGTATCGACTTCGGCGTGAGAAATGTAGTTGCCTGTGTGGAGGCACCCACAGTAAGGCCGAGGATAATCGTTACAACATCGATCATGGGTCTGGCTGCGGTATCTGCAAGTCTTTTTGTTACTCCGCTCTCTTTTAGGATGTTACCAAAGAAGAGGGTTCCCAAAAGAGGGAGTGCACTCGGTGAAATGAAGGTGGTAAGAAGCAGACCAAGAATCGGAAAAAGAATTTTCTCTGTTCTCGAAACCACTCTCGGGGGCTTCATTCTGATGAGCCGTTCCTTTTGATTGGTAAAGAGTCTCATAACAGGCGGCTGAATCAGCGGAACCAGTGCCATATATGAATAAGCTGAAATTGCGATTGCACCTATCAGATGCGGCGCCAGTTTTGATGCGAGGAAGATAGCGGTTGGACCGTCAGCTCCGCCGATAATACCAATTGATGCGGCTTCGTTTGGTGTAAAACCAAGCATAATTGCGCCAATAAATGTGGCGAAGATCCCAATTTGAGCCGCTGCCCCTATCAGAATCAACTTGGGATTCGACAGGAGCGTGGAAAAATCGGTCATTGCTCCAATTCCAAGAAAAATTAATGGCGGGTATATACCATTTAGTACACCAAAATAGAGATAATTAAGAGTGCTTCCTTTTTCATAGATGCCTATACCAAGACCGGCATTCTCTAAAAAAGGTATATTCCCCACTATTATCCCAAACCCAATGGGAACCAAAAGTAATGGTTCATACTCTTTGGTGATGGCAAGATAAATAAAGAGCAACCCTACAATAATCATAACGATATGTCCAATCGTTATGTTAGCGAAGGAAGTGTATTCGATAAACTTGGTAATACTCTCCACTTTAATCTCCTATTACTAACAGGAGATCACCTTCCATAACAGTATCACCTTGCTTTACAACCAGTTCCTTTATAGTACCCGGTTTGTCGGCATCTATCTTGTTTTCCATCTTCATGGCTTCAAGTATAAGGAGTTTGTCTCCCATCTTGACTTTGTCACCAACTTTGACGAAGACTTCCAAAATCGTACCAGGCAGCGGACTTTTGATTCCGCCGGTTGCTTTTGGGGCTGGTTTCGTCGTCTTAACAGTCGATTTATCAACATCTGTCGATGGAACTGCTCTCTCTCTTACGAGTTTGGGAGTTATCGGCTGAGCGAGTTTTTTCTCAATCTCTACTTCATAGACCGATCCGTTTACTTCTATTTCGGCAGTATCACCCTCGATGTTCTTAACCTGTACATGGTAATCGTTGCCGTTTATTTTAAAGTTAAATTTTTTCATTGTTTCCTCATTAATTACCAGTTTCTGGGGTGGCGGCGAAGGTTATAAATCTTGGAGCTCCATGGAGTGTACATTCTGGAGACCCTGTTGATCGTCAGAATCGTATTTTCCTGGTCGTGATTTGCGTTAAAGAATGAGTACAAAGCCATTGCTATGGCGGCATTCACTTCAGCGCTCATCTCTTCCTTCGGTTGACTTCCTTCCTTTTCAGGACTTCCTTTCGCATGTTTTTTTGCAACTGATTTTTTGATCAGATTACTCGCCAAAGAAAATGAAAGATAAAGGGCAGCGAGTGCAAAAAACACAACTCCCATTCCAATAACCGTCAGGACAAAGCTGTTGCCATTTCCTTTGATGTCATCCATCGTATTAGCAGGGTTGAAGTGTATCAGTTCGCTTACATTCTCATCTTTCACAGGCTGTTTAAGAGAATCAGCCGCCTGAACTTTCGCCGTATCAACTTTTGCAGTTGCATTATTCTGTGGCAAGGCAACAGACACCATCAGCAAAAGAAGAAAAAGCAGCAGAAATTTTGTTTGTTTCATGGCTTCTTCCTTATAGCGGTATGTTAGCGTGTTTCTTAGGCGGAAGTGTATCCTTCTTTGTAGCGAGCGACTGCAATGCCCGGATTACTCTGAAACGGGTATTTCTTGGCTCGATTACATCATCAAGGTAGCCATATTTTGCAGCAACATAGGGAGAGGCAAACTTGTTTTTGTACTCTTCCTCTTTCTGCTTGATGAATTCCACTCTTTCCTTGTCATCGGTAATGGCACTTATTTCCTTGTTGTGAAGTATTTCTATAGCACCTTTTGGACCCATAACTGCTATTTCGGCTGTGGGCCATGCGTAGTTGATGTCGCCTCTAAGGTGTTTCGAACCCATAACATCATAGGCTCCACCATAGGCTTTTCTAAGTACGATTGTAACTTTTGGAACTGTTGCCTCACCATAAGCGAAAAGAAGTTTTGCTCCGTGGATGATGATTCCGCCATATTCCTGAGCCGTGCCGGGAAGGAAGCCGGGAACATCTACAAAGGTTACAACTGGAATGTTGAAAGCATCGCAGAATCTTACAAAACGGGCTGCTTTTCTGGATGAATTAATGTCCAAAACACCGGCAATATAATTTGGCTGATTTGCTACAATTCCAACGGGCATCCCATTGAATCTTGCAAAACCAATCACTATGTTCGGAGCAAAGTGCCGCTGAATTTCCACAAATTCGTTATAATCAACCACTGCGTGAATAACATCTCTTACATCGTAAGGAACCGACGGATTATCAGGAATTATTGAATTGAGATGGTCTTCAAGCCTGTCAATCGGATCATCACAAGGTGCCAGCGGGGGATCTTCAAGATTGTTCTGTGGCAGAAAGCTTAAAAGTTTTCTTATAAGCAGTATTCCCTCTTCTTCATCTTCAGCGATAAAATGGGAAACACCCGACTTGGAACCATGAACATATGCACCCCCCAGTTCCTCATCTGTTACATCTTCACCCGTTACGGTTTTTACAACTTTTGGTCCTGTCACAAACATGTAACTGGTGTCCCTCGACATCAGGATAAAATCGGTAAGCGCAGGTGAATAAACAGCGCCGCCCGCACAAGGTCCAAATATTGCCGAAATCTGTGGGATTACACCGGAGGCAAGAATGTTTCTTTCAAATATTTCTGCATAGCCTCCAAGTGATTTAACACCTTCCTGAATACGGGCACCGCCTGAATCGTTGATACCAATTACAGGAGCGCCAACTTTAAGGGCTTTGTCCATTACCTTGCAAATCTTTTCAGCATACATTTCTGACAGGGAACCGCCAAAAACGGTAAAATCCTGCGAAAAGATATATACAAGCCTTCCATCAATTGTGCCATAACCGGTAACAACACCATCAGAGAGGTACTGTTGCTGATCGAGACCGAAATCGATGCAACGGTGCGATACAAACATGTCAAACTCTTCGAAACTCCCGGGATCGAGAAGAAGATCAATCCTCTCCCTCGCTGTCATCTTACCTTTTTTATGTTGTGCTTCTATTCTTTTTTCACCGCCACCCATACGGGCTTGTTTGCGGAGATCCATCAATTCTTTTATTTTTTGTTCCATATATGTATACCTCGGAAACCGAAATTAATTTTCCGGATGTTCGCACAGTTCAGTGAGAACGCCCAGAGTTGATTTTGGGTGCAGGAAGGCGATATTCAATCCCTCAGCACCTTTTCTTGGTTGTTTATCTATCAGTGAAACTCCTTTAGCCGCAGCATCATCCAGCGACTCCTGCAAACCTTTGGCTGCAAAAGCGATGTGATGAATTCCGGGTCCTTTTTTTTCAATGAATTTGGCGACAGGTCCGTCGGGTGCGGTCGATTCGAGGAGTTCTATTTTGGTCTGCCCTATCTGGAAAAAGGCGGTTTTTACTTTTTGATCTGCCACTTCTTCAATTTTGTAGCATTTCAAACCCAGTATATTTTCATAATAAGCGATTGCTGCTTCCATGTTTTCAACAGCAATCCCGATATGTTCTATGTGTGTTAGATTCATTTTTCTGTCCAAAATATAATAAATCAGGTTATAAAACATCGTAAAAATGTTCGAATCTAACAAATCTTTTTCACGGGTTGACAAAAAAAAAGCCGCCCTTTTTAAGGGGCAGCTTCCTCAACATCATCAAACAAAAATTAATCACTCATAAGTCATAACTCAGAACTACTTCAGAAGTACCATCCTCTTTGTTTCAACAAATGAACCGGCCTGGATTCTGTAGAAGTAAATTCCACTGGTGAGGTTTCTCGCATCGAAGGAGACTTTATGGCTTCCCTTTGCAAAACTGCCTTCTGCCAAAACTGTCACTTCCCTGCCTGTAACATCATAAACTTTCAATACGACTTCTGACGCTTCGGGAAGGTTAAATCCGATCACAGTCGAAGGATTGAATGGATTGGGGTAATTCTGCGATAGTGAGAAGACCTCGGGATTCAGAATCTCCTTTTCAGTTCCGATGGAGGTGGTAGGTGAATTGTTGACATACAACCCGCCGGCAGATGTAAATGCAATGAGTGAACCGGAAGTTGGATTTATTATAATCGAGGATACTTCAAGTCCGCCCATTCCCATGTAGTTCCAGTCATCTGTCATGGCATCCATGGAACCGGTGTTAAGAGTGAATACACCCGCACCCCATCCGCTTACAAAAACATGATTCTGTGGATCGGTTACAATTGAATAAATATGGGTGGCGGTAAGGTTATTGTTTATCGCATACCATGTTGCACCGTTATCAATCGATCTGTAAACTCCACCGCCATAAGTTCCGGCATAGATTCTGCCGTTGGCACTCTGACCGAGCGACCAGATAAACTGATAGTTGAGTGTGGTCTTCGTCCATGTGGCTCCGTTATCATCTGATTTATACAAGCCACCGTTAAATGTACCTGCATAAATTGTACCGTTTGAAGCTGTGAGCATTGCAGTAACTGCAGTCGACTGAAGTCCCGCGTTGCTCTGTGACCAGGTTGTACCACCGTTGGTCGATTTAAAGACTCCTTCACCCCATGTTCCGGCATAAAGGACACCACTCTTGATGGTAAGCGATCTTACATCTTTGTTAACCATTCCGGTGATATTCCAGGTTGCACCGTTGTCAGTCGATTTGAAGACTCCAAGTTCAGTGGAGGCATAAATCGTTGACCCGGTAACATCGATATCCCAAATGTATCCAACATTCATTGTGGGATTAATGCGCTCCCATGAAACACCGTTATCAGTCGATTTCAATACTTTTCCGCCCCATGTACCTGCAAGAATATTGCCCGAGTCGTCATAAGTCGAAACCCATACCATGTCTGTCAGACCCGAGGGTTGAGCCGGTTGCCAGTTTACGCTTCCTGTCTGACCTGGGTCGCCGTAACCGGCAAGGGTAATCATCGCCGAGGCGTAGTTGTTTGTTGTGTCAAGATCAGTCTGATCCATCGACACCACTTCGGCTGAATTGAGAATGTCACGGGTAACGGGAAGTGTACCATTAAAATAATTTGTCTGATTTGGAGCAGAGTTAAACTGTCCCGAACCGTACATCTCCCTTACAATCACCTGTCCGTTAATCACGCCTGAAGGGAAATCAAGGTGAGCTTTTGGAGCAAGAATCGAACCTCTTACATCTATGAAACTGATCTTGAGATTCAAGGCATCATGGAAATTGTAGAGCACATTGCTGTGTGCGGTTCCGTTTACGATTACATCTCCCGACCACTTGACATCAGATGAATCAACATTCACCAGCACAACCGCACCATTTGGTGCATTAATTGTAAAGTTCGTGCAGTTTGAAAGGGTTTTTCCCGAAATGTTGAAGACATTAAGGAAAGGATTGTATCCGTAAAGCTGTATTCCGCTGCTGTTGTAGGTAATAGTTCCGGTTGTGTTGTATGCCGACAGCGAAGCTGAAAGGGAATTAAGATATGCCCCGGCAGCAAGGAAATTGATTACACTGTCTTTTCTTACGGTACCGTCGATGATTGAAACCTGATTTATCGGAAGGTTGGAAACACCACCGTAAACCACATTTCCACCCGTTACATTACCGCTTATGAACATCAGATTGTTTCCGACTATAAGCACATCAGCAGTTCCGCCCGAAGCGGGAAGAAGGTCACCGAGCGAATAGCTTGCAAAATATGCATTTTTCCCGACGGCTACTTTACCTTCTGAATCAGCAGAAGGCTGGGTAAGATCACCAAGTGTGAAGATGTTAAAATCTTTTGCAGGACCGAGATCAAATGCCGCCTGGCTGATCGATTTTATCGATACCTTGCCCTGAAGTGTAAGGGTTGCTGTCGCATTTATTGCGAGCGATGCGATCCTCCAAAGTCCTGTGGCGGTATCATAGGTTCCTGTGCTAACGGAATGTCCCTGATATTTGATCCCTTTTGGTAACACATCCTTCAACACAACATTGGTTGCACCATCGGTACCGAGATTTTTTGCTGTAATTGTGAAATTAACAATCTCGTTGTCCGAGGGATTCGCCTTGTCAACTGTTTTCGTCAGTTTCAGGTTGGCAACTGTTGCCCCAGTCGGATTGCTGATGAAAGGGATATTTGTGTAGCTTACGCCATTTGGCGGATTTGCTGTTGCATAGAAAACGACATCATTAAAATCCTGATCACCACCACGGTAACGGGAAATATCCTCGAATGCCAGCACAATTCTTCCTGAATTCAGGTCGTTCAGGAGCACATTATGCTGACGAAGGTCGGGAGTTGGTGCCCAGTTTAAATTTCTGTTTGAATAGTTGATCCAGTTTCCCTGAGTCACATTCGGTGATCTGAAACCGTCTGCAACGACAAACCATCCGATAACGGTACCGGGCTGGAATCTCCCGATTTTCACTTTATTTCCCGCTACAAGTCCACCGCCTGAATTCTTGGCTGATGAGTTCGGAAAAATGAGTGTCATGGTATTCATGATATCATTCACAGTCTGGGGAGGGGTGTTTACATTGTAGGTATAAAATCCCAGAGCATTTTTATATCCGGCTCCTTCAGAAACGAAGGTAACCCAGACATCTGATTCCTGAAGAATGTAAAGATTGGTTTGTATTGTGTCGTTCAAAAATTCAGGGTGACTCGTGGGGAGTCTCACATACTCCGGAAGTGTCGCACTTATTCTGTTAAGAAGTGATTGTGGGATCACATCACTTACCGACTCAAGATAGTTGGGAACGCCATCACTGTTCCAGGTACCGAGCGTCTTGTATACTATTGTCTGTGCTCCGGCAGGGATCACCAACAGTATTGCGATTAAAAGTGTAACAAGGTTTTTCATGACCTGATCTCCGTTTTTTTGATGCAAGACCAAAGAACAAACCGTTCTTATGAATCTGTAAATTGTCAAATTTCTTAATCTAACTTAATCAAATTGGTATTCGTATTATGTAAGATTCGTTAAAAAAGATAATTCTTGCGATGTAACGGGGAAAGGGCGGGTTAAAATAAAAAAAGGCTGCTTCCAAATGATGAAAACAGCCTTGCGGAATGGTTATTAGCCTCTTAGCTTATCGAGGAGATCATTAAGAACTGTGGCTTCCTCCGGAGAGATGTTTTTCAGAAGTTTATACATCTGTTCCTCTGCTACATCAATCTTCGAGAGTATGTCCAGGCCTTCCTGTGTGATGGTGATGTCCACCCTCCGCCTGTCGATTTCACACGACTTTCTCACAAGCAACCCTTTTTCCAGCAGCCTGTCTACAAGTCTGGAAGCATCAGACATCTTGTCGAGCATTCTTTCTTTCAACAGATTTACTGTTGCCGGCTTCGGATATTGCCCCCTTAGAATTCGGAGGATGTTGTACTGTTGCACAGTAAGCCCGAATTCCCGCATTATGGGAGAATGTTTCGCCACAAGCCAGTTGTTGGTGTAAATCAGATTTACTACCGCTTTCTGATACTCGTCTCTGAATTTTTTCTGTTTGATCTCTTCTTCTAAGCGCATAATTTATTTTTTAATGAGTGTTACATTTATGTTTAATGTTACATCATCACCGACAACAAAACCGCCACCATCGAGGGCTTTGCTCCAGTTAATGCCAAAATCTTTTCTGTTTACTTTACCTGTAAGTTTAAAACCGGCTTTTGTGTTTCCCCATGGATCTTTTTTCACACCACCGAAAGTACCGCTGAGTGTAACTGATTTTGTTACACCTCTCATTGTAAGATTTCCAATGAGTTTGTAGTTGTTTCCACTTGTTTTCTTCATCGAAGTACTTTTAAATGTAAAATTAGGAAATTTTTGTGTGTAAAAAAAGTCTTCGCTTCTTAAATGTTCGTCTCTTTTCGGTTCGTCTGTATCAACGCTGCCTGCATCAACGGTAAAACTGATCAGAGCATCCACAAAATCCTCTTTTGCAGTGGTGACAGATCCGTCAAATTTCTTGAAATAACCATCGACATCTGTGATGAGCATGTAGTCAACGCTGAAACCGATTTTTGAGTGAGTTTTATCAAATGACCATGATGACTGAGCAAATGATGCACCTGTAAGCATTACCGCGAGTGCCAGTGAAAGAAGTGTTCTTCTCATTTTTGTATCTCCATTTTTGATGGGTGTGTGATTAATTAACATTTTTTGTATATGTAATATATGTTAAAACATTTAATGTTACTACATAGTTCCCGGAGATACAAGTTTTTTTATTTGCCCGAGAGAATCAGCATCTTTTATCGAGAGGTCTTTCCGCCACCTCGCTATCCTCGGGAATCTTACAGCTATTCCACATTTGTGGCGGCTCGAAAGTTGAATCCCCTCAAATGCTATCTCAAAAACCAGTTTTGGGGTAACTGACCGGACGGGACCAAACTCTTCGATCGTGTTTTGCTTCACAAATTTGTCCACTTCAACAATTTCCTCATCTGTGAGTCCTGAATATGCTTTGGCAAAAGGAACAAGCCTTCCGTTATCCCAAACTGCGAAAGTGTAATCAGTAAAAAGCCCTGCCCTCCTTCCATGACCCGCCTGGGCATAGAGTAAAACGGCATCAACAGTTATGGGATCAACTTTCCACTTCCACCAGTCACCCCTTTTTCTGCCTGCCTGATAAAGGGAATTGAGCCGTTTCAGCATCACCCCTTCAACCGATCTTTCGCGTGAACGGGAACGCAATTCATCAAGCTCTCCAAAATCAGAAAATTGAATGACAGGTGACAGAATAATCCTCTCTGAACTGCCGCCTTTAAGAAGTACCTCCAGTTTTTTTCTTCTTTCAGTGAGTTTTTCGTTTCTAATATCTTCGCCCGAAAATTCAAGAATATCAAAAACGACGAATGAGACGGGGTATTCCTTTATCATTTTCTGCGAGACGGTTTTCCGGCCGATCCTTTTTTGCATTTTGGCAAAGGACTGCGGAGACCCGTCCTCCCACACCAGCAACTCTCCGTCGAGCACGGTACCATCCGGGAGTGATTTCGCCGCTTCAGCAATCTCGGGAAACTGATCATTAATTATCTCCTCCCCTCTCGACCAGATAAAGACTTCCCCTTTCCTTTTGATGAGTTGAGCTCTGATTCCGTCATATTTCCATTCCGCAATCCAAAGCCCCGGGTCTCCGAGACTTTCATGAGGAATATCAAGAGGGTGTGCCAGACAAAAAGGATAAGGCCTGCTGATATCCCCCGATTCATCATCTTTTGAAACAAGATATCTGTAAAACTCAAGAGTTGGTTGCCACTTCCCCATCAGGCGGTGCGTAAGGACATTCTGGTCGATCCCTGTATGCGCAGAGAGAGCTTTCACGATGGTTTGTGTGGAGACACCGATTCTGAATCCACCCGATATCAGCTTTGTAAAGATAAACCTCTCATCATTCCCAAGCGACAGCCATGCTGCAACAATAGCTTCCTTCTGCTCTTCGTTCGTCATTTTTCCCAAAGGAAGTATCACCTCCTCCACCCAATCCGTCAGACTCTTCCCGCGCCCCGTCCCGCCTCCTTTTACCAACAGAGAAATGGTTTCAGCCAGATCGCCAACATTTTCATAACATTCTTCAAAGAGCCAAAGAGGAATTGCCGCAGCTTCCGCTCCCCACGCTCTCAAACCGGAAATTTTAACCGCTCTTTTGGGTCTGTTACCCGAAAGGAAGGCAACTACATAAATCTGATCTTTTTCGGGAGCTGTTGAAAAGAATTTCAAGAGGGCTTCCTGCTTCCCGTTGTTGCTTGTGGTCTCTTCGAGGTCTCTGAAAAGTTCTGCAAACTCTCTCACGCTGTCATCTCCCCCGCATACCCAGAGTCACCCGAAAAAGCCGTCTCCAAGGGTTCAGCGTCA
Organism: Bacteroidota bacterium; assembly: GCA_020161395.1. Classification (NCBI taxonomy): domain Bacteria; kingdom Pseudomonadati; phylum Bacteroidota; species Bacteroidota bacterium. Next base: position 112,657 of record JAIUOE010000001.1, read on the forward strand.
TATCCAATTTCTCTAAGATACCGGGTGAACTGCTGCGAGAAGCCGTGAGTTGCAAGTATCTTCTCCGCACCCGTAGCCTCCACAGCCCGTAGAAGTCCTTTCCAGTCTGCATGATCCGAGAGGACAAACCCCCGACCGATGTTTCCCATTCTTCTTCTCCCTCGAACCATCATCCAGCCCGATGCGAATGCGGTGGTATATTCTCCGGTTCCGGCAAGCCACGCTTCCGTACCGTTTGCCTGAGGTGCAACCACGATGGAACCCGGTTCAATCCGGTTACCTGCAAGCCTCTCTACCGGAAGTGTATCAGGCAACCATACACCCGCCTCACGGTAGCAGCGATTCATTTCATCTACAGGACTGGTTACATAAATCTGTCCGGTTTCGGGATTTAACGATGCCAGCAGCCGCTGAGCCTTTCCGAGAGAATAACCCAAAAGGAGGGAGGTTATTCCATCCTTTTTGTTCCTCGCCCACCAATCATCTATCTGCTTCGAGATGTTTTTTGGATCGTCCCAATCGTAAACCGGCAGGGCAAAAGTCGATTCGGTAATAAAGGTATCGCATTTCACGGGCTCAAACGGGGCACAGGTCGGGTTATCGGTGGTTCCAAAATCTCCCGTGAACACGGTCACATTTCCCCCGTATTCAAGTCTGATTTGAGAGGAACCCAAAAGATGTCCCGCCGGATGGAGCGAAACAGTCACTCCGTTTATCCTGATTTCCTCTCCATATTCCAGTGTTTCGAGCGAAATGTCGCTGCCGAGCCTCGTTTTTAGAATCTGTTTTGAATCTTTATGAGCAAGGAAACTCTTCGCAACTCTTCTCGCGTGATCGCTGTGACCATGGGAAATTACTGCCCTGTCGACGAATCCGTGCGGGTCAACATAAAAATCCCCCTGAGGGGAGTAAAGCCCCCGCGGGGTCGTAACCAGTAAACTTCTTGCCATAAACTTCTTTAAATTTTTAATCTCAAATATATGAAACAACTTCCCCTCATTCCTTGTAATACAGACAATTGTAACAATTTTAACCAAATCGGGAATTTTGGAAAAGATTATATTTAAATACTTTATTCAATAAATTTTAAGCAAAATGAAAACTCTCAAAATATTCATCGCCGTTCTGTTTCTGGTTCACTTTTCCGCTTCAAGCCAGAGTCCTGAAAAGTCGATATTTGTGGCATCATACAATGTCGAAAACCTTTTTGATACAATAGACGATCCCACGATCGACGATGCACAGTTCCTTCCCGGAGCGGAATCAAAATGGGATACCGAAAAATATACGACCAAACTTAAAAATCTCGCCCGTGTTATCGACGCGATGAACGACGGCAAAGGTCCCGATGTTCTGGGGCTTGTGGAAGTCGAAAATCTTGGTGTAATTCGTGATCTTCTCGCCCGTCTTAAGGGGAGTAAGAATTACGAAATCATTCATTATGAATCCCCGGACGGAAGGGGTATCGATGTGGCGCTGGTGTACGATAAGGCTCTCTTCACTATGGTGAAGTCAGACACGGCTGTGGTAACCCTGCCGAACAACTGGCCCACACGCTCAATCCTCCATGCAACACTTCTCGCAGAAAACGGAAAAACATTTCACTTCTTCGAAAACCACTGGCCCTCAAGAAGAGGCGGTTCGGATGAGTCGGAAGGCAACAGAATTGCAGCCGCACTTCGCCTGAAAACAGAAACTGATAAAGTTCTGAAAGAGGATCCCTCGGCAAATATTATCATAATGGGCGATTTTAATGACGAACCGGCAGATAAGTCAATCGTTGAAAACCTGAAGGCTCCCGAACTCAAATGCCCCGTCGAGTCACCCGTAAAAGGCGATCAACTCTATAACATCGCTGCGACAAAGAAGAGCAAGGGCGAAGGTTCCTATAAATATCAGGGGCAGTGGAACATGATCGATCAGATGATTATCTCGGGAAATCTCGCCAACAATGGCTATGTCTGCGACTCCTACGGCATTTTTAATCCCGAATTTATTCAGCAAAAAGGGGGCAAGTACGAGGGTTCATCTCTCCCCACATTCGGCGGGAAAAAATATCTCGGCGGTTACAGCGACCATTTCGCAATCTACGCAAAATTTAAACTGACGAAATGATGAAAAACGAAATCAATGACCTGCTCGGAATTTTCCTTGGACCCAAAGCCGAAAACACACCCCTTTTCAAGGAGCTTCTACTCAAAGTGGTGGACAGTCACGATGCAATAAGGAAATCCGCCTTCCCTGAAGACACCTCTCTTATTACGGAGTCACGGGCGTCGCAGTCATTGATTTCAGAACTGGATAAATTTCTCGATCTCCAAAAGAAAAATCTCCCTTATTTCCATCCCCGCTATTCCGCTCAGATGCTGAAGGACCCGACAATCCCCTCAGTTCTTGGGTATCTGGCATTTATCCTTTCCAATCCCAACAATCACGCCTGGGAGGGAGGTCCCGTTACCACAGAGATGGAACTCGAAGTAACGGATACACTTCTGAAGATGTGCGGGTTCAAAACAGGCTGGGGGCACCTCGCAAGCGGCGGCTCCCTCGCTAACACTGAAGCACTCTGGGCAGCAAGGGATCACTACGGGAACGGAAGGGTCTTCTTCTCGGAGGTGTCCCACTACTCGTGGAAAAGAATCTGCAAAATCCTGAGCATCGACTCCTTCGAGGAAGTGGCAGTCGACGGTAATTTCAGAATGAGCCTCAACTCCCTCGAGGAAGGACTGAAGAAGTGCAGCAATCCCCTTATGGTTATTGCTAATTTTGGCTCCACAGGTGCCGGAACCGCCGATGACATTGAAGGCATTCTCGAACTTAAAAAGAAATACAATTTCCACCTCCACATCGATGCAGCCTACGGTGGCTTTTTCAGATCATGCATCCTCGATGATTACTTCAACCTTCTGCCGTTCAATCCGGAAGGAGATATTTCGCTCCATTCATACACCCAAATGAAGCATTTTGCAGAAGCGGATTCAATAACCATCGATCCGCACAAACAGGGTTTTATGCAATATGGTGCCGGTGCTGTTATCTATAAGGATGAGGCTCTGAGAGAACCCCTCTCAAACACTGCTCCCTACACTTATCATAAAACCGACAAACCAAACATCGGTATGTTCTCCCTCGAGGGAAGCCGGCCCGGTGCCATGGCTGCTGCCTGCTACCTGACATACAAGGTCATGCCTCCCGTTGCCTCCGGACTTGGACAGCTCCTCAATCTCTCAATAGCATCCGCAAACAAATTTCATTCCCTGATCGAAGAATCGGGAAAATTCAAAAATTTCAACAGACCCGACCTCGATATCTGCACCTTCTATGCAAACAAAGGTACGACAGCTAAAGATATCAACGACTCTAATCTCGCAATCTACCAAAAACTCTCCGTCGAAAACCCCGATGCAGAATTCATCATTTCAAAATTCGTCACTTCCGCCGAAATTGCCTCCCGCGCCATCCCCGGACTCATCAACCCCGAAAACGAAAATTTCTCAGCTCTTCGCTCCGTCTTCATGAAACACTGGAATGCCCTCGATGACTTCAGATATGTGAAACTTCTGGTGGAAAAGCTGAATTTTGAAGTTTGAGGTTTGAGGTTTGAGGTTTGAAAGGGGACGCGGATACACGCAGATTAGACAGATTTACGCGGATGGAGTTTTCATAATCTGAAAAGGAGCGACAATCGTCTCGATTGTCCTGCCGACAATTTTGAGCCCTTGTGGCGACATGTGGGTAGAGTTCGCAGATACACGCAGATTAGACAGATTTACGCGGATAGAGTTTTCATAATCTGAAAAGGAGCGACAATCGTCTCGATTGTCCTGCCGACAATTTTGAGCCCTCCGGGCGACATATGGATAGAGTTCGCAGATACACGCAGATTAGACGGATTTACGCGGATGGAGTTCTAAAATCGGAAAAGGAGCGACAATCGTCTCGATTGTCCTGCCGACAATTTTGAGCCCTTCGGGCGACATGTGGGTAGTATTATTTCTCTATAATAATCCCAAAATTTCCATAGTGGAATGTTTAAATATTTTTTTGTTCTATTTTATCCATATGTCGCCACAAGGGTTCTTTTGATCATCAGGTCGCAGTCTGTTTTATTCTCTATCCGCAGTATATTTGAGTTTTTCGGATTCTATTACGAAATAATCATAAGTTTTTCGGATTCTATTACGAAATAATTATATGTCTTTCGGAATACGGTTGATTTTGTGAAATTGGGAGTGTATTGAGTCGTTAATTTTGTCGACAGGACAATCGGGACGATTGTCGCTCCTCTTCAGATTTTAAAACTCATCTGCGTAAATCCGTCTAATCCGCGTGTATCTGCGTACCTAAAAAAATCCTCTTCTACCTGGGAATGAATTTCCAGGCTATTGATTTTTCAGCCCTCAGCCTTCTCTCTTCATCCTTCTACCAAATTCCTCTTTCTCTCAGGATATTGAAGAGGGTGACGCCTGTGGCGACAGAAACATTGAGGGATTGAATTTTACCGAGCATGGGGATGGTGACGATGAAGTCGCATTTGTCTTTTACGAGGCGGCGGATCCCTTTTTCTTCATTGCCGGAGATTACGAGAAGGGGGGATGTGTAGTCAATTTTGGGTTTGTGAGGATTGTCTTCGAGGGCGAGTCCAAGAGACCAAAAGCCTGCCTTCTGACACTCTTCGATGGCAGCCACGAGATTGTTTACTTCGGCAATTTTCATGTGTGCGGCGGCACCTGCCGAGGTTTTGAATGCTGTGATGTTTAAGGGGGCACTTCCATGTTTTGTGACGATGATTCCATCGACTCCGGCACATTCAGCAGAACGGATGATGGCACCGAGATTGTGGGGATCCTGCACGGAATCGAGTGCGAGGAGAAGTTTGTTCCTTTTAAGGGAGAGCGAAATCAGTTCCTGAAGTGCGACCGTCTGGAATGCCTGAACCTTTGCAGCAACTCCCTGGGTGGTTTCATGTCCGCGGGTAAGATCGGCAAACTTTTTCGCATCAATTTCGGAGACCTGGATTCTTCTTTTGCCGGCAAGTTCCGAAATTTCTTTTAGCAGTTCACCTTTGATACCGCGTTGAAAAAAAACGATATCAACTTTGGCAGTGGCTTTAAGAGCTTCCAAAACGGGTTTTCTGCCCGCTATAACGATCGATTCGCTCACTTTTTGGTTTTCTTTGCCGCTTGTTTTTCTTCTTTTTTCGGTTTCAGTGAATCTGGTGGAACAAACCTTGGCTTGTCGGGATTCTGAATTGTATAGTAGTAGAAGCCCCAGGCACCTGCAAAAAAGAGTCCGAGAGCCACGAGTTGAGCTTCACTTAGTCCGAGAAACAGTCTGGGATTCAGTCTGATAAATTCGATCATGAATCTTTCGAGACCGGCAAAAATGAGATAGATTGAAAACAGTTTCCCTGTGGGCCAGTCTTTTGTCCTTAGTTTCCACAACCCGAATGATAAAACACACATCAGAAGAAACTCATAGATCGGAGTCGGGTGAAGCGGTGTGTTGTCGGGCACCATTCCACCGGGGAAGGCTTTACCCACTTCCGTGCCGAGGAACATCAGTGAAGGTTTTACAATACCGTGCTCATAATTGGTACCCCACGGCAGATCGGTTGGCAGACCGTAGTCACCGTCGCCGGCGAGGTGACAGCCGATTCTTCCGATACCGTAGGCAAGAGCGAGCGCCGGAGCTACTGCATCAGCCACAAAGAGGAACGGGATTTTCTTCTGTCGCATCCTGAGGAATATCGCGAGCATGGCGAGTAGAAGCCCACCGTGGAATGTCAGGCCGCCGGGAGAGAAAATCGCAGCCACGGGGTCGGTTCTGAATTCACCGGGATTAGCCAGCAGGTGAAAAAGCTTGCTTCCAGCCACACCAAAGACGATGGCGAGTAGTGTAATTTCAGTGGCAAAATTGGTATCAACTCCCCTTCTTTCAAACTCCTTCGAGAGCATCCAGCTTGCGACAATGAATGAAATTCCAAGCATCAAGCCGTAACTGTGAACTGTAAAGGGTCCGATTGTCAATATTTCAGGATACATCTATCTGTCAACCTCTTCAAAAGTGTTTAACTCGGGGGCAAGACGGAAACCGCAGAAAAGCCTGTTGTTTTTCTTGTCAGGCATCGAATCTTCAACCAGCAGCATTTCCTTCTTGTAGATATTAAAATCAACTGAAATGGAGTTTATACTGCCATCCTGTTTGATAACATTAAATGTGTGTTTACCGAAGAGGTCTTCAAAAAAGAGGTCGACCCGTGCGGGACCTGCCTGAACATAATAAGCCTGCCGGGTGTTAAGACCAAGCAGGCTTATATCAATAGTGTTCCTGACCTTCCTGACATCCACCGATATCTCGTAGTTCAGATAAACAAACTCTTTTACTGTCATTATAGTCAGCACATGGAACTGTTTTTTCTGAACTTTGTCGAAGTAGTAGTAAACCATCGCCTTGTATTCGATAGAATCCTCTGTTTTCACCGGAGTGGTATTCATCATCTTGTCGATGGTCTTTTTTCGTGTTTTGGGTATCTTTGGGACACCCTCTTGCTTGCGTAAAGGCATCAGTTTTCTGTCAGATTACAGGTTTTCGTAGTAGGTTTCTTCTTCGGTGTTGAAGATATTCATTATTTCGTCAGAAGTTTTGGCTTCCATCAGTTTACGACGGAACTCATCCTTCGTCATCATTCTCGATATCCTGCTGAGAAGTTTGATGTGGAGGCTGACGAGATTTTCCTTCCCCACGAGAAGAAAAACGAGGTGAACGGGCTGACCGTCATGCGCATTATACTCCACAGGGTGCGAAGCTTTTCCAAATGCACAGAGTATCTCCGTTATTGCGTCTGTCTTGCCGTGAGGAAGTGCAAAGTTTTTGCCAATTCCCGTTGATATTATTTTCTCTCTCTCAAAAACTGAAGTTCTTACTTTTTCGAGATCGTTTACACGAGGATCTTCAGCAAAAAGATCCACCATTTGGTTAATAACTTCTTCTTTTGTGTTACCTGAGAGTTCAGGAATTATGAATTCCTTTTTCAGCAGATCAGAAAGTTTCATTTTTCTTATTCCGATTCTTTAATGTTTGAGAATAAAAATGATCAATATCTCACGGTATTGAAAATTGTTTTTGTCATGCCATCAGAAGGACTTCACGGATGTGACCGAGAGCCTCATCTATTTCCGCTTTTGTAATCACAAGCGGAGGAGCGAAACGGATAACATGAGTATGTGTTTCTTTACATAAAATTCCTCTTTCAGCGAGTGCTTCGCAGAATCTTCTGGCACCGCCCGACGACTCATGCAGCTCTACACCGATGAACAATCCTTTCCCTCTGATCTGTTTTACATGAGATGAGGCGATTTTGGAAAGTTCTGCACGGAAGTAGTTTCCGAGTTCAAATGAGTTCTCAACGAGCTTCTCTTCAACCAGAACTTTAAGGCTCTCTCTTGCCACTGCGGCACCGAGAGGATTACCGCCGAAAGTCGATCCGTGATCACCGGGATTGAAAACCCCCAGCACTTCCCTGTCGGAAAGAACTGCTGACACAGGATAACAGCCTCCTGAAAGGGCTTTCCCTATAATCACTACATCAGGCTTAATCTCTTCATACTGGAAAGCAAAAAGCTTGCCGGAACGACCAAGACCTGACTGAATTTCATCTGCGATGAAAAGTACATTGTGTTTTTTGCACAGGTCAAAAGCCTCTTTCAAATAACCGTCGGGTGGTATTATGATACCTGCTTCTCCCTGAATCGGTTCGATAAGGAACGCGATGGTATCATCATTAATTGCCGCTTTCAGCGATTCAATGTTACCGTATTCAACATTCTGAAAACCGGGGGTAAAAGGACCAAATCCGTCTTTGTACTGTTCTTCAGTCGAAAAACTTACGATGGAGATGGTTCTTCCCGAAAAATTGTTAGTGCAGGTGAGGATTGTCCCTTTATCTTCGGCAATTCCTTTCACCTTGTGTCCCCATTTACGGGCAGCCTTTAGAGCGGTCTCGACAGCTTCAGCACCCGAATTCATCGGAAGCATCATCTGATAACCGGTCAGTTCGCACAATTCCTGAGCGAGCAGAGGCAACTGGTTGTTTCTGAAAGCTCTTGAGGTCAATGTAACCTTTTCTGCCTGATCTTTCAATACCTTTACAATTCTGGGATGGCAATGCCCCTGATTTACCGCTGAATAGGCAGCAAGACAGTCCAAATATTTTTTACCGTCAACATCCCACATATACACACCTTCTGCATGATCAATCACCACATCCAGCGGATGATAATTATGGGCACCAAACTTTTCTTCAATTGCAATATAATCTTTTGAGTTCATGGATATCCTTTTTCAAATTTTAAAAATCTCCGTCCCTAAATGTACCAAAAAAAAGACTCTAAGAGAATTATCAGTTATGAATTATTAGTTATGAATTATGATTTAATCCGGAAATTTTGTGCTAACCCGGGGAAATTCCTGAGTCTCTAATTCAACTAATAACTCATAACTAAAAACTCATAACTTATCCAAGTCATCCCTCTTTGTATTCCAGAGAGGTAATTTGTTAAGATATGCTGCTTTTCCGAGGAGGTGGGATGCCACAGGGGCGGTTATCATCAGGAAAACCACAATAAGAATGGTACGGGACATGATTTCCGTTGTGCCAAAGTGGAATCCGGTGGTAATCAGGATAATGGAGATGCCAAGGGTTGAGGCTTTTGTTGAAGCCGACATTCTAAGATAGATATCGGGCATTTTCACGATACCGAGAGCGGCAAGAAGGACAATGAAACTGCCAAGGATAAGAAAAGCACCTGTGAGTATGTCGCTCATTTTTTACTCCGTAATTGTAGATAATATGCAAATCCCGCTGTACCGAGAAAACTGACAAAGCCGAGGACGAGTCCCGCATCGAGTATGTAGGTCTCGCCGCTTTTTATGGAATAAACCGCGATGAATGCAATTCCGAGGGAGGTTGTAAGGTCCAAAGCCACAACCCTGTCGGCAGTATGAGGTCCCTTCACTAACCTGATTAATACGATAAGCATGGAAAGTGAGATCAGTATCAGAGAGTATGTGACAGCAAATTCAAGAAACATTATTCGAACACCTCCATTATCCTTCTTTCGAAACCTGACTTGATATCTGCAATTACCTTGTCAGGATCACCACCGTACATCAAATGGACATAGAGAAATTTCCTGTCAGGCGACACATCTATGCTGAGAGTCCCGGGGGTGAGGGTAATCAGATTTGCAAGAAGGGTAATCTCGAAGTCACCTTTTAGAGAAAGGGGCACTGCTACAATTGCAGGTTCTGAAAGGAAATGTGGTGTCAGAAGTTCCTTCGCAACATTGTAATTTGACACAATCAATTCCCACAGAAAAAAGAAAAGCAGATTCAATGCCTTAAAGAGTTTTTTTGTGTAGTTTGATGCTCCTATCACCCTCTCGAGGAGGAATATTACACCAAATCCAACTGCCAGTCCTTCAATTAAGGCAAAAATGCCAAAACTGCCTGAAAGGAACATCCAGACAACCGCAAGAGTGATGTTGAGTGAGAGTTTACCCATCATTTGAACCTCAGCACGGAATTGATGTAATCAGTTTTGTTCAACAGTTCCCTTGCAGATTCTGCGGCGGCAGCAAAAAAGGGTGCGGTATAAAACCCGATAATGAGTGTACAAAGTGCCAGAGCCACAGCGGGAGCAATGAGCATTATTTTTTTATTACGGGAAATTGAAGGATATCTGTCAATCTCAGGAACATCCTCGGGCAGATCCTTCCAGAAAACCTCGTTCCAGATTTTCATCATTGAATAGAGGGTAAGAATTGAGACAAAAAGTGACACACCGGTAATCAGCCATGCTTCAGCAGCAAAACCCGCCTTGACCAGTGAAAATTTCGCCCAAAATCCGGAAAGCGGTGGTATCCCGGCAAGTGAAAGGGCGGGAACGAGAAAAAGCAAGCCAAGCAGAGGATATGCCTTGTAGACCCCACCGAGTCTGTCAAGAGCATAACTTCCCTTGATCTCCCTGATTATGCCTCCGACGAGAAACAGATTCGTTTTTACAATGATGTGGTGGATTATATAGAAAATTGCACCCGCAAGGGCGAGGGGAGAATTGAGGGCAAGCCCCATGATCATATAACCTATCTGGCTGACGATGTGAAACGAGAGTATACGCCTTATGTCATTTTGGGCGGCAGCTCCCAAAACACCAACTACCATTGTGAATCCCGCGATGACCAGCAGAATTGTGTGTGTCACTTCCGTGTTGTTATCAAAAATCAGGGTGAATACCCGGATCATGGCATATACACCAACTTTTGTGAGCATTCCTGCAAATACTGCGGAAACGACTGCGGGAGGTGTATGATAGGAAGCCGGTAGCCAGAAGAAAAGTGGAAAAACCGCCGATTTGATTCCAAAAGCTATCAGAAAAAAGATCGCAACGGTTGTTGTAAGCCATTGCTCTTTTATCGCAGGAATCTTCACCGCAAGGTCTGCCATGTTCAGAGTGCCTGCAATTCCATACAATATTCCGACTGCAACAAGGAAAAAGAGTGAGGACACAAGATTGAGCGTTACATATTTTATCGCTCCCTCGAGCTGTGCTTTCGTTCCCCCGAGCGAAATCAGCACGAATGACGACATCAGCATCACTTCGAACCAGACATAGAGATTGAAGATGTCACCCGTAAGGAAACTGCCATTGATCCCCATAAAAAGAGTGGAAAGGAGTGTGTAAAATCCGAATTTCTCCCTTTCAACATCTATCGTTGCGAAGGCATAAAACGAGGAGGCAAAAGCCATTAACCCCGAGATAGCGATCATTATTGCAGCTAATTTATCGACAACAAATGATATTCCAAAGGGTGCCTCCCAACCGCCAACCTGAACAGCATAAGTTCCGGATGTAAAGACATGCTGCAACAGAAAAACGGAAACAAGAAGTACAAAACCTGAGGATGCAGAGAATATTATCCTTTGCGCCTTAATTCTCTCCCTGAAGAAGAGGGTCAGAATTGCGGCAAAAAACGGTATCAGGAGCGGTAATAAAATCAGAAGTTTCATGCCATCACCCCAGCCTGTCTGTTGTGTTCATGTCATCAAGATCGTCAGACTGCAGGCTCTTGTAGTTTTGCTTGAAAAGTACAATAAGAAACGCCTGAACACCAAAACCGATTACAATGGCAGTAAGGATCAATGCCTGTGGAAGGGGATCGGCAAAAGGTTCAAAAGGAGAATCGAGCCCTTCAGGTACAAAAGCTGCCTTCCCGACTGTTATTCTGCCGATGGTAAAGATAAGGAGATTGGCTGCATGCCCCAGAAAAGCAAGACCGATGATCATTTTCACCATGCTTCTTCTGAGAATCATGTATATCCCGACAGCAGTAAGAACTCCTGTGATTATCGCAAGGAAAAGCACCATATCAGCCCTCCTCCTCTTTCTCTGCGAGCGTAAATATCACTTTCACTACCATACCGGTTACAAGGAGATAGACCCCCATATCGAAGAGGACCGGAGTGCCAAACTTTCCGATTACGGGTATTTTCATGTCGAGCCATACTCCCTGCATGAATTCACCACCCGCAATCAAGCCGGGAAAACCCGCAAGAAATGCGACGAACAAACCTGTTGCAATCAGAGTGACGGGAGGGACACGAAGCATTTCACCCGCTTCCTTTACTCCTGAAGAAAGGGTATAGAGGACTATTGCAGCCGATGCCACAAGCCCGCCGACAAATCCGCCTCCGGGTTCGTTGTGTCCTCTGAAGAGAAGGAAGAGGGAAAAGAGGAACAACCCCGGCATCAGATATTTTAATGCAGTTCTAAGAATTAAACTGGGCATTATCCGTCCCTCCTGATCAGTTTCACAAGTCCGTAGATACCAATTGCAGCAATTCCGAGAACGGTTATCTCACCCATAGTATCAATTGAACGGAAGTCGACAAGAATCACATTGACGATGTTTCTCCCCTTCCCTTCAGTAAGGCTTTTCTCAGCAAAAAACTGTTTGAGTTCTGTACTGTGTTCAACGGAATATACCGCAAGAATAACAAATGTGATGAATATCCCAACCGCAGAGGCAATGACAATATCCCTGATCTTGACGCTTTTATTTGATATTTTAAGGAACCGGGGCAATTTGTAAAGTGCAAGCACAAAAAGTATTACCGAGAGGGTCTCGATGGAAAACTGTGTCAAAGCGAGGTCGGGTGCACCGTACAAAATGAAAATCATTGCCATTCCGAACCCCGTAATACCCAGTCCCGTTACGGCATACAGTCTGCTGTTGGCGAGTGCTGCCACAAGTGCCCCCAATATCATTACAAACCCGACGAGGAGCTCATAAACTTCAATCCTGGAATCGATGGAAATTGTATCGACATCGAAGTGGAGGACAAAATAACCTCCGGCAAGAAGTACTGCTGTAGCAAATATTGTGATTATATAATAACGCAAATATCCGTTCTGAAAGAATGCGGTCTGCTTTTTTGAGGTAAGTACCAGAAATTTAAGGGCTTTATCGTAAAGTTTTGACGGCATAAGGTACTCAAGTGGACCGTAAACCTGCGGCAGAAGGTAAAACTTTTCCCTCACCCTGTAGAATCCATAACCTGCAGCAATTGTGGCGAGACTCAGAATGAAAATGAAATTGAAACCGTGCCAAAGCCCCGCCTTTACCACGATCTCCCTTCCCAGAACGGGTGAAACCGCCATTGTCGCGATACCTGAAAGGAGAGATGAGGAAAAAAGTCCGAGAACAAGTCCAAGTGTAGCGGTTACGCCAATGCCAAGAGTAAGAGTAAAATCACCTTCATGCGGTTCTTTTGGGGTTTCACTTCCCTGTCCGAACCATGGATGAAAACCCGCCTGAATCGCGGAAAATACCATCACAACACCCGAGAAGAAAACAGCAAAAACGAGAAAGGGTTCCCCTTTTAGCGCATTTTCATAGAGATATTCCTTACCGATAAATCCTACGAAAGGTATTACACCCGACATGGAAAGTGCAGCCGCAATTCCGGCAAAGGCGGTAACAGGCATTTTCTTTGCCAGTCCTCCCAGTATCCGGACATCCCTCGTTCCCGTCGAGTGATCAATCGCTCCGGCAGTCAGGAAAAGTGTTCCCTTGTAGAGTGCATGTGCCACGAGATAGATTATCATCGTTTTAAGCGCAAGTTCCGTACCGTACCCTATTAGCATCATCAGTGTACCAAGCACACTGAGGGTGGTGTAGGCAAGGATTCGTTTAAGGTCAGTCTGCTTAAGGGCAAGGAATGCACCCAGAATCATTGTATATCCGCCAAACCAGAGGAGAAGATCTCCCCATAAGCCAATCCCCGCAAAAACAGGATTCATACGGGCAACAAGAAATACTCCGGCTTTTACCATCGTGGCAGAATGGAGGTAAGCACTTACAGGTGTGGGAGCCTCCATTGCGTTGGGAAGCCAGAAATGGAAGGGGAACTGTGCGGATTTGGTGAATGCCCCGCCGAGCATAAGCAGAATTATGGCAGTCAGATTGTTGCTTCCCGTTATCAAAGCGGGATTTTTTATCAGTTCAGAGATCGAAAATGTACCCGCAGAAAGATAAATCAGAATAACAGACGCAAGGAGTGACAAACCACCAATTCCCGTTACAAGCAATGCCTGAAGCGCTGCATATCTCGATTCGAGGTATTTGTGTTTGAAACCGATCAGCAGAAATGATGAAAGGGATGTAAGCTCCCAGAATATGAAGAGAAGGAGGAGATTATCGGAGAAAACCACTCCGAGCATCGCTCCCATGAAGATCATTATATAGATGTAGAATTTTACCGTGTCTTTTCCGGTTCCAAGGTAACTCCCCGCAAAAAGGAAGACAGCAGCACCAATTCCCGTAATAATCAATCCAAAAAGAAGACTTAATCCATCAGCCCTCATCGCCAGATCCACCCCCATCGAAGGTATCCAGTCATATACAACAGGAGGGAATCCTGAGACAGGCAACGAGAAGAAATCGAAAAGGAAAAGGAGGAACAAGCCGAGCGGCAGAAGAGAAAAAAGAATACCCGTGACCCGTCCGCTGATATTTTTTGAAATAACAGGAACGAACGGTGCAAAAATGAAGGGAAGCAGCACTTGCAGTATGAGCATTTTACTCTAAACTTCTCTCTTTTGTCAGGATATTATTTGTTTATTGAAATTTTACTTATTATATCTTAACGCTCTTAAGATATTATGAGTTCCTGATATTTATTTTTGGGTATAGTTTTGATTACGAATTAGATTATTTTTACACTTCAATTTAAGAATTTTCACGAAATGGAAGTTAATGGCAAAAGAGAACAAAGAACGCAAAATCGGGAAAAAAGAGACTGAAAAACCTGTTCCCGAGTGGCTCGCATACTATAGAAAACACAAAAGCTGGATTCAGGGAGTCGTTTTTGGAGTCGTGGTTATCTTTTTTCTGATTCTGAACAACACACGAAAAGAGCCCGAAAGCGGCAATTTTCCACCCGGAATTACTCCTGACAGCGTGAAAAATCTTCTGAAAAATGAGGTACCGGCAAAAGACACTCTGGTTAAAGACAGCACTGTCAAAAAATAATTGAATCTTAATCGAATTTTGTTCATCCAACCATCTCAACTTTTTAGGAGATTATAAATGAAAATCAAATTTGCACTGGCAGCCCTGCTCGTGGTATCGCTCTTGACTTTTACCTCATGCAGTAAAAAAACTGAAACGAAACCGGTAGATAACAAAAAAACGGAACAACCTGAGGCTAAATCACCCGGAACCGGCACAGACAAAGCCCCCGATTTCACACTTAAAAATGCGGGTGGGGGAATGGATGTAAAACTTTCCGACTATAAAGGGAAAGTCGTCATTCTGGATTTTTGGGCTACATGGTGCCCGCCCTGTAGAAAAGGAATCCCTGATCTGATCGAATTACAGAAAAAATATGGCGACAAGGTTGTAGTAATAGGTGTTTCGGTGGATGATCAAAATACGATTGGTGAGGTTCCCGGTTTTATTAAGTCAATGAACATCAATTATCCTGTTGCATATGCAAACAGTGAAATTGCTGCCGCTTACGGTGGAATTGAAGCGATTCCCACTTCCTTTATTATCGATCAGGATGGAAACATCGTTGAAAAACATGTGGGTTTGGTGGATATCAGCGTTTATGAAAATGCCATCAACCAATTAAAATAGTTTACAAACGGGAAGAATGATCGATTTCACTCTGTCATTCTTCCCTTTTCAAAAAAATAACTGCCTACCTCAACTTCAACACTACTGACTGATACGCACCTAAAACAAGTTTCCTGTCGGGAGCTATTTTCATCTCTTCGTCAGTTAACAGGTCTTTACCCGAGAATATTCCATTGAGTCTTTCACCAAAATTATCGAAGCCGACAGTTTTTTCCTTGTCACTTCCATTTATTGCAACCATAAATCTTTCGCCGTTCAACTCTCTGAAATAGACATACACATCCTGCAAAGGGGGGAAATGTGTAAGTTTTCCATGAGTGAAAGCTTTATTGCTTCTTCTTATCTCAATCAGTTTTTTCAGATGATTATAAAGGTCGTTTTCAACCGAAGTCCGTCCTTCTTTAGTGAAGGCATCTCTCTGATCCTCTTTCCAGCCACCGGGGAAGTCTGCCCTCAAATAGCCGTGATGATCGGTACCCTTTATGCCGATTTCAGTACCGTAAAAAATCTGCGGGATCCCCCTCGTTGTCAGGAGCAATGTGAAAGCAGTTTTGAACTTGGCACTATTTCCGTTTGCTCCAAACATTCCACGGTTGATATCGTGATTATCGACAAAGGTGACGAGCCCGTTCGGGTCGCCGTAGAGAAAATCCATTGCGAGGGCACTGTAAACATTATACATGTTGCCTCTCCCCTCGAGCCACTGGTAGATAACATCCCTCAGACCAAAATCTGTAAGAGATTTAATATAGTTATCAAAATTTTTGCGGGTTCTGCTTCCGCTTTGATAATATGAGAGAAATGACGGTTCACCTGTCCACACCTCTGCAACAATATTCATGGTGGGATACTCTTCCATAATCGTTTTAGCCCACTCCGCCATGTATCCTTCATGATTATAGGGATATGTATCCTCACGAATGCCATCGAGACCTGCGAATTCGACCCACCAGATGGTGTTCTGCGTAATGTAATTTGCAACAAAACTGTTGGTTTGATTGAAATCGGGCATGTAGTCAGTGAACCATCCTTCGACCACTTTTTTTATGGTTGAACTGTCGCTGTTAATGTCGGGGAACACCTGTTTATGGTGAACAGGGGGCGGGGGTGAAGCAAACGAACCGTTTACCCAGCCCGGGTGAGGAAGCAGTTTTGCCCACTGATGATCTTTGCTGAAATGATTCGCCACATGATCGAGGATTACCTTGATTCCCCTTTTTTGCGCCTCTTCAACCATTTTTTTGTAGAGGGCATTATCACCAAGCCGTGCATCCACACTGTAGAAATCCGTAGCAGAGTAGCCATGATAGCTTCTGAATGTGTTGTTTTCCACCACAGGTGTCAGCCACAATGCTGTAAAACCAAGTTCTTTCAGATAGTCGAGTTTGTTAATTATACCTTGCAGGTCGCCACCGTGTCTGCCGTCGTAAAATCCTCTGTCTACCGATTCTGAAAGCCCTTTAACGGCATCATTTTTTGTATCGCCATTCACAAATCTGTCGGGCATTACAAGATAAATAATATCATCTGAAGAGAATCCTGCGGGTTTCTTCCCTGTTCTTTTTTGGACGGGGAAATTCAGTTTTGTGGTTTTACCTTTTGAGGTTACTTCGATCTCATAATTACCCGGTTTTGTATCTGAAGGTATTTCAATATCGATGAACAAATAGCCATCGTTGAAACTGTTAGTCCCAAGTATCTTTATTCCCGATTTTGATGCTGCCGTTGCACCCGACAGCCCCTCTCCGTAAACCATCAACTGGATTTTATTTTTTGTCATCCCTGCCCACCAGTTTGGTGGTTCCACCTTGTTTATCTTCAGAGATTGTGCACAAACAAAAAAGGAAAGTGTAAAAAATATAACAGTCAGTCTCAACATCTTTTTTGCTCCGGATTAATCTTGTTTTTTCAATTTTCAAACATACAAAAAAAAGGCTGCCAATTCAGGCAGCCTTATAAATTCAAATCAAAGAAAAATCAATAATTTACCGGGTTTCCCCCGTAAAGATGACTGATACTCGATTCATTAGAATCTTGTGTCGTTCTTTGTTCTGTTGTAATACCAGCGAAGTTCAACATAAGCAGGGTCGGAGACACTAGTTCCACCGCCGAAGCCTGTGATTTTCATCTTGGAATAATTCTGGTCAGCAGTGTACATGAAGAAGTAGTTGTTTTCTCTGTCGCCGACGCTGAGTGTCCAGGTATTGTCTTTTACAGGTGAATCTTCGCCGTCAGCGAGGTTTGTACCTGTTCCAAGTTTGAAGAAAGTCTCTCTTGGAAGACCGAAATCTTTTGCAGATGAAATGATGTAACCGGCTGTTCTGTAGTAGATATCAACTGAATCTTTGCTTACGCCGGATCCGATGGTTGATGCTCTGCCCACTGAAAGGATGAGACCGCTTGGAACGCTGGCTGTCGAAAATGATTCGTAAATTTTAACCGAGGTAAACTCGACAAAATTGAGTGCTTTGAGAGTAATCGAGACGCTCTTTGTAGCTGAATCAGCAGGTACAGTAAAGGTAGTGTCACTGTAACCGGCAAGTGAAAGCGTGATGGTGTTTGTACCGAGTGCGAGACGGATGCCTGCCGGAGTTACACTTCCTGTGTTTACACCGTTAAGATAAATTTTTGCACCTGCAGGTGTTGAACTTACCTGGAATGAAGCTTCTGTCAGGGCCACACTCTTTGAAACTGTCTGGTTCGCAAGCACAGTTACACTGAAGGTAGTGTCCTTGTAAAGAGTTTTCTTCAATGTTATACTGTAGGTTCCTGCATTAAGTGAAAGAGTGTCTCCAGTTTTCTTGCCTGAACTTGAGCCATTAACATAGATGTCGGCTGAAGTCGGGGTTGAAGTGATAAATACTTTCCCTGTATCAGGGTTAAGCGGGTTATCTTTGTTATCGCACCCTGTAAGAAACAGAATGGTTGAGAGAGTAAAGATGGTGAAAAGGAGTTTCCTTGTCATGTATTATTCCTCCGAATATGGATGGTTGTTATTTATTAAATGAAAAATTTACTGTAATCCCGCCCTGTCGTTTTTCTGTAAATTTACCGGATATGTTTCTCCCGTTTGGAGCAACTGCACCGGAGTAGGTTCCCGATGATCTTGTCTGATCTGTGTCGGCCATGTAAAACGCTCCGGTCTCAGGATTTACCGTTCCGGCAACGCTGTGTGTGGCAACATTCCGGTAGTTGACGACAATCACCCCGGTAAACTGATTTCCGGTCTGATTGGTGATTTTCAGGGTAGCGTCATAATTCGCCAGTTTCCCCTGCCAGGTTCCTGTAACTGTGGCAACTTTTTTCACACCGGCAGTATCGGATTTGACAGAATCCTTCGATTTTGTTGTGTCTGAAACGGTTTTTGAAGTGTCGGTGGTTACCTGTTTGGTGGTGTCCGGCTGGGCTGCAGGTTTATCTTTTTTGGTACATCCTGTAAAAAAGATGTTAAAAGAAAGTAAAAGTACGATTAAAATTTTTATTTTGCTGTTCATGTTGTTTTATTATTTGTGAAATACTTTTTTTGCGAATTCAATTTACGAAATTAAACAATTAATATATAAGAATTTGTGATTTAGATACAAAAAAAATTGAATACTCGAGCATACAACAAAAACTTATCAATAATATTCCTCAGCAATCACTTATTCGCCTTTTATTATAACAATGCGAAGCGGTATTCCGGCAGAAAAAGGTTCAAAGTCTTTCAGGTTGAATATTCGGGTGAGAATCCCGGTTTCTCCGCGACTTTACCCCCCGAGGTCATAAAAAAACTGTCTGACAGCAACATCGTTCTTGTATCCGACAGCGATCTGCTGCATCACGAGAAAAAAAATGCCGGAAACATAACTTTTTCGAACAGAATAATTGATGAACTCTTCCACTACCTTAACCGTCAGGGAGTTAAAGCACCTGTAATAATCTCTTCGCTTGCTTCCCCTGAGATTCTGTTCCATTTTTACGCCAAAAACCTGAAATTCTTCCCCGACGACCGCACTTACATCCTTTCGGGCGACGATGATCTCATCTTCGAAGCACGACTCAGGGGGAAAGGACTTGCGGAGGCCAGGCTCCTCCAGTTCGACAACTTCGACCCTGCAAACAAGGAATACGAAAGGTGCGACCATCTCATTACCTTCACTGCCGACCCTTATGCCTTCAGATTTGAGGAGGCAATGGAACAAATCAGCAATGACAATGTACTCGCAGCAAACAATGAGAACTTCACTCTTGAGGAAAACAGTGAAGACGGTAAATCGTACAAAGGTATTTACAATCTCTGCGAGATGGTTTCCGCATTATACTTCTCAATGTCTCTCCCGGTTCCGGGATTACTAACCAAAGAAGAGGTTGAAAAATCTGATAAAAACCTTGCGATCATTACTTCCAATACGATAAATAGAGCAGCCGCTGCCGTTTTTGCACTGGTTGTGCTTTTCACAATCATTTCAGTCATGGGACTTGTCTCCCTTTCAAATTCAGCAGACGAACTTGAGGCTTACAAAACCTCGAAAAAAGAGATTTATCAAACAGTTAACGAGTATGGCGGGAAAGTTTTACAGATTCCCGGCAGCAGGGAGAAACTGCCGGTTATCGAGTCGAAATTCGTCAGGATTTCTGCTCTTTTAAAGAAGATCGAGAGCTATGCCGTCGATAAAAACATCCAGATTACTAAAATAACTGTGGAACCCAATAACTATATTTTGATTCGGGGTTACGCTGAATCTCCTGCAGTTGCATCCGGATTTGTCGATAAAATAAAAGGAGCTCAGCTTCTTTCCTCGGAAATATTCAAAACCGAAGCTGAAACTTTCACTGCATTTCGAATAATGATTCCCGGAGAAGTGAAGTGAAACTCAGCGAGATGAAATTCGATAAATTAAAGCCCCACTTAAAGCCTGCCTTTCTTTTTGCTGCAGGTTGCATCGTGTTGCTTCTTCTGACTTTTTTCTACCTGCTCCCTGCGCGTGCGGAGATAAAAAAGGAATTTGCTTCACTTGGCCTGACTCCGGGAGAAGACCTCAACTCAGGTATGCAGGCGATATATACGAAAATCGACCTCATGATCAACAATGATACCACAACAAGATATAACCTCTTTCCATCGGTGGAAACGCGACAACTCCGTCTTCTTGTGGACAGTATCCAGTTTTCACTTACAACCGGATTCAGATATTCCATTTCTGAGATGGATTCTGTAAAATATAAAGATTTTGTGATCAAACAGTTCAAAATCCAGGGAAAATCTTCATTCCTTGGTCTCTCCGGCTTTATGTCAGCCATTGAAGAGTATCCTCTGCTAATGAGATTTGCATCCGCTGATTTCAAGTATTATGGCGTTCTGGAAGGCAGTGTTTCATTTGTCGAGTACGAACTGGTCCTCGCAGTACCTCTTCAACCGGAAGGATTTTTCCTGCCTCCGGCAACCTGGGAGGCTGACAGTCTGATGGAACAGGTTGATATTTTTCTCCCCTTCGTTCCCAATATCCAGTCGGTATCCGAAGAAGGAAATATTGACCTTTCAGAGTATGAACTTCGTTCCATTAAGAACGGGGAGGCTGTATTCCAGCATCTGAGATTCAATACAAAAATGGTTTTGAAGACGGGTGATGAAGTAAAACACGGAATAATAAAGGAAATCACTGAAAACAGCGTAAAAGTACTGTTTCTTAACCGGAATGAAGTTGATTTGGTTGAAATAAAAGTCAGTGAATGATTATATTTTGTTTCAACATTTTACAGAGTTGCCATGAGTCTAATTTTAGCGGTCGATGACCACGAACAGAATATCAAGTATCTTGAAACGATACTAAAGCGGGAGAAACACGACTTCATATTTGCATATGACGGTGAAACAGGGATGAAAATGGCTTTTGAATACCTCCCCGACCTGATTCTGCTGGATATCATGCTTCCCGGAATGAACGGACTTGAGGTATGCCAAAATCTCAGTTCCGATGAAAAAACAGCCGACATTCCGATTATCCTCGTTACTGCAAGAGTTACTGCCGAAGACACCTCTATCGGTTTACAGGCAGGTGCCCATGACTATGTAAAAAAACCGTTCGACAGAGTGGAGATTCTCGCAAGGATCCATTCAGCCTTAAAATTCAGAGAGATCAGAAAACAGATGATCGAGTCGGAAATACTGAATATGTTCGCTGCGACGGTTGTTACTGCCAATCACAAAATAAAGCAACCCCTTACCGTAATTAAACTGGCCGTTTCTGCACTGAAAAGAGAAATCAGTAAACCGGAACTTTCGAAAGAAGCCATCACTAAAAGAATTGACTATATCGAAACAGCGGTGAATGATGTTGCATATATTCTCGATCAGCTAAAGGAAATACAGGAGCCGAAGATGTCGGACTATGTAAAAGATGTGAAAATGGTCGATATCGAGAGTTCAACAAAGCTATCTGATCCGGAGCTGTAGTTGTTTTCAAAATTCAGAAGTGAAATTAAAGTCCGCCCCGATGATGTGGATGTGAATAATCATGTCCATTTCACAAAATATCTCGATTATGTGCTTGCCGCAAGATATGACCAAATGGAGAACAACTATAAATTCCCGATGGATGATTTTCTGAAAAGAAAACTTACATGGGTTGTATCAAAAACCACCATTGAATATAAAAGATCGCTCATGATGGGTGATACTGCGCTGGTTGAGACCGGAATGGAATCTTTCGGGGGAGCCAACTGTACGGTCGATTTTACCATATTTAATAAAAAAACCATGAAGATCGTCGCAACCGGGAAGTTCTTCTACACTCTGGTCTCTTCTGAAACTGGTCGCCCGGTTCGCCTCCCTGATGATGTAATCTCCTACTACTCTATTTAAACATAAAAAAGGCTGCCCTTTTCAGACAGCCTTGAATAAAAAGCTCCAACCGGAATTAGTTTTGAGTAGTACCGGCTTTTTTAGCGCTTGGGTGTGTAACCTTTTCGGGTATCGCGTGAACTTTGCTTTCAGGATTATGACAGCTCATGCAATCGATATCTTTAGGGTTAAAGTTTTCAACCTTCATTTTGTCGACATGGCATGAAAGACAAGCTGCTGCTTCTTTTGGATTGGCAACTTTGTTCTTGTCAGCGATTTCCTTTGCTTCCGGTTTATCGAAAGCTTCAGTTACTTTGGCATGATTGGTCTGAAGCCATGCCTTGAACTCATCAAATTTGTTTTTGCCTTCTTTATGACAACTGTTGCACATTTTTATTTTTGCATCAGCGGGTGCCTTTTGGGCGGTTACGGTACCGGCGGTAAAAAAGAATACCACCGCGGCTAACAATAAAAGGTTCTTCATTGGGTTTTGTCCTTTACTAATTAATTTTTTTCGCAACTTAAAATAATCCTCTTTATATTTATATGCAAGATATTTTATGACACCTTTGACTATTTTACCACCCAAAATCAAAAAAGTTCCATTATTTTTATGTCATGGCAATAGATTAAATTGCATTCCTTAATCTCAATTATTATGCCAAAGAAAAAAACAGACAATTCCGGTAATTCTTTCCTGCCCGTGGATTCACTTCCGATTGGGATCGTGCTCTTCGACAACGACCTCGTGACCACCTCCATCAACTCCGCCCTCTTCAGGATGGGAGTGCTTAATCAGTCAATTTCGGAAGATAATCAATCTGTCAATCTCCTTGAAACCCCGCTTTTCGATTATGTCGATCTTGCTGATGACCTTTTGAAAGTGAAAGACGGGTTTGCTTTCGAAAAAGAGATAAGGAGAATAAGCTCGGGGAAAAGAAACATAAGCCTGATTTGCAAGTGTGTCCCCCTTTACGCAGAAAATGACTTTTCCGGCGGTCTGATAATTGTGGAGGATCTCAGAATAATCCCCGAACTCGTCATGAGTACGAATCTCCACTACGAGAAGACCGGCGACATCCTTTCTTCATTATATGATCTCGTCTTTATCACTAAGGAAGATGGTAAAATTCTGTATTACGGAGGGCGAAAGGTCTTCAAGTATCTAAACGAGAGCTCACCTGTCCTGAAAGAGTCTGTTTTTTCACTCCTGAAGCTGAATCCGTCGTCCATGAAAGTGACAGAAGTGCAATCATCCTCTCTGATCGAACTTAAAAAGGACCGGGAATCATACTTTCTGAATCTTAAGTCAATTCCTTTCTTCGATTCTGACGAAAAACCAAGGATATTGTTCACCCTTGATGATGTGTCGATTCAGGAGATGAATATGAAATCTCTCGAAAGGCAGATAGGAGAACTCTCGACTTATGCAGTTCTCGCTGAAAAGGGAGGGCTCGCAATTTTCTCTGTTAACAAAAAAAAGGATATTGTATCGTGGAGCAAGGAAGCCGAAAACTTTTTTGGCTATAAAAAACTTGAAGTCTTCAATAAGAATGTCTCCCTGATTATCAATCACTTCCCGCCGTCAATCAAGGGAGGAGTTTTCAGGTCTCTCTACAACTCTTCAAAACACACCGGACTTGGTGAGTTCAGACTGATCGAAAACATCGATTCCCAGGGTGGTGCCACTGTCATCTGCCGGGATATTTTCGAAGAGGAAAAAGAGAAACGGGCACTCCACCTTACAAACAGGCAGTTAAGAACATTCTTAAATTCATCCGAAGACCTCATTTGCGAATTCGACAATGAAGGAAGAATTATAAAAGCAAATGAAAGATTTTACTCGATTCTCTCCTACGATTCTCAAAAAAGCGACCTGAGTCTAAACGACCTTTTTACAGATGAGAACATCGTAATTGACCAGGTGCGCACTTCCGGCATTCAAAAAAGAAATTTAAAGGCAAAAACGAGCACCGGCAGGGTATTTCCTGCTGAAGTAACCTTTGTCTATTTTGAGGAAGATGAGACTTTCTCGAGTTTTGCCTGCCTGATAAGAGATATTTCCTCAAGGGAGAAGACTACTCAGGACATCCTTCTGATGCAGTCAATCTTCGAGGCATCCAACGATGGAATTGCCGTTGAAGAAGCGGATTCTCTCATCTTTGTGAACAACAGCTTTGTGAGAATATTCGGTTATGATTCGGAGCTCGAAATAATCGGGAAAAGCTTCAATTCCTTCATACATCCTGTAGATGACCCGTTGAACTCAACAGAGGGAAAGGAATTTAACGGTGTAAAAAAAGACGGGAATGCTTTCATCGCAGAGGTGTCGAGAGCTTCATTCGAATTTAACAACAAAACCTTTAATGTCCTAATCGTCAGGGACATCACTCAGATGAGGCTCGCCAGGAAACTGATCGAGGAGTCCGAAGCAAAATACAGAAGCATAGCCGAGAATATTGATGACTTTTTGTGGGTCTCCGAAATAGTCGAAAACCGGCTCTCTCCTGTTTTTGTCACATCCTCTTTTGTCGCCATGACCGGTTTTAAAGTATCAGAATTTGTCGGAAACAATCATTTCTGGTTCAGGATAATCCACCCTGAAGACCTCGATGGCTATTTCCTCGACCTCAAAAACCTGCTCAGGAACAAATACAAAAACGGCGGTGCTCTTGAATGCAGAATAATCGCAAAAAACGGCGCCTCAATCTGGGTAAAAAATAAAATTTCTTTCGTGAGGGAGGGCGACAAGATTGTAAAAATGTTCGGGCTTGTTTCTGATATCACAAAACAAAAGCAGGCTGAAGACGAAATTAACCAGTCCACCGAAAACCTGAAAAAGCTGAACGAAGCCAAAGACAGATTTATTTCCATTATCTCTCACGACATGAGAACCCCGTTCAGTTCCATCTTGGGATTTACCGATTTCCTTCTCTCCGAGGAAATGTCGCCCGAAGAGATGAAGAAGTATATCACATATATTCAGGATTCGACAAAAATCATGCTCGGACTGGTAAACTCCCTTCTCGACTGGACACGGCTCCAGACAGGAAAAATGAAGTTCGAACCCGTCAAACAAAATTTGCATCTAATCGTCAGCAAATCTTTTTCTGCAGTATCCGGGACAGCCCTGCAAAAGAACATTACCCTTCAAAATAATATTCCTGAGGAAGTGGTTGTTTTTGTCGATCAAAATCTTGTGCTTCAGGTTTTCAACAACCTCTTCTCGAATGCGATTAAATTCACTCCAAAAGGAGGTTTAATTACTGCCGGAATCACGGGGAAACTGGAAGGCAGGTTCCTTGAAGTATTTGTGAAGGATACAGGCGTGGGCATCAAAAAGGGGGATCTGGACAAGGTTTTCAAGGTCGATACGAAGTTCACAACGGTTGGTACTGCCGGTGAAAAGGGAACAGGTCTCGGATTAAGTCTTGTAAAGGAAATTGTTGAAAAACATGGAGGGAGTATTGATCTGACAAGCAAGGAGGGAGAAGGGACGACCTTTAATCTCTCGCTGCCAATCGCTTCATCCCGTATTGCACTCGTGGAAACCAGTGCCACCGACCAGGTACTGTACGCAAAGATCATCTCCAATCTCCTGCCGGGTTACGAGGTAGATCAATTTAAGGATATCGACAGTGCTTCGCGGAGTATCATCAATTCTGTACCCGCTTTGGTAATTTCGGGACATTCCTTTGATGAGAGGACTGGACTTGATCTGATCAAAAGTATCAACTCATCCCTCGACAGGGCAAGGATACCTGTGATAATTCTCGGCAACGGGCTCGGTAAAAGCGAAAACATTGCCTATGCAGAAGCAGGTGCAGAAGCAATATTTAATAAGCCCGTGAATCTTCAGAAATTTAAGGAAGCCATTTTGAACGCTGTCAAAACAATTTTTACCCTGAAACCACTCAATAAATAGAACATGGATAATCTTAGAGACCAGATACTCGACTCAATTAGTGAGGCGGTATTTACTGTGGACAAGAATCTCAGGATTACCTATTTCAACAGTGCTGCCGAGGAGCTGACCGGTCATCTGAAGGAAGAAGTACTGAACAAAATTTGCAAACGGGTCTTTAATCCTTCCAACTGTTGTGCCAAATGTCCGATGCTGATGGTACTTGAATCAAAGAAAAAAGTGAACGATTTTTATTCCGAAATTTGCACTTCAAGCGGTGAAAGAAAGCAGGTGAAAATGTCAGCCTCTCTTTTGCGTGCAGACGACGGCACCCCCGAGGGAGGAATTATCTCCGTTACACCCGTCTCGGAAATTGAGAAGTTGAAAAGGGAACTTGAAGGAGAAACCGATTTCCATGGCATCGTGGGCAGAACCCCCGGGATGAGGGAAATTTTCGATATCATCCAGGATGTGGCACCAAGTGATGTGCCCGTTTTTATCAGAGGTGAGTCGGGTACAGGGAAGGAAATGGTTGCAAATGCCATTCAGATTTTATCCAACAGACGGTTCAAACCTTACCTGAAAGTTTCCTGTTCTATTTTTCATGACAATCTCCTCGTCAGTGAATTGTTTGGTCATGCAAAAGGGGCATTTACAGACGCACACAAGGAGAGAACCGGAAGATTTGAGATTGCAGACACGGGTACTATTTTCCTCGATGAAATAGCGGAGATCCCCCTCTCGATGCAAATAAAGCTTCTTCGTGTCCTTCAGGAAGGTACCTTCGAAAGACTGGGTGAGTCAACCACGAGAAAAGTGGATGTCAGGGTGATTGCGGCTACGAATATCGATATCGACCGCGCTCTTGCCTCAGGAACAATGAGAGAAGACCTCTATTACAGACTGAATGTTGTCCCAATTGTTGTTCCACCGCTTAGAAAAAGAAGGGATGATATTCCATTACTCGTTCATCATTTTTTGAAAAAGTTCTCCTCCATTTTCAAATCAGGAGAAAAATTCCTCGACGATGATGCCCTTGATGTGTTAATGAAATATGACTGGCCCGGCAATATCCGTGAGCTCGAAAATGTGATGGAATATCTTTTTGTCAGGTCGCGTCATGATGACCGCATTACCGCCTCGAGACTTCCCGAAAACCTTAAAAATCCCCGCAAAACCGGGGCAAATGAAAACGAACGGTTCATAAGCACAATGTTTAGCCACGATTTCTCCGAAAAGGAAAGGATCCTGACAGCCCTCACCAGACACAGGTGGAATAAAGGAAAAGTTGCTTCGGAACTGAACATGGGAAGAACCACCCTTTGGAGAAAAATGAAGGCACTTGGTATCGAAGAGAAATAAATTGTTTCAATTGTGAAACATTTTGTTTCTATTTCCCTAACCCGTTTTAATCATACTACTTAACCCTTAATTGTTACCTGATTGAAACATCATGTTTCATTTTGCCTCCGTTTAATCCCCGTTTCCGCTCATTTAATCCCGCTTTTTTTTGGCAAGGTTTTTGCAGCATTACTGCACTATGTCAGAGATGTTAGCCAACAATTATTTTTTAGTAAGAAACTACGCCAAAGCCAGAGAAGTTTTCCTAAGGCTTCCGGAAAGCGTACGAAACAGCGATGCAGTAAAGAAAAAACTTGTATTGTGTGAAATATTTCTCGGGAATCCCCTGTCAGCACTGGACTGTCTTTTGCCTCTGGTGGTCCAGAATCCCGGGTTTATTTTCAAAACCGATTTGGAGTTGGAGGACTGCCCCTGTAGAGATCTCATTTGTGAGCTCGAGCAGCGACCCGGCTTTTCACAGGAAGATGATTTTTGCCTCCTCTCCATTTCCATTCTCTGGCTCTATTGCAGCCTTGAAAACTCACTGCACTATCTTGAAATGCTCACTTCACTGAACGGACACCCCAAAGTAAACGAACTGAAATTACAAATTCAAAAACACATAAACCACAATCAACTGATTAATTCAACGGAGTAATCCCAATGAAAATATCTACCGTGCTATTTTCCTTAGCATTAATATTGTTTCTAGTATCTGACGGTTTTGCACAGCCTCAGAATTTCAACACCTCACTTCATAAAACCCGTGCCGGTAAATATTTCTGGTATTCAGCCGCAAATGGTGGATTCGAGGGTCTTACAGGAGTTCCGGGCACACATCCAAATCTTGAATGTGAAGGCTGCCATGGAGCAACCAATGCAGACGGACAGGCTTATACAGGTACCTACTCACCGTCATGTATCGATTGCCATCCCTCAAACAGTGCTTTCAATCCTGATTCACTTAAAGAAGCCCAGTGTAAAAGCTGCCATTCAAGACAAAATACCGAAATTTCTCTCGGTTACAATGATGTGCACAGAGCTGTAAATATGAAATGCTGGGACTGCCATGGTACAGAGGATATGCACGGTGACGGCGTTCAGTACAACTCGATGTTGCAACCCGGAGCCATGAAAACCGACTGCCAGCAGTCAGGTTGCCATGTTACCCTTACTGCTGCACATGCCGGATATGACCCGCACCAAGGGAAACTCCACTGTAATTCATGCCATGCAAAATCGGCTATAACATGCTACAACTGCCACTTTGACTCGCAGGTTGAACATCACCTTAAGAGACCTCGCCAGCAAATGAAAGATTTCGTTTTCCTCGTAAACCGGGTAAAAGACAATAAAGTAGGTGTCGGTTCGATGCAGAGTCTCACCTATCAGGGTAACAAATCATTTTACGCAATTGGTGTTTACTCCTCACATACCATCGTAAAAACTGGTGCCAGAACATGTACAGACTGCCACGCAAACTTTGGCGGTTCCATTCCTGCAATCACTGAATTCAATACAACAGGTGCCATTAAGTTTGCAACCTGGAATCCTGCTGACAGCACCATGTCGAACCTTAAAGGTGTTATCCCCATACCTAACAACTATCAGACCTCCTTTAAAATGGATTTCCTGAAATACATGGGAAGTACCGGAGACCCTGTTGCACCATCGAAAAACTGGATTCCAATCGGAGAAGATGTGGCTGACGGTGCACATATGCAGTACACAAATCCTTTGACCTATCAGCAGATGCAGAAACTTGGTATGACCCCAACTTCAGTCGATGATTTCAATACATCCAAGTTTGAATTCAGACTGAATCAGAACTACCCAAATCCGTTCAATCCATCGACCAAAATATCCTTCTCACTGCCGAATGATGGCGAAGTTACTCTTCACATCTATGACAGTAATGGTAAATTGGTTCAGACATTGTTGAATGGACCGATGAACACCGGACTTTATAACTTCACTTTTGACGGTTCAAAACTGGCGAGCGGGGTTTATTTTGCAAGACTTACGAGTGGAAAATTCGTGAGCACCCAAAAGATGATTCTCCTCAAGTAACATTGAGAAGCAAATGATCGCTATCCCGGCACCCTCCCTTTCGGGAGGGTCACCGGGAATTTTTTTATAATTTAACTCTTACGCCTGCTGAAATTCCGAAATATGATCCGTTCGATTTCGATTCGGTGTAGGTAGTGCTCCCACCCGATGTAGAGACAGTCTGCTGAGCGAATTCATGACCAAGAAGTGCATACCTTGCGTTGATATCAATGTTGGTTAAAAGCCCTATCCCCAGAACAACTCCAACTCCAACTCCCAGATATTGCTTTGTCTCCGATGCTTCAGAAGTTTTTACATGATAAGGATTTCCGGGTATTGGATCGGGAAGTGTTGCTTTAATGGTTGCAATCGATACTCCGAGATTTACCTCGGCATATGGACGAACCAAAGCCGGAGTAAAATAATACCTCGCATTTGCAGTTATCGGAACCACGCTCAAAGGCATGTCGAGTTCCAGTTTTGGGTCAGTTCCGGTAGCTTCCTTAAAAAGCTTGTTTATGTAATCATTGTTAAATTTAAACTGATTGTATCCGACAGAGGCTGATATTTCGAATGGTCCCGGAACGGGGAGTATAACAGTGAGGCTTCCGCCATATCCCGTTTTATACAAATCACCCATATCTCCCTGGGGTAATGCCATTCCGACATTCACACCCAGACCGAATTTGGGAATCAACTGTCCAAATGTCAAGGGTACAAAGAATAATACAAAGAGCAGTGCATAGATCTTTTTCATAAAGACTCCGTTTGATGATGATTAAATTTGATGATGTAACGGGCAAATATACAAAAAGTTTGAAAAATGAAGGATGAATGGAGATTTAGTTGCTTCTGGCTCTTTTGATAAGGATGTTATACATGGCAGCGAAAAGGTAGCGGACATCTGTAATCAGACCGTACTGATCGTAGGCACGGAGATACTTTTTCTCCGATTCGATTATCTCTTCAAGCGTGGTAGGAAGATCGGCATAAAATGGAGGGAGCAAACCCGGTTTGTGCTTAAGTCGCATTTCCCGAAGTTCGTCATCATAGAGACTCAAATAATGAGTGCTTAAAGGTCTTACACCTACAAGCTTTAACTCTCCTTTAAAGAAATTTATAAACATTGGAAGTTCGTCTATCCAGAGTTTCCGCATAATTCTGCCCCAGTAGGTTACTCTGAAATCATCCCTGATTTTTCCACCGTCCTGCAGACTGTTTCTTTCATAAACATATTTTTGCAGATATTCTGAATAAGGATGCATCGTGCGAAACTTGTAAACAAAAATTACCTTGCCATTTTTTCCGATGCGTCGCATTCTGAAAAGAGGTCCGTAAGAGGGTTCTTCGTTGTACTCGGGCTCTGAAATTTTTCTTACAGCGAAGTAAGTCTGCTCTTCAAAAGCCTTGTATTCCACGATCTCAAACCCGCAGGAGACAAGTCTGCCCAGCACTTCGGTCAGCGAGTAAACCCGGTTTGATCCACCCGTCAGGAAAAAATAAATCTTTCGGGTTATTTTCATCTTTGGGAAGACACGATGAAACATAAAATCTACAAAATAGACAGGCGCTGCCACCCACTTTTTGTATTTGCTGAATATCCTGCGTCTTCTTTGCGAAAAGGTCTCGAATGTGCCGATAAAAACTCCATTTTCAGGGAGTTTCCTGTTGACTGCTTCAAAAAACTTGTTCAAGTAGCGGATATGGTTCAAAGACCGGATATTGACGAAGTCGAAGACCTCATCCTCGTGGAGAGATTCGACATTAAACTTGGACGAAGTGTGTAACACTTTCGTTTCGACGCTGTTTAGTCTGACATGTTTTCTTATGAAACTCAAAGCTTTTGAGCCGACTGTATTGGCAATCCGGTAGTCGAGCATCAGGCTCTCAACGGGAATACCTTCACCCACAGGGATGTTGTGATCCTCGTAGTTGAAAACGGCTTTGTTCTTTGGGGTTTCTGAATTCATATTGATTAAATCAAACTTTTGATTAAAACTGATGCAAGATAAGTATCATTTATGGAAAATATTTTGACCCAGATCATATTATGACCTGAATTAACCTGTTGGTGACAATAGTCACAGTTACAATCAGGAAACATCTATTTTCCTAATTCAGACTCTTTTATTGAATAAGACCATTTTTCGACTCCATTTTTATCGAATAATTTACAGGTTAGAACCCTCTCCTTTTTCTTCCCGGTGATGGAAATTTTTGCGAAATTTCTTTCCGTGAAAAGCGTTCCCTCTTTCCTGTAGTAATTCTCCTCTTTAATAGCCGAATTACTTGCTCCTGCGGAAAATGTCGATATAGTAAATTCATGCAACGGGTAGCTTCCTTCCCTTGGCATCACATCCACTTCCGAACTGTGCCTGTCGCCGGTAAGGAAAATTACACCTTTGATTCCCTCAGCAAGAATATGATCGAGCAACCACTTCCGCTCTTCTTCAAAATTGGCATAGTTTTCAAATCTTGCCACAGGATTCAGGAATTGCCCGCCCATACAAATAAACTTAAATGTAGCGTTGCTTTTTACCAGGGCATCAATCAACCATTCCCTCTGATGCTCTCCAAGAACGGTTCTTTCACCTGTTTTCCTGGTGTTGGGTGTTCTGTAATATCTGTTGTCCAACAGAAAAAACTCGGCATCTGAATACCTGAAAGAAGTGGTGATGCCGGGTTTCCCTTCCACTCCGTATGTCGGGTTACCCCAAAACATCTTAAAAACATCGAGGGCATCGGCTTTGTTTCTCCAGCTTCTGTCGCTGTCATCGGGACCAAAATCATGATCGTCCCAAATGGCATAATGGTGCATTGAGGCAAGCATCTGCTGCATTTCCGGCAGTGCACGGGTATGGGAGTAACGATAAATCATCCCGTCGCGCGTTGCCCATTCAGCCTCCCGAAGGTATACATTGTCACCGAGCCAGAGCATAAAATCACCCTTGTTGGCTGCGATTTTCTCATATATCCCATAGTCACCGCCATATGGGGTTCCCGGTCTGTCGTATATTTCCTCATTCACATAGGCACAACTGCCGGTAATGAATGAGAAATCGGGCGCATCTTCACGCCATTCCCACAATTTTTGAGTCTTAAAGGAGAACTTCCACGGTTTTTCTGTCTTCACCCCGTTAATGTAGAGGTCGTAAAAATAGGTTTTTCCGGGATCGAGCCGTTTAAGGATAATCCGGGCGGTAAATCCGTCGGATGCAGTTGTGATTATTTCATCAGAAGTGAATTTTTCAGATATGTTGTCAGCCGTAAAGTACTGAAGTGAAACCCGGGCGGCAGAGGAAGTCTGTAGCCATATTAAAACCTCTCTCTTTTCGGTATAGCCTGGCATAGGTCCTGAAACAAGTGTCGCCTGCTGGGCACTTGCACCAAAAAAAGTAAGGAAAACCAGCAACAAAAAGAGATTAATTTTATTAATTTTCACGCTATTTGCGCTCTCACTATTAAAAAAAGATGCGTCATCCATCAATTTTCCCAATTAAGTTGCCAAATAAAAGACAATTTTCCCAAACCTGCAAGTAAATAGAGGATATGACGATAAAAAAAGTTCAATTTCCAAATATTTTTGCAGAAGACCCGTCTTTTTTGACAGGTCTTCATGCAAAATGGTTTAAATTGCCGCTTTTATAACCTCAAGAACTGCTCTCACATCTGAACCGCCAAAAAAGGTAATGACCTTTCTTCCATTGGTTGTGAGTGCAGACCGGTCTCCCATTGCCTGAGCGACGACCAGTGTACCGAACGACATGGAACCCTCGGGATTTCCTGCTTCCTCGGGGATCATGGCATCTTTATCAATACCTGCAATCACCTGAAGGAATAGACCGTTACCTGAGTCTCCCTTGTGCAACTGACCCGTTGAATGAAGGAATCTCGGACCGTATCCTGTTGTGACAGCCAGACGGTATTTCGTCTGAAATCTGTCCCTGATTTCTTTCAAAAGATGATCTGTTTCAGGAGATGAAGGCACATAAGCCTGAATGGAGAGGTAGCTTCTAAGGTCATCGCCGGGGTTACCTTCGTGAAGATTTTTCATAAATTCAGCAATCGCTCCTTTGATCTCTTTGGCGGAAATATCGCCGACTACCTTCAAACCGTTTTCTTCAAAAGCTACGACTGGTTCAGGCAGTTTTCCCTCTTCCTTGTACTGTTTAAGTACTGCTCTGGCAGAGACCTTTGCGGATTCAACATCAGGCTGGTCAAAAGGATGGATGCCCAGACCCCAACCAGCGATTGCAGTAGCAATTTCCCAGCGGAGAAATTCGTAACCGAGGAAAGATTTGTCGGGAACGATTATCTCTACTCCGGGGTGGCCGGCTTCCACGAGCGCATCAAATTTGTCTTTCAATTCTCCCGTTTTTTCATCGGAGAGGTAGACAAATATTCTGTCACCTGCATATCCTGATGGATCGAGAACTTCTTCTCCCTCTACGGGTAAAATCCCTTTCCCAACTTTTCCCGTACTCTCAGCTATCAACTGCTCTGCCCAGGGTCCGAAATATGAAAAAACTCCCGGAGTGATGAATGTGACTTTATCGTAAGCAGCTTTGGCACCTTCAGACATCAGAACACCCAGCGCGGCAGGAGATCCTGAAGCGAGTTTTGATTCGGCGACCATCATGAAGGTTTTATCAAGCAGGTCTTTTATATCAATTCCACAGAGAGCTGCGGGAACCATGCCAAACAAAGAGAGAGCGGAATATCTTCCTCCGATGTTCGGATCGTTTATGAATATTTTCCTGAATCCGAGCGATTTCGCCATATCCTCGAGACCACTTCCGGGATCGGTAATCGCAATAAATCTTTTTTGAGTAGTTTCTTTTCCGAGTTTTTGTGCCACGGAAGTGAAGAAATACTTCATAAATGAAAGTGTTTCAACAGTACCGCCTGATTTTGTGGAAACAATGTACAGAGTCTTCCTGTCGGCGAGCTTTGCTTCCTTTTCAATAACCGCGGCCGGATGAGTGCTGTCCAAAATCTCCAAAGAAAGATATCCCTCTTTAGTACCAAACATCTGGCTGAAAACCTCGGGAGCGAGGGAGGAACCACCCATACCAAGGAGGAGCGCATTTGTAAAACCTTCCGATTTGATATTGGCAACAAAACTGTTTATCTCATCGAGGGAGGAATATGTATTCGCCGGACTGTCAAGCCAGCCGAGTCTGTTGGATATTTCGACAGGAGAATCACTCCAAACGGTATGATCACGGGCAAATATTCTGCCGGGAACATCCTCTTCAGCAAGTTTTTTCATGCCTGATGCCAAAGAATCCGCCAATACTGTCGGGTGGAAATTAACCGTATTCCCTTCCCTCAAAATGGCAAGCGACTTTTTCTCAACAGACCCCAGAAGGGAATCGAATGACTCGGCAAAAAGCCTGACGCCATCTGTCTGGAGTTTATCTGTAATCGCAGCAAGATCGACACCCGCACCGGCAAGAGCCGCAACCTGTGCTTCTGCTTCTTCCACACCCTTGTCAAGCGTGATTTCAAGTTTCCCGTGATCGAGGAACGAGTCTATTGTCGCCGGAGGCATGGTGTTTACTGTAGGACTGCCAATCAGTTCATCAACATATAAAACATCGGAATATGCCGGGTTCTTTGTACCTGTGCTCGCCCACAAAACTCTCTGAGGCATGGCACCCGATTCAGAAAGTTTTCCCCAGCGTTCGCCGGAGAAGAGCTTCCCGAATTCCTTAAAGGCGATCTTTGCATTCGCGACAGCAATCTTCCCCTGAAGTGAAGTGTTGCCGGCTTTCTCAAGTGCTGAATCGACCGAGGAATCCACACGGCTCACAAAAAATGATGCCACGGAAGCAACTTTTGAAACATCTCCTCCGTTTGCCTTCAGAATTTCGAGTCCCTCAATAAAAGCCATTGCAGTTTCAATATAACTGTCGATCGAGAATATCAGGGTCACATTAACTGAAATACCGTGCGAAACAAGCTCTTTTACCGCGGGTATTCCCTCCTTTGTAGCCGGCACCTTGATCATAAGATTAGGGGCACCAACTGCCTGATACAGTCTGACCGCTTCCTCGATTGTCTCTTTGGTTTTGTATGCGAGTTTAGGGTTAACCTCGAGACTGACATATCCGTCCAGCCTTTTGGTCTTTTCATAAACGGGAAGCATCATTTTGCATGCGGATTTTATATCCTTAATCGCAAGCTGCTCATAAATTTCAAGTGTTCCGGCTCCCTTTGCCAGCAATTCCCTTATTTCAGAATCATAGGCATTGCTTCCGGCAATCGCTTTGTCGAAAATGGTGGGATTTGAAGTGATACCTCTTAAGCCGTCATCAATCATTGCAGCAAGTTTTCCACCGTTTATGTAATCGCGACTGATAAAGTCCAGCCAAAGCGACTGACCAAGTTCCGCGAGTTTTTCAATTTTACTCATTTTTCATCTCCTGAAATTTAAATCAATCCGGCAGCTATATAAGCTGAACCATGAAGCCCAGCGGCGCTGTCTTTGATAAGATAAACGGGAGTATTCTCTACAATATAGCTGAGTCTCCCTTTTTTGGTGTAGGTTTCAACAAAGGAACCTTCGATAATCTTTTCGGTTATTTTCGGAGGAATTCCACCACCGAGGTAAATGCCACCCGTCGCCATAAGAGTGAGAACAAGATTTCCTGCCTGAGCTCCGAGCACCCGGATGAAGATTTCAAGAGCCAAAACAGCCAGTTCATCTTTACCTTCAAGTGCAAATTTCGAGATCATTGCCGCCAGATCCTCTGTCTCAATGGCTTCGAGAAATTCTGCGGAAGGTGTAGCGATACCGGTCTCCTTTAAAAACTTGTAGATACCCCTGAGACCAAGCCCTGAAGCGATTCTCTCCACACTTACACGCCCGTATTCTGCTTTCATGAACTTCATCATATCAATCTGCAGGTCATCCACGGGTGCGAAATCTGCGTGACTTCCCTCTGAAGGTATCACTTTGAATTTACCATCACCCAGCGGTACGAGGAATCCCTGACCGAGACCCGTTCCGGGTGCGAGGACAGCCTTAACGCCATATCCGTTGGTTGGTGAACCTGGATAAACAGTAAGCAGATCATCATCAGTAAGAAAAGGGATTGCGGAAGCGAGAGCATAAAGATCGTTTACAAGCTTAAAATTCGGGATACCCGTGGCTTTGGCAATCACAGCTTCATCCATTGCCCAGGTAAGGTTTGTGGAACTGCTGATTCCGTCGACTACAGGACCGGGAACACCGGCACACCCTGTCTCAATTTTATAACCTGTATCACTTAAAAAATGACAAATTATATCTTCGAGGCTCGCATAATCAGTCGAATTGTATCTTTCCGACTTGTGGGCTGTAAGTTTTTTACCTTCAATCGAAAATACCGAAAGAACCGTTTTGGTTCCACCGGCGTCACATGCCAATATCATATTATACTCCAATGAAAAAAATACTAAATGATGCTTTACGGCAGTCTGTATGCTTCCGTATCCAGATACCAGACAACTCCGTTAAAGGAATTGCTCACAAGGCCTGCGGGGTATTTCTCCCGCCCCTTGTTGTTGAGTATCTGATCGAGTACGCTCTTCTTTGTCTTGCCAAAAGCTAAAAATATTGTTGTTTTACTCTTTTTTATCAATTCACCTGTAATTGTTATTCTTCGCTGACCTGAGTCAGGATGTGTAGCCACCGCAACGATTTCTTTACTCTCCATCAGCTTGATCGCAGGAGGAAAGATTGAGGCGGTGTGCCCGTCTGCCCCCATACCGAGAAGACAGATATCCAATTGCAACTCTGAGCCAAGTTGTACCTCGAGTATTTCCGTATATCCTTTCACTTCCTCTTCAGGTTTGTTTTCACCCTGAATTCTGAAAATGTTCTCTTCGGGAATATTGAGTGGATCGAGAAAAAGCCTCTTCGCATTTCCATAATTGCTTTCTGGATCAGAAGGAGCCACGCACCTTTCATCGACCCAGAAAAATT
This sequence comes from Bacteroidota bacterium, assembly GCA_020161395.1. Lineage (NCBI taxonomy): Bacteria > Pseudomonadati > Bacteroidota > Bacteroidota bacterium. Next base: position 149,949 of record JAIUOE010000001.1, read on the forward strand.
TTAGCTTGTTCCAGTAACCTGCATTCGAGTACTCTGCAACAAGTGCCGAAAAAAGAAGCGCCGGGGTGCTTCCTCCCGAAAGTGCCATCGTTACAAACTCTTTTTCCTGCAACACTTCCCCGATTTGCCTGTCGATAAAAGCTGCACAGGCAGATGCCGACATCTCAGGTGACGGGTATATTCTTATCACATCCTTCATCTAAAGCTCACAATAGGTTTCATCATCAGTCAGGTTTTTGCACGGATAACGCCAGGTCTGTCCGTTGGAGTGCAGAAGTGCATCCGCCTCCTCTGGACCCCAGGTACCCGCAGGATAACCGTAAATCTTAATTTTTTCATCCTCTTTCCATGCCTGCAACAGAGGATCGATAAATTTCCAGCAGGCTTCAAGTGCATCTCCGCGTGTATAAAGCGTGGAATCACCCATCATGCAGTCATATATCAAACGCTCATATGCTTCGGGAAGTCTCCCCTCCGACAATGATGAGTAATGGAAATCGAGTGTGGCATTTTTCACCTGGTACCCTGCTCCGGGTTGCTTTAATGCAAACCGAATGAGTATCCCTTCGTCAGGTTGAATCCGGATGATTAACTGGTTTGTTCCCGATTCATCGTCGAATATGCTCCTGAAAAGACGGTGGGGTGTGTTCTTAAACCGTACCACAATCTCCGTCACCCGGGTAGGAAGCCTCTTCCCGGTTCGAATGTAAAACGGGATGCCTCCCCATCTCCAGTTGTCAATGAAAAATTTTAAAGCCACAAATGTCTCGGTACGGGAGTGGGGGTCAACCCCCTTTTCTTCCCTGTAAGCACCAACCGGTTCACCTTTTATCTTTGAAGCGATGTACTGGCCTCTGATGACATTTTTGCGGATGTCACTCTCTGAAAAAGGCTTGATTGACTGAAACACCTTGACCGTCTCGTTTCTGATCGAATCGGCATCAAATCCGGCAGGGGGTTCCATCGCAGCGAGTGCGACAAGCTGCAACAGGTGGTTTTGCACCATGTCCCTCAAGGCACCGGCAGTATCATAGTATCCGCCCCTGTTTTCAACCCCGATACTCTCGGAAGAGGTTACCTGAATGTGATCGATGTAATTTCTGTTCCAAAGCGGTTCAAATATCCCGTTTGCGAACCTGAAGACAAGAATATTTTGGGCTGTCTCCTTGCCGAGATAATGGTCTATACGGTAAAGCTGATTCTCGTCAAAAAACATCAAAAGCTTTTTATTGAGTGCCTTTGCTGTTTCAAGACTGTACCCAAACGGCTTTTCAATCACGAGTTTTTTCAGTCCGCCATTCGGTTCGTTATGGTTCAGTCCTGCGGCAGCAAGTCCTTCTGCCACGGTTTCGTAGAGAAGTGGAGGAGTTGCAAGATAAAAGATATAGTTACCCTTTACCTCAAAATCGTGGTCGATCTGCCTCAGTCTCTCACGAAGCTGGTAGTAGTTCTCAGGATTTAGCGGATCAATTGAGATGTAATGAAGCTGAGAGAGAAATTCATCATCATAACCTTCCCCCTTCTGAGCCATTTTCTTTCGGAATTTATCGTCGGTCATCGGAGTTCTGCCCGTCCCGAGAACTGCAAAATTCTTTGGAAGCAATTCCCGTTTCCTTAAAGCATAGAGCGCGGGAATAAGTTTCCTTTCGGTCAGGTCACCCGAGGCACCGAAAATCACCAGTATCTGATCAGCCGGCACTTTCTATTTACTCCTTGGTTTTCATTTCGTGACCGCCAAACTTGTTCCTGAGAGCAGAAAGGGTTTTCATCGCAAAACTTTCATCCTGACGGCTCTGGAATCTGTTAAAAAGGGAAGTGGTTATTACATGAGCAGGGACATCAAAATCTATCGCAGTCTGTACTGTCCATCTGCCTTCACCACTGTCGGCAACAAAATCCTTTACTTTTTCAAGTTTTGGATCCTCCTTGAATGCGAGATGGGCGAGATCGAGAAGCCACGATCTGACTACACTTCCGTGCTGCCAGATTCCTGTTACTTTTTCAAGATCGATATTGAACGGGGATTTCTCCATTATCTCAAATCCTTCGGCATAAGCCTGCATCATTCCATATTCAATTCCGTTGTGTACCATCTTAACAAAATGTCCTGCACCACTTGTTCCGCAGTAAGCATGTCCACCAACTGGTGCGAGTGTCTCGAGAACAGGGAGAATAAAATCAACAGCTTCTTTTTTGCCGCCGTACATGAGGCAGTATCCGTTTTGGAGACCCCATACTCCGCCACTGGTGCCACAGTCGAGATACTCAAATCCGTGTTCTTCCACCATTTTATTGCGTGCCTGTGTGTCCCTCCAGTATGAATTTCCTCCGTCAACTATGATATCGCCTTTGTTCAAATATTTTACTGTCTCAGCGATGTTATCGTCGACTGCCTGTCCCGAGGGAACCATAAGCCAGACAACTTTTCTTCCTTCGAGTTTAGAGCAAAGGTCTGCTATGGAGGTGGAACCAACAGCGCCTTTGGCAACTGCTTCTTTTACCTTCCCTTCAGAGCGGTTATAGACCACCACTTCGTGTCCACCAAGCAGAAGTCTCTCAACCATGTTTGCTCCCATTTTACCAAGACCGACAAATCCTATTTTCATCTTTTCTCCGTGTTCTTAATGTGTTTCAACTGCTAATTTCCATAAATGGTGAGCTTTGGAGCTCTCGGTCCGTCAATCTTTTTCAGATTTTCAATGGCATTTTCATTCAGCCGGTAGAACCGGAATCCGAGGAAATTCCAACCGTTTTTCTTTTTCTTTGCCTTAAATTCATCCCAGTACGACTGAATCGACTGAATCTTGACCACAGGATCGGCAGAATGCATAAAATTCACCTGACCGTCTTTTTCAACGGAGACAAGTCCTACATGTCCTACCCATGGTTCGCTTCCGGGATATGCTCTGACAATGTTCACAAAGTCACCTGTTTTTAAGTAAGGGAGCACTTTGTAGAGGGAGTCACCCGGGATGTAAGTCCATTCAATTTTTTCTTTGGGGATATTCTGTCCAATCCCGTGTTTTTTGAAAAATTTTGCCCTGTCAATCTCGGAAGAAGTCTTCACAACAGCGTTTCCACCGATTTCATCTGTAATCTCGGTGATAAGCCATGTGTTGTTCTTTACCCAGTCGGCTTCTGTGTAGTGGTTTCTCGTGAGCATGCCGATTTCGCCATCTTTGTAGCGTATTCTCTGTAGCATGGCAAAAAATTCCTTCCAGTTGTGGCTTAGCGACATGGCATAGATATGCTCGCTGAAAACCACACAATCGCTCTTGTTCAGGTTGAACAGAGGTTGCTTATCCTTTATCTCAAACGGAAACTCACCGAGAAGATAGATGTCATATTTCTGACCCATATTCTGTTTTGCAAGAATCTGAATTCTGTCCCTTAGTCCGGGTACAGTTTCCTGCAAAAATGATAGATACTTGTCCAGCTCTTCTTCTGTAAATTTATAAAGAGGTTTCTGAAGAAGTTTTTTCATCTCCTTGGGAATTGTAACATTCTCTAATGATGCGGGAATATTTAACTCGATCGACACTTCTGACGGTTTGTTTTTTTCGCCCTTTTTATCCTTCCCTTTTTGAGGCACAATACATATGACTGCAGTAAGGACGATAATAACAAGATATTTAAACATTTTTTCTCCTTTATTTGGGTGGAAACAGCCGTAGAATCCCGGCAACTGTGTTCTTCAAAACGGTCCGGGGGTCAGCCTCCTTGCCGGTCAGCCGGGTATCCCAGCCGCGCCAGACCACATTGCCCGTTTCTCCGTCTATTACATCTATCACAACCAGACCCTTCATCGCAAAAAGAGGTTCCTCTTTCACCGACCAGAATCCTTTCCACCGCTCAAAGTTTACACTGCCATAGGAGGTTTCCACTTCCGCTTCAGTATAAAAAGTAACAACAAAGTCATGAACTTCATTTCCTTTTTTGTAACCCTTCGACTGCAAAATGGAGTCAATCTCTCCACCAATAGCCTGAGCCAGAACGGGAGAATTACTCTTCAGAGCGGTACTCGGGTAGATAGTGAAAACTTTTAGCGTCGAAAAATTGAAGTTTTGCTGAAAGTCATAGTCACTCGTTGTGGTTCTGCACGATGTAAACAGCATCATAACCGCAAGACACGATACTGTTGTTATTGGATTTTTCATTCTTTTCAATCACTGTAACCGGGAAATATCCATTCTTTAAGGTATTTTACCCCTTTTCAAAGAATATACAGGATCCCGATTTATTTTAAAATACGCAATTTTAAAAATAGTGAATTTAAAGGCAATCTTATTACCCTTTATGTGTGACTTGAGAGACCGGTGAAACTTGAGAAACTTGAGAGACCCGAGAATCCTGAGTTTCCGAAGTTCTAAGGTTCCGAAGTTCTGAAAAGAGAGACCAGCCTCATGGTTTTCAGGGCATCGAACCAGATGTTTTTTTGATTTGAAATCTGGGCTCCACTCTTCGATGATTTGTAAATGCTCCTCATGGCAATTGAGAATTTGCAGGATTCCAAAAAGACAAAGGTCTCTTCATCTGTTTTTCGGATTGCGTCTATAAGTTTTTCAACGGAAGTGTAATCTTCATGATATACACTCAAAAAGGTTTTGAGCCGTTCAAACACGATTGGGGGATAAGGCTTGATCGCTTTTCCCGTTTCTTTCCGGTCGTTCATCGCCTTTCCTGTTCCGAAAATCACTCTGTCACTCACTCTGTTTGAGGGGAATACAAGCACTTCTTCAATACTTTCAATTTTAGTGACTTTTGCGATGTTCTCGAGAAAATAAAAATCCTCGGCAGCCCTTCGGGTATTCATCCCCCCGGCCTTTACATAGGTTGAGACATTCGAAACCATGGTCGAACCGATAAAATGCCATGCGTAAGGGGAGCCTGCGTATTTGAGTCCGTCGGTGTACGATCTCAAACAGGCTTCATATTCCCTGATCGCTTCGATGTTTTCAGCATCATCTTCTCTGTGTTTATATTCCAAAACTGCCGCTTTGCAACCTCTTTGAGCAAGTTCGACGAGCCGCGTAAAATATGAGGGTGCGACGAGACAATCCGCATCAACAGAGACGAGGAGAGAGTTACCGGGACGGGCATGATCTGTGAGGGAAATTGCGGAATCGAGACCTGTTTTTCTTGGATAGCCTGCTCCGGCAAACTTGACCGGCACTTCCCTCCCCGCACCCGGCATATCAATTATCGCAACAGGAAGGGGGGAACTGCTGCCAAAATCAGTCAGAAGCCTTACGGTCTCACTACTTGAATTTTTAATTTCGGATGCAGCATTTTCAGGGTGATTTATTACAAAAAGAGAGGCGATTTTTTCGAAAGTTGAAGTGTCGTTTGCGAGGAATGAATCCAAAAGGAAAGGAAGGTTTTCAAGTTCATTGTAGCAGGGAACCACAACCACCACTTCCTTAAAGCCGGAAAAATTTTGATAATCCGGTGTAAGATGAAGACCCCGCTTTGCAAGATATGCGGCGACGGGGTCTTTAAATTTATTCAACTATTTCGAATCCTGCTTCTTCGATCAATTTTTTGGCAGCATTGATATCCTCGGGAGCAATCCAGTTTACATGAACGCCGTTTTTTTCGAGTTTGGTGATACCCGTAATCTGCTTTTTGGCATAATCGTTAATCGCGTTGAGCAGTTTTTGGATCATGTCGTTTTTGGAAAGCTCTGATTTAAGATACTTGCCTGCAAATTTGTATTCCAGACCAAAATATTCGAGTCGCTCAGTCTTTATTCCCGAATTCATCAGTTCTCTGACTTCATCAACCAGACCCTCCCGGAGACGGTCGGCAAGTCTGATTCGTATTCTTTTATAATACTCTTCTCTCGAGACCTGAGTGGAAATAACGAGTGGATTCAACTCGATCGGGGGGTGAGTGAGTCCGTTTTGCTGCTCGAACTGAATACTCTCGCGGGCAATTACGAGTGCTTTTGCCGTTTTGTATTTCTCGACGAGGTCAGTCCTGTTATGAAGCAAAGGATTCAGTTCTTTCAACTCTGCAATAAGAGTTTCATGTTCCTGCTCCATCAGAGCTTCAGCTTTTTCCTCAAGGTTCTGAACCTTGATTAGCGGATAACGAAGGAAAAGAGCCGTAAAATACATATAAGTGCCACCGCAGAGCACGGGCACTTTACCACGGCTTACTATGTCGTAGTAACTGTTGTAGAAATCTTCGAGAAACCGGAAAACGCTGTAGTCTTCCTTCGGGTCGAGAATGTCTATAAGGTGATAAGGGATTTTCCCTTTGGGGGTTCTGTAAGCATTCAGGTCCTTACCGGTACCGATGTTCATGCCGCGATAAACCTGTCGTGAGTCGCAGGAGATTATCTCTCCATCGACGAGAGAAGCGATCTTAACAGCAAGATCAGTCTTGCCTGTGGCGGTCGCTCCAATAACTGCAATATAATCATACATCATACGGGCAAAGCTATAATTATCTCAGTTCCCTGAGTTTTTGTTGATTCCAGGTAGATAAATCCACCATGTTCTTTAATTATCTTGTTGGCGATTGGAAGTCCCAACCCGACACCTGTTTTTCCGTAGGTGTAAAACGGTTCAAAAATCTTTTCCCTAAGATCGGGGTGAATCCCCGTCCCTGTATCTCTTATCGAGATGAGGATGTTCGATTCATTCGCGGAAGTGGAGAAATAAATCTTTCCACCTTCCGGCATCGCATCGAATGAATTCTGGGTGATGAGCGTAAGGGCGTGAATAAAGAGCTCCTTGTTGAAGAACATCACCATGTCGGCATTATATTTTCTCAGAAGAGTAACCTCTCTCTGTTTTGCCGGCTCGGAGACTTTCACGAGGAAGTCATCCAAAAGCTCACTCACGAGATAAGGCTGTTTCGAAAAGCCCGACACTTTCCCCACAAAAAATTGTATCGAGTCGAGAAATCCTTTTAAACCGGCGGCTCTTTCACGGATGATGTCGAATCCATATCTGACTTTGTCCGTCAGTTTTCCCCTGTCAAGGGTTTCACTGATCGAAAGAATGGTCTCGACAGCAATTTTGATTTCCGACCCAAAAAATGCTGTATATTTTTGCAGATCCTCGTATTTCCCCGTAAGAGAGGTTTTACCGTCAGCTATTTTGTCCAGTATTCCGGATGCTGCTTTTGCAATATCTTCAATCGACATCACATCGTGTGTGGTAAATCTTCCGTTGTTCGATGAAAAGAAAAGGAAGCAACCGTTCACTTTGTTTTCTCTCCCGATAAGGGGATAGTAGAGAAGTGAAGAGGGAATCTCTTTTTCGTCGATATTTTCCAGCCCTTCCATCATGCCCGAACTGTCAAGGTCGAAAAGTGTAACGGGCTCCTGCATTGTGATGAGCTCGTAAGCTATTTTTTCACGCACAGCAAAGTTGGTATCCTCTGAAATATGCCCTGTAACAGAGGAAAGGAAACCGCCATCGAATACAAACATAACGAATTCTTTGGCATTTACAAGTTTTAAAACATCTTCTTTTACAAAGTCGTAAATATCAACGGGTCTTTCAGCAGTGCAAACAGAGGTAATCAGCTCAAGTTGTTTCCTCAGAGCAATTGTTTCACCGCTGTTTACAATTGTGATTTTTTCGGGTGCCGGCTGCCCGGCTGAAGAAGAGATTTCTGCTGTCTCCCGAAGCTCCTCTTCTTCAGAAGGAGTGATTTGTTCTGCCGGTTCATCCGCTGCAGGCATTTCAACCACAACAGACGAAAAGTCACCTTCCGCTTCAAAATAGGGTTCTTCTTCTGTTTCCGCAACTGCCGGTTCATTCAGTTTGTCGTAATCAGGTTCCTCAATCTCCATCGGGGACTCTGCATACCCGGCCGTAAGTTCCAATTCTTTATTGGGGTCGAATTCGTCAAGGTCTTCTTCGAAATCTTCATCTTCTTCAGGTAATTGGAAATCGTCATCGTCTTCATCGCCGGGTTCAAAATCGTCATCCTCGAAATCTTCAAAATCATCGTCGTCTTCAAAAAAGTCCTCTTCAATGACAGCTTCATCGAGCTCATCGACAGCACGGAGAAGTTCATCTTCACTGATTACCTCGTCCCCGTCTTCTCCCTCTTCAATAAAAAGAGTGTCCAACCGGTCTGATTTTTCAGTTGCAACCTGAGTGTCCGGCTCATTTACAGGCTCAAAGTCATCCTCATCAAAATCGAAATCATCATAAACGCCTTCCTCTTCAGATTCCTTTTCGGGTTCTCTAATTTCGGGCTCTTCCGGAAGTATCTCTGGTGAGGCTGTCTCAACATCCTTTCCGCTGACTTCAACGGCTTCATGTACCACTTCAGTATCGGGAGGAATTGATAACTGTTTCCCGTCGGGTTCATTATTGTCAATGATTGTCTCGGCACCCTCTTTTGTAAGATCATAGGTTTTTGCGAGATTAATCTTTACATTTATTCTAATCTCATCATTACCGTACAGGTAAGACAGGAATCTCTCTTTGCTGAGTACAAAGAATTCGGAATCAATCTCTGTTATCGCAGTAGAGGTTCTTTCTTTCCCCTCGAGCACTTCTCTTTCGCCAAAAAAATCACCCGCTGCCCTTGATACTATCTTGGCACCGGTTTTGGTTTTTATCTTGATCTTCACAAGTCCGTACAGAATCAGGTAAACATTTTCGGAGGGTTCTCCATTCTGGAAAACCAGCTTACCTTCAGGGACTTCCACGATGCTGCTCTTTAAACTGCCCGGAGAGGCAGCAACATCAGGAGCTTTTTTGAAGAAAAAGTTCGTCTTTAATTTTTCGACTAATTTTGAAGTTGTTAACATTTATGTTTGAGAATAAAAATTTTTTCATTTATAAACAACTAACTTAATTAAATGCATCGAAATGAAATAGAAAAAGGTATCGATCATTTGCGTAAAAATGATCCAATTCTTAAACCTTTAACAGAAAAAATACCTCCTTACTGGTACGAACCGCGTGAAGAGTATGCAAAAGACCTTATAACGGCTATTTTAAATCAGCAGCTTTCGATAAAAGCGGCTTACACTATCGAGCAGCGATTCCTCAAAAAGTTCGGGGATCCGCCCGATTTGACAGCCCTCCTCGAGGCTGACCATCAGGATGTGAGGGCTCTCGGACTCTCGAATGCGAAAGTGACATATGTTAAAGCCATCGCTTCGGCATTTCTTAACGGGGAGGTACACTTTCACAAATTCCCGGAAATGAGCGATGAAGAGATTATTAAGGAACTTGTTAAAATAAAGGGTGTGGGCGAGTGGACTGCCCACATGTTCCTGATGTTTACCCTTATCAGACCAAATGTCTTGCCAACAGGTGATCTGGGAATCAAAAGGGCGATTATGGTCAACTACGATCTCCCCGAAATGCCCGATGCAAAAACTGTTGCAGAAATTTCAAAAAAAGGGAATTGGGCACCTTACAACACCATTGCATGTTATTTTTTATGGAAGAGCATCGATCAACCAGGTGCTGGGTCCCCCATTTATTGAATCTTTTTTAAATTTGAAACATCATACTACATGTCAGAAGAACAAATAATTGAACTCGCCAAATCCGGAGATAAAGATGCTCTGCGTGACCTGGTGAAAAAATATGAAAAAACCATCTTCAGTTTTGCGTTTAAAATCTGCAGAAACAGGGATAAAGCCGAAAATGTGATGCAGGAAACCTTCCTGAGTATGATTAAATCGCTCAAAGGTTTCGATGGAAATTCAAAACTTTCCACCTGGCTCTACCGTATTTCCATGAATCACTGTCTGATGTCGGCAAGAAGTAAAAAAAAGGACCTGTTCGTTGAACCTGACAATGATGACGAACTTTTCAACGAAAAATATGTCGCTGACTGGTCGACAATTCCTTACAAATCTGTTGAAAATGCAGAACTGAGGGAAATTTTGGACATGGCGATTGACAAACTGGCTCCCGAATACAGAATTGTCTTCACCCTGAGGGATGTTCAACAGCTTTCAACCGAAGAAACTGCCGGAATTACGGGTTTATCAGTACCGGCTGTGAAGTCAAGGCTCCACAGAGCAAGAGCTTTTTTAAGAAATGAGATATCCGAGGCTTTCAAAAAATGAAATTCGAAGAAGTAAAATGCAAAGATGTGATGCTGCACATCTGCGAAAACCTGAAAGAAGATATTAACTCCGAAAAGTGCAGAGCCATCAGAGAACATATCGAAAAATGTGATGCCTGCAAGGATTATTGTGCCTCCGTGGAATGTACCATCGACTGGTACAGGGAGTACAATCCCGACTTTACGGATGAACTCCACAGAAATTTATTAAGTAAACTTGGTCTTGAATAACAAGAGGAATCATGAGAAACAAATTTATTCTGCCGCTGGCACTTCTGATATTCGGCTTCTTCGGATGCAACGCCCAAAACAGTTCGTCGGACTCAAACTCAGCAACAAGGACTGAAATCTCCGTTGATGAATTAAAAAAATTAATTGACAGCAAGGACAGCAACCTTGTTATCCTCGATGTAAGAACAGCAGAGGAACTGACAGGTGAACTTGGCGCCATTCCCGGGATCATCCACATCCCCGTTCTGGATCTTGACAGAAGAGCCGGTGAACTCGACAAATACAAAGACAAAGAAATTAAAATTATTTGCAGATCAGGGAACAGGTCGGGCAAAGCCTGTACCCTGCTCAATGAAAAAGGCTTCAAAACTGTGAATGTTGCGGGCGGGATGAAAGCCTTTAGAAAAATCGAACCGAAAGAATAAGAGAGGGGCGGATGCCCCTCACTCTATTTTTTCTGAATTGTAAAACTTCCTTCGAGTGTCAGGTCACTTGGGGTTTCCGCTCTGATATCGGTTCCACCACCTTTTACCGAACCTTTTATTACCGAACCTGTTTCACTTATCTCAATCTGACCCATATTACTCAGGAAGAGATATTTACTTGCAGGGTCTGCTCCGGGAATCCATCCACTGATGGTAAACCCGTTTTTCCCGTTTCCTTTACCACTCATCTTGCCGACTTCAAATTTTCCGGCTTTATCTCCGGTGAAAGTAATTTCCACCTGGGCGGAGTCTTTGTCCAGCATCCCTTTGAACATCAAAACGGTCACACCGTCAGCGTCAGAATAAGAGGCGGATAACGGTTTCAGGGTATGTTTTCCATCCTTAAACATCTCCCCTTTGATGGTGAGGGTCAATCCGTCGCCGGTTGCCTCTTCCACAGGAGCAGGAGCAGGAGCGGCAGGTTTGGTCTCAACACTGTCGCTAAGAGTGTATTCACGGGAGTTTTTGTCTGAACAACCGTAAAAAAATGTGAATGCGATTAGCATCAGAATCGGATATATGGTCAGCTTTTTCATATTTGTTTACCTGTTTTAATAATTTCGTTTTCGGTCAAAATTGCAAAATTGGCTTTTTAACAATGTCAAATATAAGAAAATCGTTCCGACAGGAGAACACACAAGTAAAAAGATGCGTAAATTTTTATATTTCATAAGTTTACAATAATTGCTTAATTTAATGCTTTAGTTTTAATAAAGTCCGGAAATTGTAATGAAATTGGTTGTCAAACTTCTTTTACTGGTATTTTTATCGATCTCTGCAGCCTCTGCACAGTCTGTGGAGATAACTGTCAAAGACAAAACCAAGAAAATAAAGACAGTAAAAAAATCGAGCGTAACATATCTCTCGCTGAATGATCTGTCGTCCAAATTTTCTCTTAAACTGACCAAATCGAGCGAAAACACAAAGTTTGATCTGGCAACATCTTCCAAGTCTTCTATCAAGTTTACTGCAAAAAATCCAAATGCAGTGGTTACAAAAGATAAAAAGAGCAAGACCTACAAGATGTCGAAATCAGCAATCAGGGAAGGGGGCGACCTTCTGATTCCTGTTGCAGCAAGCAAGGAAGCATTCTCTGCCGCATTCGAGGAGAAGTATTCGTATAAATTTCCAAAAGATGGTTCGATAGCGGACGATAAAGAGACAAAACCTGAAAAGGAAGACAAGCCCGTAACAAAAAAAGATGAGAACGACGACGACAAGGATGTAAAGACCAATAAAAAAACTGTTATCGGTAAAGCCTCCTACGAAGTGAAGTCGAACGGAATGATGGCAACATTTTTCTATACCGGCGAAGCAAACGGAATTAAACACTCCCTGAAAGACGAGAGCAAAAAATATATCTCCATCACCATTGAAAAATGCGATATTACACTTAAAAACATCGAAAAAACTTTCAAATCAGGTCCTGTGAAGGAAGTAAAGGGAAGAGTCAGAAAAGGGACGGGTGAACTGATGATCTATGTGAACGACTCCTATTCCTCCTATGAAGTAAAAAGAATTAAATCAAAAAAAGAGATTCAGGTTCTTGTTTATTCAAAGTCGGAGACAGGTGAAGCTCCGGTAAAAAAAAAGACGACTGGAAATTTGATGTAGTCGTCCTCGATGCCGGTCACGGCGGAAAGGATGCGGGTGCTGTTGGCACCAACAAGACGAGGGAAAAGGATGTTAACCTTGCTGTAACTCTGAAGGTCGGGGAACTGATTAAAAAAAATCTCCCCGGCGTGAAAGTTGTTTACACGCGAAACAACGATTCGTTTGTGGAACTCTACCAAAGAGGAAAAATCGCCAATGAAAAATCGGGCGATCTCTTTATTTCCATCCATTGCAATTCAACACCCGAGAGAAACAGCAAGGCGAGCGGATACGAGATTTACCTGCTCCGTCCCGGGAAGACAAAAGATGCCATTGCCATTGCGAAGATTGAAAACAGCGTGATCAAATATGAAGATGACCCGGGGAGATACAAAGAACTTGACGATGAAAATTACATCCTCACTTCCATGGCTCACGCAGCTTATATGCACCACTCGGAAAAATTTTCCGGATTACTGAACAAAAGTTTTAAAGAACACACCAACCGTTCTTCGAGGGGAGTTAAACAGGCGGGGTTTTATGTTCTGATAGGTGCTTCAATGCCAAATGTACTGATAGAACTTGGATTTATTTCAAATGTGGAAGAGGAAAAATACCTCGCAAGCGGGAAAGGGCAGGACCAGCTCGCAAAGTCCATTTTTGAAGGGATAAAAGCTTACAAAAATTATTACGATATTGCAAACGATAATTAACAACTTTTCGAGGTTACATGACTAAAACCTTAGTATGGATTCTAATCTTTCTGGCGGCTTTTGCCGGACTCTTCTTTCTTCAACACCTGACCCGTGATACCGGTGCGCCGGCATCAGGTGCTGGATACAGTGAAGGAATGGGCAGTTCGGAAACTTCAGGAGCCGGTGGTAAAGAGCTGGTATCTCAATTTGGTTGCTTGAACTGCCACGGCGGTGAGCTTGAAGGCACAAAAGCAGCACCACCCCTCACCGGGCTGGGTAAATATTACGACAGAGAAGCTTTGATCGCATACCTGCGAAATCCTGACAAGAATAAAACAGGTGCGCGTTTCGACGATTACAAAACGAAATATGCTTCCGGTATAATGCCGGCATACGGGAATAAAGATCCAAAAGATCTTGGCAAGATTGCTGATTACCTGTTGTCAAAGTAGAATATTTGCACTGAAAAGAGAGGCTGTCTCAAAAGGGGCAGCCTCTTTTTTATTTTAAAGCGAGCACTTTGTTAAAGATTTCGAGTAAAATCCTTTTTCTGAACGGTTTCGACAGGAAATAGTCAAAACCCTCTTCGAGAAGTTTCTCATCGTCACCTGACATCGAATATGCCGTAACAGCCACGACGGGAACCCCGGCAAACCGGGGCATCTGTTTGATGCTCTTAAGGAGGTCGACACCATTACCACCCCGCCCGAGGTTGAGGTCGACAAGCATCATCACGGGATCGATGTCAGGCTGTCTAAGATAAGCCTCTGCCTCATCAAAACTGTATGCACTCTTTAAATCAGCCATTCCCTCAAGAATGATTTTTATAAGATCGTGCATCATGTGATCATCATCTATGAGAAATACGACAGGAAGTCCTGACTTCATCTATGATTCTCTTTCCAACTGGTTGACAATTTAATTTTTACTATCACTATTTCAAAATTAACATTTTTTTGGTCTCCGAGAAGTTACCTGCTGTAATCCGGTACAAATAAACACCACTCGTCAGACCGGAAGACTCAAAATCGATAAAATGCCAGCCTGCCTCCATTTCACCCGATACAAGAACCTTTTTGGTCTGCCCTGTAGCATCGAATACTTCGAGCTTCACCATACTCCTTACGGGTAATGTATAACTTATTCTCGTGACCGGATTAAAAGGATTGGGGTAATTCTGCCCAAGGGCATATTCTGCAGGATTTGCACTCTCAACTTCAACCGGTCCATAAATGGTTGAAGAGCCGTCAAAATCGATCTGCTTTATCCTGTATGAAATTATCCCCTGCACGGCTCCGGTTATGTTGTCCTCAAACGCATATGAGGCGGGAGACTGGCTTGTCCCCCTTCCCGGCACAAATCCTCTCTCCTCCCAACCTGTTTCAACAGTTCTTCTTTCTACAATAAAACCTTTGTTGTTCAACTCTGATGCCACTTCCCACTTCACGGTTGGCAATCCTTTGGAATTGATGGATGCAGTCAAGGATGTCAGCTCAACAGGTACAACCGAATAGCCGACAATACCGATATCATCGAGGTAAATACCGTCTTTTTGTTGTGTGTTATCGGTTACAAGTCTGAACCTCAGCAAAACCTGCTGACCAGCATAGGGTAACAGGGAAACTTCCTCTTTAACCCAGTTCAGCCTTGATCCGTCATACACCGGCTGGTTTGGCGGCTGGAACGATCCTGTGCTCATCTCGGTATATTTTCCCTGCAGTGCGGTAAATGAGGAACCTCCGTTGGTGGAAATCATCACCTGTGCATAATCGTAATTGGATTCGATATCGTATTTTAACCAGAACTCAAGTTTAGGATTATTTACTCCCTGCAAACTTACGGGGTTTGTGGTGGTCATCGTTACCGTTGCACTCGCAATGTAATTACCCGTTTTGCTGTCGGTAAACGATACGGGGGAAGAGACAAATGATGTGGTGGTCGCCTCCCACTTTGGTGATGTTCCCGGTGTGGCGGTAACTGTCCAGTTTGTCAAAGGGTTGCCGGTGGTATCAAGAAAAATGTAATTTGGAACCCCAAGAGTTATCAGAAGTGTATCCTGTGACATTACCGTGTTCTCTTTTACAGTTTTTACCACTATTTTGTGAGACACTCCACTTCCGGCATTCCATCCGATAAAGAAACTTAACGGCTGAGCAACAACCGCAGTATCCATCGAAGCGAGATTGCCAAGCGCAGTTGATCCGGTCACAACTGAAATATCCTGTGAAAGTGACACAAGCTCCACCGAAACTCCTGCTGCAGGAGACAAACCTCTGTTCTTGAGAAGGGGTCTCATTGTGACCGTTTCCCCCGGATTGAAATATTGCCGATCAAATCGAGGAGCAAACAAAGAAACGAACTCCCCTGCAACCCACGACTTGAAAAGGAGGGGTCTCAGGTTCAGTTGAACAAGTGGGAAAATTCTGCTTTGTGCGGGCCAGAATCCGTCTGCATCCCCGCCAATTTCGAAAGTGTAACCGAATGATTTTGGCTTTGTTGTCTGCTCTCCGTAAAACCAGTCACGGGAACTGCCGTTCGAATTGTAACCGAGGATTGTTCCCCCGTTCCCGTATTCAAATCTGTTATATTGAGTCATGTAGCTGCAAAAGTCGCTGTAGATTGCATTGTCAGGGGTTACCTGATTTATATATCCCCAGGGATAGAGCATCGCATTGGCAAAGGAGTGGAAATTGATGTAGGTCTTGAAATTTTTCTGATTTGAGATATTCCTTATGGCTGCCACCTCAGGCTCTGAAAATGCCGAAGGTCCCCTGTAGGTTTCCGAGGAAGGCTCGGGACTGGAACCGGTGTTGTCGTAGCCCCACATATATCCAAAATTCCTGTTCAGATCGACACCATAGTTGCCATTCCCGCTGTTCCTCCTGTTTTTCCTCCACATCCCTCCACCGTTTGGGTTTGTTGAGCGGTTGTATTCATAGCCGTCAGGGTTCACAACAGGAACAAAAAATATTTCCCTGTTATTCACGAGATATGTCACCTCGGGATTGGTACCATAGTTCTCGCAAAGATAGTACATGTAATACAAGACCGTCATCATCGAAATCGGTT
Source organism: Bacteroidota bacterium (assembly GCA_020161395.1). Lineage (NCBI taxonomy): Bacteria > Pseudomonadati > Bacteroidota > Bacteroidota bacterium. Next base: position 166,081 of record JAIUOE010000001.1, read on the forward strand.
CACGGGCGTGTATCAACCCGTCAAAAAGTGCTCTCGGCTCATCCTCGTTACTGTTTGGATTGTCACTTATCTTCGCTGCCCATATCGGTCTTCCGTTTTCCGTCTCCCCGATTTGAAATTTTTGTGTTATCAGATTGGGGAATCTGGCGTGGAGAGAGTCAAGTTGATTTATCGCCTCCTGAAAAGTGTAAAATCCCCCCATCGATCCAAATCCGAATCCTTCAACTCCATATCTCTCCCTGCTCTCACTTAAAAAAGCAGCCGATTCCTCCGGTTTCAGTTTTGGAAGTGAATTGTAGTAACTGTTCCAGTCCTCAATCAATACTTCATATTGCAGCCCGGATGACTGAAGCTGTCCAAATTCCTTTGAATTTAGGAACATCCTGACGGTTCCGTCTTTTTCAACCGATGTTTCCTCAAGGTCGAATGCAAGTTGAGCAATTGCTCTGAACCCTTCGGTCTGAGACGGGAAAATTTTAACTTTTTTATATGTTTCCTGTGCAAAAAGGATGGACACCAGGAGAAGACAGATGGTAATTGTTTTTTTCATAGAGATAGAAGGAGAGTGTTTGTTTAAATTGATATTTATGCCCTTTAAAATTCGTTAATTATTGAATTACAACAAAAAAATATTTTTAAAAGGTTTGCGTTTTAACACATTGCAGGTTGGAACCCAAAACATATATTTGCACATCAATTTAATCAATTATTACAGGTATTACAAATGCGCAAGTTCCTTTTTATTCCACTCATTTCCCTTTTTATATTAGCCGGCTGCTCGAAAGACGATAATCCGGTTACACCACCCGTTGACAATACTCCATCAGCTTATGCGGCATCGTGGAAAGACTCGGTTCAGTCAGCAAGCGGACTCGAGTATGCAATCGTTACATTTAACGGCTCGGGAACCAACGCCTCACTCGCCGGACAGGGTTATCTCCTTTTCAGAAAAACAGGCTCAAGCACCGTTACTGTTACAAGAACCCTTAACCCCGTGGGCTCGGTAAGAAATGATTCATTGTTTATTGTCTTCAGTTCCGCTTCTGAAAATGAATGGGAATTTAAAGGAAAATTAAACTCGACCACAGGAAGAGTAAATGGTGAACTTCAATTGAAATTCAAAAGTTACCCCCTGATCGCAGATACCACTTATAAATTTAACATGTCACTGAAAAAACAGTAGCAAATAAATTCCAACTCCAACCCCGATAGCCATCGTTATCGGGGTTTTTTATTGGGTCAGGTTTAGATATATTCGCAGATGCAATGTGAATAAATGAAAACAAAAACCGATGAAACTTAAATATCTTCTCCTTGCACTGCTGCTCCATATCCCCTCGGGTTTTTCGCAGTCGGGCTTTCTTAATTTCCTTTCCTACATCAATACAATTCAGGACCCTGTCCGGAAAACCGCTGTGGCAGACAGCTTTGTGAATGCAAACAGAACCACGGGTATCCCCATTAAAGAGGGGAATATGGCGGTGTTTCTTTACAACTCAAATGCGAATTATATCCAGTTGGCAGGTGATTTTACTGCCTGGTCGGCAAGCATTACCATGAACAGGATAACGAACACCAATCTGTTCTACTACTTCCGCTCCTTTGAAATGAATGCCCGCGTCGATTATAAAATTGTGGTGAATGGAAGCACCTGGATTCTCGACCCCCTCAATCCGAAACAGTGCCCCGGTGGATTCGGTCCCAACTCCGAACTTGCAATGCCGGAATATGTTCAACCATGGGAAATTATACGCAGACCCGGACTTCCTGTCGGTGAGCTTCTTGCATACTCCATCAACAGCACAAATACAGGTACCTCTTTCAATTATTACATCTATCTGCCACCGGGATACGACTCAACCTCGACCCGTCGCTACCCTGCCATATATGTTCAGGATGGCACCGATTACCTCTCCCTCGCTCAAGCAGCGACAATTCTCGACAATGCAATCGACAGCGGGAAAATAGAACCTGTGATCGGAATTTTTGTAAGACCGAACAACAGAAATGATGAGTATGCCGGGACACTCAGGAACAAATACATGTCGTTTTTTGCTCTTGAGCTGGTTCCTTTTATCGATGCTAATTACAAAACCATTCCCGATAAAAATAAAAGACTTGTGCTCGGCGACTCATTTGGAGGGAACATTTCTGCAATAATTTCGTGGAACTACTCCAATATCTTTGCGAACTGCGGCTTGCATTCGGGTGCTTTCTGGCCCAACGATTATGAAATCTATAACACGATAATTTCAGCTCCGAAAAAGGATATAAAGTATTTTGCAATCTGGGGCACTTATGAATCACTCTACGGCAACATGAGAAGTTTCAGGGATACTCTTACATCGAAGGGCTACACTGTCTGGACGAAGGAATTTCCCGAAGGACATAGTTGGGGGTTGTGGCGGGCAAATCTGATGAATATGATCCACTGGTTCTTCCCGGCGGGACCTGTCTCGGTCGACGACAAGTCTTCCGTACCCGTGGTTTTCCAACTGCTTCAGAATCAACCGAATCCGTTCAATCCCGAAACCAGAATTTCTTTTACTCTCACCACTCCCGGAAAAACGAGTTTAAAAGTCTATAATCTAAACGGGAAAGAAGTGGCGGTTTTGATTGACAGGGATCTTGCGGCAGGCTTCCATACAATTAATTTCCGTCCCGGCGATCTCCCCTCGGGAATCTATTTTGCCAGACTGACAAGCGGGAAAAACAGCGGAACGATCAAACTTGCATATATCAAATAGACGGGGTGTCGGATATAGAGCGATTTTAACCTGTCGTCAGGCGAGACCAAGTCCAAAGGCTGAAAGAACAGCATCCAGGACCATTTGCGTGGAAATCATTTCCATACAGTTTGGTTTGAAGTCGCACGACGGTTTGTAGCAAACAAGGCAATCCATCTGCGGGTATATCTTCGTTATCCTTCCGTAATCCTCTATCTCATTGTATGAAGTGGGACCAAACAGGCAGATCACCCTTTTCTTCAGTGCTGTGGCAGCATGCAGAGCCATCGTATCACCCGTTATCACAACCTGTGGTATGTCAAGAAGTGCGAAAAAGGTTCGGAGATCGTTGTTTGTACCTGTCGAAATCAGTTGAGGGAATTTTTCAGTAAGCTCATTTATTCTCTCTTCTTCTTCCCTGCCGCCATAAAGGAGTATTTCGATTCCCGGAACGACACCATGAAGGAATTTTATCAGTTCCTCAAAACCATCCATCCTCCACTGCTTCAGTTGCCATCTGCCCGATGCACCAACATTTATTCCCAGCAGATATTTTGCCTCGTACAATGCGTGTTTTTCGATGAATTGTCGCTTAAGTTCAAGCTCTCCGGCATCCAGTATCACCTGAATCTCCCCTTTTTCATAAGGTAGACCGGCAATTTCGTGGATTATCTGCTGATAAGTTTTGGTATTTGCTTTTTTGAGGTGATCGAAGGCTCCCATCTCAAACCACTCATTAGCCTTGCTGTCAGAAGGAATGACCTTCCCCGTATTGTCCGTTTCAAAACCGTATTTACAGAATGAGCCGACAACAGTTGCAAGAGGAGCACTTTGGGGAGATGCATCAGGATGGATTACAATATCAAAATTTTGTTCGGCAATTTTTAATACCTCAACCGTATCCTCAAATGCCACAACCCTCTCGACCATGTCAATATTCTTAAAAACGGGAACAGAATTTCTTTTTGTTACCCATGTGATCCGGCATCCGGGCCATATTTTTTTTATCGCGGGGAGAATGGAGGTTGTTCTTAGTACATCCCCAAGAGCATCAAGCTTGATGATTAATATCCTGAAACCCGTTTCACCCGGGTCATATTTTTCATAATCGTTACAATTTGTGCAGATTCTCCCTTCCAGCTTGTTGAATTTGCAGGGTCTGTCGCCGGGGAAGTGGATGCAGTCATGTTTCAAAATCATCGGGTCTGTTCCTCTATTATCTGCTTAAAGAGAGCGGGCATGTTGTTGAAACCATTCGCTGAGACCTTTTCAGAAATGTAGCCGGGGAAATCAAATTTTTCTCTCTCCTCAAAGAATTTTATCACACCATCAACAATCGCTTCAGGAGAATCGGGCTCGATTACAAATCCCGATTTTCCCTCATCAACAAATTCTGCCAGACCACCAACCCGCGTAACAAGTACCGGCTTCAAAAATCCGTACGCCACATTCAGAATCCCCGACTGTGTCCCGCTCCGGTAGGGAAGGATCACAAGGTCGGCAGGCTCATAGTATTTGTAAACTTCCTCATTCGAGATAAACTTGTTGATCATATACACGGAGGAACTGATGTCTCGTTTATTTATTATGTTTTTATAAAACTCAAATTCATCATAAAACTCTCCCGCAACAAGGAGTTTTATTCCGGGATCTTTAGCTATTATCCCGGGCATTGCATCGAGCAACAGATCGAGTCCCTTGTACTTGCGTACATATCCAAAGAAAAGGATTACTTTGGAATCCCTTGAAAATCCGAAGGATACTTTCGCCTCCCCGGAACTTACTCCACCCGAACTTTGATAACAATCGTAAACAGGCAGTTCACTCCTGTAAATTTTTCTTGCACCTGCAGTCTTTTTAAGTTCTGATTCAACTTTGGCAGAGAGTGTCAGGAATGCTCCGGCGTTTTTTAAACCGATTTTTGTGAGTGTATGATCGATAAAACTCCCCTCGTGCGAAATGTAGTTCTCGGTTATAAAAAGAATTCTTCCCTTATAAAAATTCTTTATCCGTGAAGAGATTACCCTGTGGCAAGGACCAAAAAACGGTTGCCACCAGTCGAAAACAACAAGGTCCGCTTCCTCTTCCCTCAGTTTCTTCGCCACCTTTAACCAGTTAAAAGGATTGATCGAGTTTATCAGTCTCTCGTTTGGTGCCTTTTTAATGTTTTTTTCACTCTTGTCAAACTGGGTGGTTCCCGGGAAAAGAAATGAAGGATAAAGAAGTTTGTAGTTGTATATCTTTACTTCAAAATCATCTTTCAACACATCATACAAACTGGAAACAAACAATGAGTTCCCTCCCCTGTAAGGGTATGCGGGACCGATAATTACTATTTTCTTTTTCGTCATTCTCTCAAAAAGCTAAAATTAAACTTCAAATATAATGGTTTTTAGCTGATCGGATGCAGACGGACAGAGTTTACCATCTGATAGAGAGGATGTCAGGGAGTATCTGTTTTTGGATAAACATCCTAAAACCAAATTTAAATTTAAGAATATATCTTTTTCTGAAAAGCTTAAGAAAGTGCCCTTTTTATTTGCCGGAATACCTGATCCTCTGACCGTCCTTTCCGTTAACGGGTGATTAAATGTTTGGATAGTTTTTTTCTCATCAAATTTATTTAGTTGATTTAGTTTCTTTTTTGTACTTTAAACAGTATAAAAATGAAATGTTTATGAATTACCAATCATTTAGAACTGCGTTTTCTGATTATCCCCTTTTCACTTCCGGTGACTTTGCCGGTTTAGGTGAAAAGATTTACTACCACCGGTTGGTGGAGTGGCAGAAAAAAGGATACATCCGACGGATGGCAAAGAATGTCTTCACATTTCGCGAGAACAGAACGGATGAGTGGATGCTTTTCCTTGTGGCGAACAAGCTATACACCCCGTCGTATATTTCACTCGAGAGTGCTTTAAGTCTGCACAGTTTGATTCCCGAGACAACCTTTGCTATAACTTCGGTGAGCTCAAAGAAAACCACCCGGTTCGAATCAGATTCCGGTCTCTATATCTACAGAAAGATTAAGCCCGCTCTTATGTTCGGTTACGACCTGAAAGTGTACAGGAACACCGCCATCAGGATCGCTACTCCTGAAAAGGCAATTCTTGATTTTCTTTATCTCAATCCCGGTCTCGATGATCATGGCAAGCTGGAAGAGTTACGAATAAACAGTGACGAGTTTGCCGGAATTAATTTTAAGAAGATCACCGCCTGGCTCAAGTACATCGATTCCCCTGCACTAACCCGACGGTTCAGGAAACTCGAAAGGATTGTTAGATGATAAGCCTGGAAGCGATAAGTTCATTCTATTCAGGAAAAGAAGTTCAGTTCAAACGACACATCTTGAGGGAATATCTGCAGTACAGGATACTGACTGTTGTATTCAGCAGTAACTACGCCGATAAGCTCTGCTTCATAGGCGGAACCGCGATCAGGATTGCGCATGGTACCAAACGATTCTCCGAGGATATCGATCTTGACAACTTCGGTCTGAGTTTGGATGAGTTTGGAGAGATATCTGATCTGATTGTGGAAATGTTCTCAGATGAAGGCTATTCAGTCGAGATTAAAATAGTAAGCAGAAATGCTTTCAGATGCTATTTCAGATTCCCGGGATTACTGTTTGATCTCGATCTTTCCGGGTATGAATCGGAAAAGATTCTTATTCAGCTTGATACAGAGGAACAAATTATCCCCTACAAACCAGACTATTTTCTACTGAATAAGTTCGATGTTTTCCAGAGAATCAAGATTGCTCCACCAGGGGTACTGCTTTCGCAGAAGTTGTGGGCTATTCTTAACAGGAAAACACTAAAAGGCCGGGATTTCTACGATGCAACCTACCTCTTTGCGAAAACAGAGCCGGATTTTAATTATCTTAATGCAAAAGCCGGTATTTCAAATCTCGACGGGCTGAAGAGCCGACTCCTTTCCAGGTGTCAATTACTTGATACGGGGAATCTAAGGGAGGATCTGCTGCCTTTTTTGATTGAGCCGGGAGAAGTGATCAGAATTGATGCTTTTGCTGATCTGATCAAAGCCATGTGATGAATTAAATCTCGAGGTCAGTTCTAAGGCATCAGGCAATACATCACTTCTCCATAAGCCTCAAAACTTTAAATGAACATTGATTTAATATTAATGCATTTTCCTTGGTTCCCCCGTTATAAGTCTCGCGCCCGGCTTAAAGGAAATGTAGTACCACACCCATTCTGCCATTACACGGTAGCGGTTACGGAAGCCGATAAGATACATAATATGAATAAATGCCCATAAAACCCAAGCTATAAATCCGGAGAGTTTGATGTTGCCCGCCTGAAAAATTGCTTTTGCTCTTCCGATTGTTGCCATACTTCCTTTGTTGGAATAAACAAAGCCCGGAACAGTCCTGTTTTCGAGTCTGTTTTTAATCAATTTGCCGATATACCTTCCCTGCTGCATTGCCACGGGTGCAATACCGGGGAGAGACTGACCGTTTTCGATGAAGTTTGCGGCATCACCAATTACAAAAATATCTTCGCTCTCTTTTATGCTACAATTTTCCCGCACAATCGCCCTCCCCATTCTGTCTGTCTTGGTTCCGAGAGTTTTTATCAGGGGAGAGGCAGTATTTCCTGCCGCCCAGATGATATTGTGCGTTTCTATTCTCTCGTCACCCAGCGTCACGCCTTTCTCATCAATATTGGTGACCATGGTGTTAAGCCGCACTTCCACCCCCATGTTCCTGAGATTTTCGGCAGCTTTTTCGTTTAACGGGGAGTCGTATGCCCCAAGCAGCCTCCCCGAACCTTCAACGAGTATTATTTTGGTCTGACGGGTGTCGATATTTCTAAAATCGTTCCGGAGGGTCTTTGTGGCAATCTCCGCCAAAGAACCTGCAATCTCAACTCCGGTAGGACCTCCTCCGATCACAACAAATTTTACGGGAATGTTTCTCCCCGTTAAAAAAGCCTCGTTTTCAGCTTCTTCAAAAGAAACAAGCATGTTTTCCCTGATATTAAGCGCATCCTTGAGGGTTTTGAGTCCGGGGGCATTCTCCTCCCAGTTATCCTTCCCGAAATAGGAATGCCGGGAACCGGGTGCAAGGACGAGGAAATCGAAATTTACCTTTTGACCGTCAACAGTAACCGACTTGTTTAATTTGTCGATATCAGTCACTTCTCCAAGAATAACCTCGACATTCTTCTGCCGTTTAAGTATTGTACGAATTGGTGCCGAAATGTCGGCGGGTGAAAGGGCACTTACAGCAACCTGGTACAGAAGTGGCTGGAAAAGGTGGTGGTTGCTTTTGTCAATGAGGACAATTCTTAGCGGTGTGTTTTTTAATGATTTTACGAGCTGGAGTCCGGCAAAACCCGCACCCACAACTATCAGTGTTTTATTTTTATCTGTTTTCATTTCTATTCTTCTGCATTAAACAATATTGGATATATAATAGAAACAAAAAAATCCGGCTTTTAGTTTTATATAAAAAAAGCTGCCAATCCGATTGATCAGCAGCTTTCTCACGAGCCTTTTTTCTTAACTAACTGCGTCTCCGCAACAAACAGCACTTATTTTACAGTCAAGAACTTTTCTTTGGAGGTCATTGAAATTCCACATCTTGAAGGGGCATCTCCCTCATAGGTATTTCCGCAGGTCGGGCAAACGAAATACTTAGAGGTCATTGTTTTTTCTTTGCCACTGTTCAGAAGTTCAAGAGCACTTTTATATAATTTTAAATGTTTTTGTTCAGTCTTGAATGCATAGTTGAATGAAATCAAAGCAAGATTACTGTTTTCAGCTTCGGCTGTTTTAATAAAACCGGGGTACATTGTTGTCGATTCGTAACCCTCACCACTGATGGCATCCTCGAGATTTTCTTTGGTTGATTTGACTGTGTATTTTGGTGTAATTTTGTCGGTTTTTACACCTAACTGCTCCAAAACCGCCTTGTGATTGTTTGCATGGATACTTTCAGCTTTTGATGCTGCTTCGAACAGGAGGGCAATTTTGGCATAGCCTTCTTTTTTTGCTTTTTTTGCATATTCAGCATATTTTGCGGCTGCAGTGGTTTCACCTTTAAATGCTTCTTTAAGATTCCCGACGGTAGTTTTTGAAATGGAGTTGGAATTGATTGGCGCGATGAACGACAGCATAAGAGCCGCCAATGCGAAAAGCGTTTTGGTCTTCATTTGGGTAGTTCCTTTTTGTTTGAAAAATGTCAAATTGTTTAGTACCAATCTAACATGCCAATCTAAAGAGGAAATTAATGCATCCTTAAAATTAACTTAAAAGGAATGGGGGAAGATTATTGTGAAAGTGGTGCCACTGCCGGCTTCACTATCTACAGATATTTCGACCGACTGAATATCGGCGAGTTTTTTAACTATGGAGAGACCAAGCCCTTTCCCGGCAATTTTGGCATCGCGGGACTCGTCAACTCTATAGAACCTGTCAAATATTTTTGTGATGTGATCCTTCCCGATACCCTGACCAAAATCCTGTACTTTGCAAAAAGTCTTGTCTTGATAAACGCCTGTTTCGACAATCACCGTATTGTTGCTGAATGAATACTTAACTGCGTTTGAGACGATGTTGGAGATGATGATATCGCACATCGAAGGATCTGCCTCTACTGTCAGCTCCCCTTCAAAACGGGTGGTAAACTTCAGATTTTTTGCTTCCGAAGCAGATTTATATCTGTTAACAATATCAGAGACTATCCTGTTCAGATCAAATGCAATAATATCAGGTGCAAGGTTTGCCGAACCGAGACGGGCAATTTCCAGCAGACTGTCGATCAATGCAGTTATTCTGTCAACCTCATTGATAACATAGTCTATTTTTTCTCTGTAATGCTCCACTTCCCTGGGCTTTCGGTTAAGCACTTCCAAAGTTCCTTTTATTATGGAGAGGGGGGTTCGCAACTCGTGGGAAGCATCGGCGGTAAACTGTTTCTCCCTTAAAACCACATCCTCAAGGCGATCGAGAAGCCCGTTGATGGTCACTGAGAGTGAGTAAATTTCATCCTTGCGGTCAGGTAACTCTATTCTTTCATCAAGATTTTCTTTTGTTATCCTTGCTGCCGTATCAATTACTTTGTTTATAGGAGCTATAGCCCGCCCTGCAATTATTCTGGATGCAAAAAACAAAATAAGCAGCACCACGGGAAAAGCTATAAGGAGGCTGGACTTCAGATTGCTGAGAACAAGGAATGATTCTTTTAGGGAAACGGCAACAGAAATATATGCGACAACTGCCCCTGAATCGGTCAGAACAGGAGTCTGAATCTGTCGGACAGGTGAATTCGAAAGCGTATATTCGAAATATTCAGCTTCTCTTTTTCCCTTTAGAAATTTTAATCCGGAATCTTTGAGATTTCCCGTTTTTTTAATTGAGTTGCCTAAAGTATCAAAAACCTGTATGAAAGTGGGGTTTACTTCTATCTGGGAATGTTCCTTCTCGCCCCACTCGAATTTATTCGCAAAAATTAACTTGCCGTCAATTACAACAATATTGTTTGTGACCTCCTGCATTTCCGTATCGAGGTCGGTATCGAGGTGAGTGTAAACGGTGATTTGAACGACAAAATAGATAATTCCAAGGAGCAATGCAATGATAATGGCTGAAAAAGCCATATAGAGAAATGCAATTCTGTTCCGAAGGTTAAAAGTAATCACTCTTCGGTCGCCATGTATCCAACCCCCCGGATTGTTGTAATAGTTGCAGAGCCCTTGGTAAGATCCAGCTTTTTCCGAAGAAAATTCATATAAACATCAATCACAGATGTGTCATATTCAAAATGGATATCCCAGACATGCTCTATTATTCGTGTCCGGGTGCAGACTTTCCCTTTGTTTCTTATGAGAAATTCCAGCAGCGAAAATTCCTTTTGAGTGAGTTGGACAAGTGTCCCGTCATTTCTGACCTGGTGGTTCACAAGATTCATCTCTATCGGACCCAGTCTGAGGATATTGTTTTCCTCGCCTGTGTTTCTGATTTGTGCTCTTATCCTCGCCAGAAGTTCGGCAAAGGCAAACGGCTTTTTGATGTAATCGTTTGCCCCTGAATCCAAACCAAAAACGGTATCCTGAACGGTGTCCTTTGCAGTGAGAAAAATTACAGGTACATCCTTTTTCTCGTTACGAAGGCGGCGAAGCAGTTCAATACCGCTTATTCCGGGTAACATCCAGTCAAGCAATATAATGTCATACTCGTTGGAAACAGCCATTTCATAGCCTGTAATGCCATCGCCCGCAATGTCAACTGCAAATCCTTCTTCAGAGAGACCGTCTCTGATAAAGTTTGCAATTCCGGGTTCATCTTCTATAACGAGTACTCTCATCAATACAATTCAGTTTTTAAGTTTCAAAATAAAAGATTAAAACTAATCTTTATCCACATCAGCGGGAGGTGTCTCGGCTTCAGACCCGAATCCGAGATTCAGTTCAACGCCGGCCGCATGTTTGTAAACCAGTTCTCCTCCGTAATATCCTGTTCTCGCAATTGCAAGAACTGCAAGGAGAAAGAGAAAGGCTGAAACGAATTTCAATGCCCCGGCATACTTTTTCAAATAGACAATAACCACTCTGAAAAGAAATGAAATTGAGACAATTATAGCGGCGAGAAAAGCTGCATCCTCATGATTTTCCAATGCAGTCTTCAGGGCTCCTGCTTCTTCTATTCCCGAACCGGCGTTTTCGCCCGACAAATAGGCGGCAAGCACTCCGATGCTTCCGAGAACCAAAAGATATAATCCGGCTTTGTTAAAAAATTCCTTTTTTGTTATCAAGCCAGTTACATCGAATAAAAAACCGACAATTAAAAGTGCTATCGGAAAATGAACTATCATCGGGTGAATGTGACTAAGATCGAACATCTGTAAACTCTCCTTTTTTTAATACAAAAGTAAGGCAGAGTTCCTTTAAGCATCCTAAATGGACTCTTAAAATTGGCTTAAAACTGTTTTGCCGGTCAAAGCGACAACACCCCTAAAACACTTCCTTCAGCATCCTCGTCTGTTCCTTCAGATTTCCTTCCAAAGCCTCACAATTCAGGTACCTGACTCCTTTTTGCTGGCAATAAACCGAGAGAGAGCCGTCATCGGTGACAGTTGTTGCCGACTGCAGAACAACATTTATCTTTTTTCCTTTTATAAACTCGAAATCTGAACGGTCAACCACAAAGAAAAAATCATGCGGACTCATCTTCGGATTCTGGAATACCTCTTCAGCATCTCTCACCAACGAGCCCCCCTTCAAATAATCTTTGAGGGAATAGCCCCGCTTATTGTTGTGAACTGCAACTATTGTATCATATTTCGCCAGCAAATTAATTATGCTCTCAGCAAACCGGGCTACGGCGTTTACAGCATCGGGGGAGGTTTTGCTATTGGCTTTGAGTGTTTTCTCTATTCCGGCGGGGGTAAAAATTCTGTTGGGATCGAACCTGTATTTTGTTTTGTTTATCCGGAACGAGATCATTCTCTCTCCCTGTGCCTGCACCTCCAGGAATGGATCACCCGTCTCTGAAATCAGTTTTTTTGTTGCATCAACTGAAGTGTTTTCGTCATCATGAAGGTTTAAAAATACCTTGCGGGAAACAGATCCGAAATTATAAAATTTTACTTTTATCTCCGTTTCCCCCACTTTAAGAAATAGAATTGTATCCTTCAAAACCAAGGGGGTACCACTTCCCGCAGGGACATTATCTTTTAAAGATATCTCAATCTTTTCTGCCGGTGTGGAATCTGCCTTGCATCCAACGATAGTTAGAATAACAATAAGTAGAAGTAAACGCATAAAACTCAATCTAAAATGTCTGATATTCAAATATATGAACTTCCCGGGCAGTGAGCTCTGTCCAAAATCTTCCCACACCATTCCTTTTCACCCGCTATCAACAACAATTACTGCATTACTGGATTATTGCATTATTGCATTATTGCATTACTGGATTGTTTAGTTTTCCAGGAAGATACTCTCCGACTGATCGTCATAAACGAAGATCTCGGCATATCTTCCCCAGTTCATCAGAATGTCAATCTGGTCTTCAGCTTCCTGAGGTAAAAACTCGAGTTCCAGAGCTGAGAGCAGGATATTTCTTTCAATTTCATGATTTGCTGCCCGCTTCAACATGTTCAGGAGCCACTTGAAGATTGGAATTCGTTTTACTCTCGAGGCAAATATCTCTTTCCTCGCTGTAATGGAGGCTTCGGCATAGGTTTCACCGAGGGGGGTAACGGAAATGTCACCTGAAGTGATGGTTACAAAGCCGAGCAGCTCCGCTGCTTCTGTAACTTCGAGAAGTTCATCAGACTCCAGTCCGAGTTCATCCGCGAGTTTGTAGATGTCGGAGTTTTTACCCGGCATATCGATAAGATTTTCGAGAATCGAGGAGATGTTTGCAAGCGGAATGTTTGGCAGTTTACGGGTGATACCGGGTTCACCGGGAGCAGTACCATACTCGAGGTACTCGGGTTGAGTCTGACCTGCAAGAACCGAATAGACCTGATCAACCATGTGCTGAAATTCGGCATTTTTTCTGTTCCGGGGATGTGTCATCGACACCACCATTTCATTTATGATTTGACCCGGATTTTTATCCATCACAACAATCCGGTCAGCCATTAAAACAGCCTCTTCGATATTGTGGGTGACCATTAAAATCGCCTGTGTGGGGAGTTTCCCTTCAGTCCAAAGTTCAAGAAGTTCACCGCGAAGTGTCTCGGCACTTAGCACATCGAGCGCAGAAAAAGGTTCATCGAGACAGAGGAGTTCAGGTTCTGCGACTATGGCTCTGGCAAATCCCACTTTCTGCCTCATCCCTCCCGAAAGCTCTCTCGGGTATGCCATTTCATAACCGTCCATTCCCACCCTGTCAATCGCTTCGATTGCCCTTGCTGTTTTCATTTTGGCAGGGATGTCACGGTTGGCGAGCGCCAGCTCCACATTCTCGATTACATTGAACCACGGGAAAAGGGCAAATGTCTGGAATACAATTGTGGCATTCGGATTAACTCCTTCAAGTTTCTCCCCGTTATAGAGGACTGAGCCCTTTGAGGCTTTTTGTAGCCCTGTTATTATCCTCAGCAGTGTGCTCTTGCCACATCCCGAGGGTCCGACCAGAGCGACAAACTCGCCAGGATTAATCTTCAATTCGATATCGGAAAGGGCGGTAAACTTCTTTTGATCTTTGCCATAGATCTGACTGACCTTTTTTACATCAACCAGTGAAGCGTTTTTTTTCATTTCGTTCATCCTACTCTAACTTGAACCTGTCTTCAGCCAGATGGTAAAGACGGCGCCAAAAAAATCTGTTGATCAGAACCACGGTTATTACCATAACGAGTGTGGAAGCGAGGAGTTTGGGGAAATTCCCCTCCGCTGTTGCTTTTGCTATTGAAGAACCGATGCCAATTGTTGAAACCGTATTACCGCTGAAGGTTACAAACTCTGCGACCACACTTGCGTTCCAGGCACCACCTCCGGCGGCAATTGCCCCCGTAATCAAATAAGGGAAAAGTGCCGGAAGTATCAGGGTTTTCCATTTTTTTATCTGCCCGAGATGCAGAAGTCGCGCGGTATACTTCAGGTCCTGCGGAATCGCCGAGGCACCTGCTATTATATTAAAGAGAAGATACCACTGTGTCCCCATTAACATGAGAAGAATTGACGCGAGATTTACTCCAAAAGGAAGTGCAATTACGAACATCAGAACCACCGGGAAAAGGGCAGTTGCCGGGATGGATGCAAAAATCTGTACCATTGGCTGTAAAAACCTTGCCACTTTTTTGTTTGTCGCAATTAGTACCCCGACAGGTATAGTCCACATAAAAGCTATCAGCAAAGCAGCGCATACCCTGAGAAATGTAGCGAAGACACCGAGCAGAATTTCCAGCCAGTCAGCCGGACCAACTTCAACCAGCATCACACCCGCTCCTGCCAGGCCTGTCAAAATAACTCCGCCAGTAAAATAAACTGCAATCTTTGCGGCAAGATCAGAGCCTTTCGAGTGTTCAACCGGGACTACGGGTTTACTTCTCCGCGAAAAAAAGAGGTCTATCCTCCTTCCGACCGGGAATAGAATATTCTCCTTTATTGAGTACACAATGTTTGAATTTACAATTACAGAATAGAACCATGAACCGGGAGGATCATCGCCCGTCGTCATTTCAAACTTGAATTTATCCGACCATGCAAGAAGGGGGCGCCATATCACCTGATCGAGAATCACAATTATCAGGATGAGCGTCACCACTCCATACATAATCGCAGTGTAGTTTCCCTTGTCTGATGCTTCGTGCAGGAAGGAACCCAGACCCGGAAGCCGGAAATCTTTGTCGCCCACGGTGAATATCTCAGCCGCCATCAGGAAGAACCAGCCCCCCGCCCAACTCATCATGCTGTTCCAGATAAAACTGATTGTACCAAAGGGAAACTCAAGATTCCTGAAGCGTTGCCACCTGTTCAGTTTGTTTATCTCCGCAGCTTCCTGAAGGTCTTTCGGAATTGTTGTGAGTGACTGGTACCAGGCAAAAGTCATGTTCCAAGCCTGTGAAGTGAAAATAAGGATAATTGAACCTGCCTCCACGGCAATTCCCTGCGGAAGTATAGCAGTTAAGCTCAGAACCACAACAGGTAAAAACGAGAGGATTGGAACGCTTTGGAGTACATCAAGGACGGGAATTAGAAACTTTTCGGCTTTTTTGTTGTATGCTGCAACTCTGCCGTAAACAAGGGTGAAGAGAACGGAAAGGGCGTAGGCTGCAAACATCCTCATGATTGAGAAGAATGCATAAACCGGCAGCGCTGAAGGGGAATCAGAAATGGTCGGTGCTGTTATATATTCGGGAGCGTATGCGGCAAGCTGTACCCCGGCGTAAAGCAGGGAAACAATGCAAAGCACAACAAAAAGATCGACTAAACTGAATTCGCGCCGGTCGTTGAAAAAGAGGCTGTAAATGAAGTTGCGCATAATTTCCTGAAACCGTCCTGTAAATTTACGAATTTAGCAACTATCGGGAGGGAGGAAATTAAGAATTAATCGCTATTGATTTAAGTGTGGCACCCTGAATTTTGTCCGGCTAATACCGCTTTTCTACAACAAGTTTTCCCTCCTCCTTCAGCCTGGCGATGATGAGTGGAATAATTTTCTCCCTTCCCAGTATTCCCATTTGCGCAAATGAAATGTCGTCGGATGCAGGATTTTTGGCAGACCCGATGAAAAAATTGATCCTGTCCGCTGCTGTTACCAGAGAATACAGGACTGTGACAGGATTGTCGGCATCGAGCTTTCGTGAATCTTCATCCCAAATATTGTAAACCTGATTGAGAGTGACTGCCCCTTCGGTAACGAGATCGACTCCTTCAATTTCATAATCAGGCGGAGTTATCGTATCGGAGAAATCCTCATTTACTGAAAGAGGTTTATTCAAAAACCGGGCTGCAATCTTCGCAGTTGAAGCTCCACAGATTATTTTTACTCCTGAATTTGCAAAAAATGATTCAAATGCCTCATCATCCTGTGAGGGATCTGCAGGTGGACCGGTAAAGACATTGACAATTCTTCCTTTTCTTGCAAATCCGAGAGCTACAGTAACATCGTCCCCCTGTTTCTCTCCCCAGTGAGTTACTGCTTCATCCCTGACAAGATCCGGAAGATGTTTAAATGATTCTCCCTTTTTCAGAAGGTGGTTCAAGTGTGCGGTAAGTCCTCCAACTTCCCACCCGTGTGTGAAAGATTTTCCGATTCCTGCCTGAGTAACCCCGTCGGTTACTGCCAGAATTCCCTCGCCCCGGTTTAAGACACAGTTGATCTCTGTGATAAAGGCGGTTCCGTTGTTATAAATTCTTCCTTTTAATGGATATGCGGTTTTCCCTGAAAGGAATACCGGGAGTGGAGTCTCATACGACAGAATCGTGGTCAAACCATCGTTCAGAACCCTGATGATGGTAATAGCCGAGTAAGGAAGATCTGCTCTCTTGGCATCCTCCATCGTAACGACAGTATTAGTGAATGCCTTGCGGAGGGAGAAACCTGTGCCGAGTAATTCATTAAGTCGTGATGCTGCCATTTCCGCGAAAATGTTCGCCCTTACTCCGGAACCAAGCCCGTCACAAAGAATCAGGGTTGTATGTTGCTCCGTCCTGAGAATTTTGACCACATCACCACTTGGATGCCCCGGTTTTTTCGATTTCTGTGAAACCTCTATTTCGATGTGTAGATATCCCATAGCCATTTCGATTTGTTTGTTGATCCCTTTCTGCTTTCATCCTCGGTAATTTTCATCAGATTTTCAAGCAGTTCCTCGCTTTTTGCCGTTCCCTCCCCCAGAATTTTAGCGAGAAACTGTGCTGTTTTTATCTGATGCTCGAGGAGTTCCTCTGCTTTTTTCAGGGTCTCTCCCCTGAGAGCGTCAAGTTGTTTTTTCTCTGATTCGCGGGTCGTGATATCCACAAAGATGCCAACAAATGCGTTTTCGCTTAGCCTGAAAACTTTTGCTTCGGCGGTCAGACTGTATCTCGCCAGTGTTACTGTTTCTTCGATCAAATCGACACCTCCGCCAATGATTCTTTCGAAGAGGTCGGGATCCATGATATTGGAAACATGTTTCCCGATCGATGATCCGGTGCACATAAACATCTTCCGGAAAGCTTCGTTTATACTGATTATCGAAAGAGTTCTGTCTAAAACTATTATACCGTTCGGAGTTCTGTCTATAATCTGGTCAGCCCTCCTTTCGGCGAATCTCCTCATGTAAGGGATGCACATGGTGGTTTCAGCCATGCCTGCCAAAACCGCTTTTGCCTTGTCGCGACATGATTCATAGCCACAGGCTCCGCAGTTCAGTTCGTCGTCTTTTGTGTATTTCCCCGTTTGCAGCAGAATCTCTTTGATTTTTGCCTCTTCAAAATCACTGAGAAAGTTTTCTGACCTGTCGTGAAAGACAGTTGTGAGCTGCACCTGTTCTTCCACCAATGGTTCACCATGCTCCTTTTTGGATTGAGCATAAGCAAGCACATTAAGTTTCCTCTTCAGAATGTTCACTTCCGATTTAATACCGGGCCCGTTTATGCACCCCATCGAGCAAACAAGAGGCTCAATCAGGATCTTGCCACCCCTTTCCCCCGCAATGTTTAACGCCTCGAGCGTCCTTTCGAATCCGGACACAGAAACAATTTTTGTCTCTTCACTTTCTGAAGTGTTGCATACCCCGGCTGTGTCCACTATTCCTCCCGAAAGACAGTACGACTCTCCGCCGGTGTGTTTTTCCCAATCGAATCCACTTTCTTCAAGTTTGTTCAGATCGATGTTCCTCTCCTCAAACCAGTCAAAAAGCTCTTCCATGGTTATCACAGCGTCAATAAGACCTTTGTACTCCGCAGAGTCGGCTTCCATCTTCTTCGCCACACACGGTCCGATAAAAACTGTTTTGCTCCCGGGACCCCTTCTCCTTTTTATCAATTTTGCCTCGGCTATCATCGGAGATGGAACCGGAATGATGGCATCAATCAGTTCGGGACGGTATTTCTCGGTATAAGCAGTTGCAGCGGGACATGAAGCCGAGATGCATCCCCTCCCCCTGGCGACCGACCTCAACGATTCCTTTGTGGTATAATATGCACCTTCAGCAACTTCGACGACAAGTGAAAAACCAAGCAACCGGAGAGCTGAAGGAAACCTCCTGATCAGTTCAGGTGGAAGCAAACCTGCAAAGGATGGTGCAACTGCTGCCACCACTTCCTCTCCCGATTCAAATAGCTCTTTAACCTTGTCGGTGTCCTTGCGGTAATATTTCGCTCCCTGCGGACATTCGGTTATACACTCTCCGCAGAAAATACACCGTTTCTCATCCACATAAGCCTGTCCGTTGCTAACCCCGACTGCTTTTACGGGACATACCCTCACGCAGCGGTAGCAATCCTGACATTTTGCCTTATTGGTAAATATATATGAGTTTTCACTTATGGTGTTTATCATGTTAAGCCTTTGTCAATCTTTACGAATTTAATAGTGCAATTACCGTGCCGAACCTGATTTTCGGAATATTTGCACTGTTTTGTCCCGGTTTTTCTCTTTTCCATCAAAAAAAATCCCGTATTTGAAAAATTTCTCTTGACAAATATCGTAATTTTCTATATTTTAATCAGTATAAATTTCTCGATATATTTTTCTCGATATAAAATTCTCTATTTAGAAAGACTTTTACCATGATGACCAAAGAGATAAAACAAGTCCCCGAACCGGTTCTTAGAAGACTTCCACGCTATTTGCAGATACTTCACAGAATGAAAGAAGACGGTATAAGGGAAGTGTCGAGTACCAAGATTGCGGACGAACTTTCCCTCGATCCGACACAGGTAAGAAAAGATATCGAGTTTACAGGGATTGTTGGAAGACCTAAAACGGGTTTCCTGATACCGGAGCTGATTCAGGCGATTGAAAGCTTTTTAAATTGGGACAACATAAATGATGCTTTCCTCGCAGGAGCAGGTAGCCTCGGCACTGCCCTGATGGGTTACCCGAACTTCAAAAGTTACGGACTGAATATAGTGGCAGCTTTCGACAACAACCCCGGCAAGACAGACGGTTTGATCCGTGACATCCCCGTTATTCACATCGACAAACTGACGGATCTCGCCCAAAGGATGCACATCCATATCGGAATTATCACGGTTCCTGCCCCCCAGGCTAATGCGGTTGCTGCCATGATGGTCGAGGGAGGAATTAAAGCAATTTGGAACTTCGCCCCCGTGCAACTCCGGGTACCCGAGGACATTATCGTCGAGAATGTTCTGCTTCACGCAGGACTTTCCGTTCTTAAAAGAAAACTCGGACAAGTGTTAAAAGACCAGTTACAAGGATAAATTATGCAAAGCACAGAAACAGGACAAGCGGCAAGAAAATTTGCCAAAGTGTGCGAAATACTCGAAAAATATGAATATAAATCTGAAAAACTAATACCAGTACTACAGGCTGTACAGGAAGAATACCGGTATCTCCCCGAAGATGTTCTTGCTTTTATTGCCACCACCCTCGACATTTCACCGGCGCGCATCTATGGCGTCGCTACATTTTATTCACACTTTGCTCTCGCCCCAAAAGGTAAATTCGTTATCAAAGTATGCGACGGCACTGCCTGTCATGTTAAAGGTTCACTCCCTTTGATAGATGAAATAAGAAAAACTCTTAACCTGAAACCGGGAAAAGAAACAACCGATGACCTCCTCTTCACGCTGGAGACCGTGTCGTGTCTGGGTGCCTGCGGAATTGCCCCTGTGGTTGTGGTGAACGATGAAGTACACTCACTCATGACTCCGGGGAAAACAACGGCAATGATTCAGGAAATAATCGGTATGGAGAAATTAAACGATGAATAAAAGAGAATTAAACAGAATAAAAGAGGACTTCTCAAAACGGTATGCACAGGTTAGCCGGAGAATAATTATTTGTGCCGGAACAGGCTGCATGGCAAACGGCGCCCTCAAAATAAGCAACGAATTTAAACAGATTTCAGCCCTCATGGGTTTGCAGATCGAAACCGAACTAAAGCAGGAGGAGAACAAATTCAACCTCCTGACAGGAAGCGGTTGTCAGGGTTTCTGCCAGATGGGTCCTCTCGTTACGGTGGAACCCGAAGGCATCTTCTATGTAAAAGTCCAGCCGGAAGATGTGGCAGAGATTATTCAGGAGACTGTCCTTAACGGAAGACCGGTGGAAAGACTTCTCTATAAAGGGAAACCCTCTGATAAAATCTGCAAAACCATTAATGACATCAACTTCTACAAAAAACAGACCAGAAAAGTCCTCCGTGACTGTGGTAATATTAATCCCGAGGATATAGAAGAGTACATTCACAGAGGTGGATACGCTGCTGCAGAAAAAGCACTCACTGAAATGAGCAGTGAAGATGTCTGCAAAGAGATTCTCAACTCGG
The DNA here is from genome assembly GCA_020161395.1 of Bacteroidota bacterium. NCBI lineage: Bacteria > Pseudomonadati > Bacteroidota > Bacteroidota bacterium. The sequence continues at coordinate 186,733 of JAIUOE010000001.1, forward strand.
GACTCAGAGGCAGAGGCGGTGGCGGATTCCCGACCGGCAAAAAATGGCTCATGGCAATGGGTGAGAAAAACGAAAAGAAATATATTATCTGCAACGGTGACGAAGGCGATCCCGGTGCATTTATGGACAGAAGTGTGATGGAGGGAAATCCCCACTCGGTTATCGAAGGGATGATTATCGCAGCTTTTGCCATTGGTGCCGACGAGGGATATGTCTATGTGAGACTTGAGTATCCTCTCGCTGTTAAAAGAATAAAAAAAGCAGTTGAGACCGCCGAAAAATATGGCATCCTCGGAAAAAACATATTTGGGACAGATAAAAACTTCACGATTCATGTGATGGAGGGCGCAGGTGCTTTCGTCTGCGGTGAAGAAACCGCCCTTATCTCTTCCATTGAAGGAAAACGGGGGATGCCGGCTCCAAAGCCTCCATTTCCCGCTCAGTGTGGTCTTTTTGGGAAACCCACAATTATTAATAATGTTGAAACCCTCGCTTCCGTCCCGGGAATTATCCTGAATGGTGCCGCTGAATACCGTTCTCTCGGAACCCCCGAGTCACCCGGCACAAAAACATTTGCCCTTACGGGACATGTGGTGAACACAGGCTTGATAGAAGTGCCTTTCGGTTCAACCTTGAGGCAGATAATCTTTGACATTGGTGGAGGTGTGACAGATGATGACGGGAATCTTGATCCCGACGGATTCAAGGCTGTACAGATCGGCGGACCCTCCGGTGGATGCCTTACAAGCGAGCACCTGGACCTCCCGTTAAGTTTCGACTCGCTCCGGTCGATTGGTGCAATGGTAGGTTCAGGCGGCCTTGTTGTGATGAATAAAAATACCTGCATGGTAAAAATTGCAAAATATTTCATGCAATTCACCCAAAACGAATCGTGCGGGAAGTGTGTCCCCTGCCGTGAAGGGACGAAACAAATGCTCGCCCTCCTCGATGACATCACTGAGGGAAAAGCTGATGAGCATACTCTTGAGATTCTTGAAAATCTCGGTAGAGCAATCACGAAGGCTTCACTTTGCGGACTCGGAAAGACAGCTCCAAACCCTGTCCTCTCACTTATGACCAGTTTCAGGGAGGAAATGGAAACACATGTGATGCAGAAAAGATGCCCCGCAAAAAAATGCAAAAGTCTCCTCACTCCGGTCGTAATCGAAGAGAAGTGCAAAGGCTGTGGCCTCTGTATCAAAAAATGCCCGGTGGGTGCCATAACCGGTGAGAAGAAACAACCCCACTTTATCAATGAATCGCTTTGCATCAAATGTGGTGCGTGCGTCGAAGCATGCCGCCTCGATGCAATTGCGGAAGGAGTGTAAAATGAATAACGACAATTTTGTTCATATCAATGGACGCGAAATAAAAATAGAAGGGGAGAAAAACCTCCTCGAAGTAATAAGAAAAGCCAATATCGATCTCCCGACATTTTGCTACCATTCGGAACTGAGCGTTTATGGTGCATGCCGACTCTGTCTCATAGATGTGGAAGGAAGGGGAATCAATTCATCATGCTCGATGAAACCCGAACCGGGGATGAGGATAAAAACCCATACAAAAGAACTGAGAGATATCCGAAAAATTAACATCGAACTTCTTCTCGCCGCCCACAAGAGAGAGTGCACTTCCTGCGTAAAAAGTGACTCGTGTAAACTGCTCGATATCGCCTCCCGACTCGGAGTAGAAGATGTCAGATTCAAACAGAGCACCAAAAACCTGGGAATCGACACTTCCTCTCCTGCCCTGATGAGGGACATGGACAAATGTATCCTCTGCGGTGACTGCGTGAGAGCCTGCGATGAAATTCAGGGAATAGGTGTACTCGATTTTGCTCACAGAGGAAGTGAGGCTGTAGTGGTTCCTTCTTTCGGGAAAAACCTCGGTGAAGTGGAATGTGTCGACTGCGGACAGTGTGCGCGGGTTTGTCCGACCGCTGCGATCACCCCGAAATCTGATACGGAAGAGGTGTGGAAAGCCCTCGATGACCCCGGGAAGTATGTAGTTATCCAGATAGCCCCTGCTGTAAGAGTCTCCCTTGGCGAAATGTTTGGATACAGGGAAGGTGAGAATGTAACGGGTCAAATGATCGCTTCCCTGAAACAGCTCGGATTCAAAAAGGTGTATGATACATCCTTCGGTGCAGACCTGACAGTGATGGAGGAAGCCAATGAGTTTCTTGAAAGGATCAATTCCGGTGAAAAGCTGCCTTTGATTACTTCCTGCTGCCCGGCATGGGTGAAGTATGCAGAGCAGTATCAGCCCGAGTTTTTGGCGAATTTGAGCTCATGCAAGTCACCTCAGGGAATGGTTGGTGCCCTCATAAAAAACAGAATTCACGATAAAATGAAACCGGAAAAGAAGGACATCGTTTCAGTTTCAGTAATGCCGTGTACCGCCAAAAAGTTCGAAATCACCCGCAATTCCGGTCACGACAGGGATGTCGATTTCGTAATCACCGTCCCCGAGCTTGCAAGAATGATTCGTGAGGCAGGTATCGTGTTTGATGAACTGTCGCCTGAATCATTCGATATGCCACTCGGCTTCAAGACGGGCGCAGGTATCATTTTCGGGAACTCGGGAGGTGTCGCTGAAGCTGTCGTAAGACACCTGAGTGCAACCATAAACGGCGAAGACGCCACCATTTCCGATGTGATTGAACTTCGCGGCAGCACAGGAATAAAAAGAAAAAAAGTAACAGTAAACGGAAAAGAATTTGCAATCGCTGTTGTAAGCGGACTTAAGAATGCCAAAGCCCTCCTCGCCAAAGTGAAAAGCGGGGAAGAGCATTACGACTTCATCGAGATTATGGCATGTCCAGCAGGTTGTGCCGGTGGTGCAGGTCAGCCTGTCACCCACAGTGAGGATACTGTGGCAAAACGGGGCAAAGGACTCTACGAGACAGATAAAATGTTGCAACTGCACAATGCTCACGAAAATCCGTATATAAAGGAACTCTACAACAACTTCCTCGAAACTCCCGGCAGTCATGTTGCTCATGAGTTGCTGCACACTCACTACAAGAACCGAAAGCGGTTCGAGGGCGGGATAAGTCTGATTCAAAGTGGTGAAGAGAAAAAGAAAATTTCTGTTTGCGTGGGTACTTCCTGCTTTATAAAAGGATCTCAAAAGCTCCTTAACAGGATAGTAAGACATGTATCCGTTGAAGGACTGTCGGAGGAATTTGAGGTTTCTGCAACTTTCTGCGCAGAAAACTGTGACAAAGGACCCACAGTTGTTGTTGAAGGTGAGTTAATTCATCACTGTTCATTTGAAGAGATTAGGGCAAAGATCGACGGTCTTCGCTCCTGAATGATACACGAAACGGCATTCACTCCTCTCCCTTTCTTCCGCGGAAGGGAGCGGGGGTGGATGTTTATTTTGCCCTCTCGAACAATTTCACAACCGTGTTCATATTTCGAGTAGTCGCAACTGTTTTCAGTTTTTTCTCGATGAACGGGTTGGAAAGTTTTGTTATACCGTAACCCTCGGGACAGTGAAGGAACATCACACTCTCAAAAAACAGGTACACCTCTGAATCAGATTTCACTTTGTCCAGCTCTTCAAAAGGGATGTTCTGCGGTGCCTTCCGAAAAAATGAAATGTAGAGTTTATTCCCCTCCGCTTCCCGAAATGGATTAAATTCAATAATTCGCCCAAACTCCTCAAGCGTCCTTACCATCACCTCCACATCAAAATCATACTTTAGGGAGATCTCCTGCATGATAATTGATTCGAGTTGCACCGTATCAGTTTCTGCAGAATCGAAAACCACATTTCCACTCTGGATATAAGTTGTTACATTATTGCATCCGAGAGACCGGAAAAGTTCTTTCAAATCGGTCATTTTTATAAGTTTTTGTCCGCTGACATTTATTCCGCGAAGTAAGGCGATAAAGACAGGCATGGAAAAGATACCACTTTGATTAAAGATTAATAAAATTTTGTAATGATTTCCGCAAATACTCCCTGTTCACAACACCGTGGATCACATCTACAAGTTTACCGTCATTCACAAACAGAAGTGCCGGTGTGCTTTGGATGTCCATCCGCTCACCGACTTCAGGATGCTCTGACAAATCAACGGTTGTTAATTCGAGGCTTGGGGTTGTTTCATTCAGCACGATCGACAACTCCCTCTCCATCACTTCACAAGGCAAACATCCCGGTTTCTTGAAGAGAAGAAGCTTTTTTGGGGGCATTAAGCGGTTTTATTTAATTTCTTTGGTGATGGTGCACCCCGTAGAAATCCTTCCGTGCTCAGATCTTCGTCAAGATCGGGCCAATGGATTCCATATCCTCCACCGGCAATTTCCCAGTTCATCAATTGCTCAGGCGTAGCGTTCATCAGCGATGGATACCAGACCAAGGGTACGGAGATTATCCGTCCATCCATAAGATCCACAGTGATCAGATTCTCATCGATCTTTACATTTTTAATTCGCTCGTCAGCGACACTAGTTAAAGTACTCATACCATCGTTCCGTCATCATTTTGTGGTTATTTCTGACAATCTCCATTATTTCTCTTAATTCCCTGGCATTGAAGCCGATATTCTTTGCCATGGATAGTTCCATTAACCAGATCTTAGCTGTACAACCACCTTTATCAACATGAATATGTGGAGGTTCAAAACTTTCATGGCTGTAAAAATAAAACCTGAAGCCATTCTCCTTGTGTACTGTTGGCATTAGAATCTTTCCAAATTACTCCAATAAAAGTAACGGTTAATCTGAATATATCAAAATACAAATATTACTCTCCTGCATCACATTATTCAGGGGATATTTTTATATACCTGACAAAACTACCCGACTGATTATTTTTGAACGGACAATACAGGACATTACCGTAAACATATCAACAATTCGGATTTGTAAGCCTATGAATAAGAGATTCTTTTTGATATTTGCTTTTGCTCTTTTTTCCATTGCATCCCTCCCGGCACAGCCACAGCCGGAGTTCCAAAAATTCTTTGACGAGACCGGATTTAAAGGAAGCATAACCATCTACGATAAAAAGGCAGACAAGTGGATTTTCAGCGACTCCCTTGATGCAAAACTTGAATTATTGCCCGCATCTTCATCAAAAATTTTCAATTCCCTTGTGTTTCTTGAAGAGGGCATCCTAAAGGATGAAAATGAAATTGTGAAATGGGATGGAATAAAAAGATGGGTTGACGACTGGAATCAGGATCTCGACCTGCGGAGGGCATTCAAATTTTCAGCCGCATGGGTTTATTGTAAACTCGCTCCAAAAGTTGGCAGGGAAAAATATCTCGACTACCTCGACAAATGCAACTACGGAAACAAATTCATCGGAGCACATGTAGATTCCTTTTGGCTGGATGGTTCCTTAAGAATCTCTCCAGTGCAGCAGGTCAATTTTCTCCGGAACCTTGATGCGGAGACACTTCCTTTTTCAAAAAGAACATTTTCCATTGTCAAAAACATCATGATAGAGAATGAAGATTCTAACCATACTCTTCGTGCTAAAACAGGCTGGGGCAAAATCCCGGGAGAGGAGGATACCGGCTGGTGGGTTGGTTATCTGACACTCAAAGATAATGTTGTCTATTTCGCTACCCGTCTGCGAAAAGGCTACGACGACGAAAACCCCGCATTCCCGTCGAGCAGAAAAACAATCACAGCCAAAATACTGAAGTATTTGGGGTACGGGGAGATATTTTAAGGGTAATCGCTTTATTTTGTTACGATTTTGTACTTTAAACAGTATAAGAATGAAATAAAACACGCGAAAATCATATTAATCCAATAATTCAACCATAAAATCTGAATAACAGCAGGGGTTGGGATAAGTTAAGCAGCCCCAAACCCGCTTCCAAACTGCATAATAACTTTACCTGCAACTTCCTCGAGGAGAAGCCTGTCGTAGATGGTGTGTCTTTTTGCCTCGGTGGTAATGGTATCGTAAACCTGCCAGATGGTGTCGGCTGTTTTCGGCGATTTGATCTATCCAAGGGTTTCAGAGGCAATAGCTATATTCTGAAATTTAATCCCGGTAATAAGCGGATAATGTGGTCATTGAGCCCCATCTGCTGAACACCAAACTCAATGATATGCTCATAAATTTCACAATACTCAATAGTCACATGGTTTTCCCAAATTATGAACATACTAAAGATATCGACTGTTTATGAAAGAAAAAAGGAATCAAAATGCAAAAACACTTTGTGGTCGCCGGGTCTTCTTCCGGAATTGGAGAAGATCTTACAAAAAAACTCCTTTCTGCGGGACACAGGGTAACAGGAATAAGCCGCAGGGAAGTGTCCGGTTTTCCCGGAAATTACACACATATTCCGGCTGATCTTGCTGATGCGAATACAGTCCTCCCCAAAATTGATAATGCGCTTGACGGACTTGTTTACGCCCCCGGAAGCATCAATCTGAAACCTTTCAGGTCTCTCTCTTTAGCTGATTTTCAGAATGAACTGAACATCAACCTCCTTGGTGCAATTAAAACAATTCAACATTTTCTGCCAAATCTTAAACTTGCAGAATCATCATCCATCCTGCTCTTCAGCACCGTGGCAGTCTCTACCGGAATGCCTTATCATGCATCCATTGCTTCAGCAAAAGGAGCCGTTGAGGGACTGACACGCTCACTCGCTGCGGAACTCGCTTCCAAAATCAGGGTGAATGCCATTGCCCCGTCCCTCACGCAGACACCCCTCGCCGGAAAGCTTCTATCAACTCCCGAGAAAGTTGAAGCATCCGCTAAACGACATCCCCTTGGCAGAGTGGGAAATACCGGTGACATCGCCTCTGCCGCAGAATTTCTCCTCGGCGACACTTCAAGCTGGATAACGGGACAAATAATCCACATCGATGGTGGAATCTCTTCGGTGAAACTTATGTAAATATTCAGGGGCTCTCTTCGGAGTTTTCCGGAAAAAGATCCTTTTCTGCACTCTATTCCTGTAACAAACAAAAACCAGGAAAAAATGGACAGCAAAGAGATTTACGCAAAAATTACAGACCCGAAAAACATCGAGAGAGCTTTCGTTTATGCACGCAACGAAAGACAGAAGGATTTCTTCTTCGACCCGACTGAAATCGATTGGGCTATAGCGAACAAGGAGGCTATTATCAGTTCGATTTTGGAAGACCTGAAAGACCCCAAAGCCTACTCCCAGAAAACTTCCTTTGCGTATTTTCCTCCAAAAACCAACATCTGCCACAGAAGAATGATCTTCATTCCTTTTAAAGACCTGGTCATCAGATACGCATTTGTTACTGTTCTTGCAGATCTTCTCGATTTTCAACTCGCCGAACACTGTTTCTCGAACCGCAGAGCCAAAGGAAAAGACGGGAAGGAAAATCTTCTGCAAAACTTCGCTGTCGATTCCTGGCCCCGCTTCGTTGACTGGCAAAAAGAGATGTCGGCTAAACATAAATTTATGTTAAAAACTGATATTTCCTCTTTCTACGATTCCGTTTCACACAAATATCTTGTAAAAAAGGTTGCCGATTCGATTGGCATCAAGACAAACTCGGGTGTTATAAAACTTTTCGAAAAGATACTGAAAGTCAATGTCGCCACATATGATCACAGACCGGATTCCCAGAGAAATCCCGAAACAATGCGACAAGGGCTCGTCATCGGTTGCGGTACCGACGGGTTTCTCGCGAACATCTACCTGAAAGAAGTGGATGAACTGATGGCGACAAAAAAGGTGGTTTTCGGCAGATATACCGATGACATGAAGATTTTTGCAAACGATAAAAAAGAACTTGATGATGCAATCCTTCTTCTGCAAAAAGCTCTTCTCACTCTGGGACTCAATCTCAACTCAGGAAAGACAAAGCTGGCTTCAAGTGATAAAGAGAAAAATGAAATTTCTTCCAAATATGTGGACATCTACGACTACGCAGATGAAACAGACGAAGAACAAAATGACAGGTTCAGTGAATACCTCGATAATCATTTTTCAGATGTCAGGCAGTTTCAATCACTGAAAGAAATCGAAAATGACGGCGATGCCAAGGACTTCTGCAAATTTCTGTCAACTCAGTCGAATAAAAAGAAGAAAAAAGTCAAAATAACAGGCAGAACTCTATGGCAGGTGGAGGCTTTGGGAAATATATTCATGAATTTTGCAGGCGCATCCAAACATGCGTCATGGCTGATCGTTCAATCCTCTTTCTTCGCAGGTGTGGATGAAAAAGTATCCAAACGGGCAGTCGAAATTCTTGCAGAGACACTTCTCAATCCAAAAATGAACTCCTACACCCGTTACAGAATCCTCCATTACCTCACCAAATCTGAAAACAAAAACAACAACCACAAGCCATACATCTACAGTTTCCTCCCTCATGACCGCGACTGGTTTATCGATCTCTGCAAACAATTTCTTTCAGAACCCGCGATCGAATGTAATATTATCGCCATTCAAACATTAAAAACTCTCGGCTTTGGCAAAGATGAAATTTCACAGTTGGTCGGGAAGCATTGCATAAAACCGCTCGCTCAACCGATACAAAACGCTCTGCTACATATTTCCGAAAAAACGAAGGTTCCGGTTCCGGAAATTGTGGGTATTGATGTAACTGAAATGGAGGACTTTTCGGGGTATTTTTGAGGTACACCTTTGGAAGTGTACCTCAAAAATTATAATTAGACGGGTTGTATCAATCCACCTTTACGGTGACAGGTTTGATATTCCAGATGTTTTTGGCGTAATCTGAGATCGATCTGTCGCTGGAGAATTTTGCAATTCTCGCTGTGTTCAAGAGGGACATCTTTGTCCATCTTTCGCGGTCACGATACGCTTTTGCAACCTCTTCCTGAACTCTCACATAGTCTTCATAGTCGGCGAGCAACATATAATAGTCGCTTCCCAGAAGTGAATCGATAATCGGCTGGAATATTCCCGGTTCTGCGGGAGAGAAACTGTTTCCGGCTATCATATTGATTACACGGCGAAGTTCGGGATTTCGGTCGTAATAATCCATCGGATTGTAACCCTGTGCTCTGAGTGCCAGCACTTCGTCTGCAAGAAGACCGAAAATGAAAATGTTTTCATCTCCTACTTCTTCCCTTATCTCAATGTTTGCACCGTCCATTGTACCAATTGTAAGAGCACCGTTCAATGCGAATTTCATGTTACCCGTTCCTGATGCCTCGAGACCTGCGGTTGAAATTTGTTCCGAGAGATCGGCAGCAGGAATAATCCGTTCAGCGAGTGAAACGCCGTAATTTGCAATAAACAAAACTTTCAACTTGTCACCCACAACAGGATCGTTATTTACAACATCACCCACAGCATGAATCAGCTTGATTATCAACTTTGCCATATGGTATGCGGGAGCAGCCTTGCCGGCAAAAATCACAGTTCTTGGAGTTGCCTCATACCTCGGATTCTCTTTGATACGGTTGTAGAGAGTAATTACATGGAGGACATTCAGCAACTGCCTCTTGTACTCGTGGAATCTTTTTATATGAACATCAAAGATTGAATCGGTCGGAACTGAAATTCCGTATTCACTTTTGATAAATTTTGCAAGCAACTGTTTGTTGAACCACTTGATATGGCTCCAGTCGTTCAGGAATTCATGATCATCGGCAAATTTCTCGATCTCGGCAATTTTGTCGTTGTGGAGTATCCAGTCATCACTTATTCTGTCTGAAATCAGTGAAGAGAGGAGCGGATTTGCATGCCTGATCCATCTTCTGAAGGTGATACCGTTAGTTACATTTTTAAACTTGTCGGGGAAAATCCTGTGAAAATCGTTGAAAATCAGTTGTTTCAGGATGTTTGAGTGAAGTGCTGCCACACCATTCACCGAGTGACAGGAAACTATCGCAAGGTTTGCCATCCTGATCCGTTTCTCAGGTCCTTCCCTGATTATCGAAATTTTGCTTATCACTTCGTCAGGAACATTGAATTTTTCTCTCACATCGGTGAGGAAATTGTGGTTGATGTCGTAAACAATTTGAAGATGCCGTGGCAACAATTCCTCAAATATCGAGACAGACCATTCTTCGAGAGCTTCGGGAACGACAGTGTGGTTCGTGTAGGCGAATGTCCCCTGAGTGATCTTCCAGGCTTCATCCCATGACAAACCTTCTTCATCGATCAGAATTCGCATAAGTTCGGGAATCGCTATCACAGGGTGAGTGTCGTTCAACTGAATCGCTGTTTTCTCGGCAAATCTGTCAAAAGTACTATGGTTATACCTGTACTTCCTGATAATATCCTGAAGTGACGCGGAACTGAAGAAGTACTGCTGTCTTAGTCTGAGGAATTTTCCACCTGTGTAGCTGTCATTCGGATACAAAACTTTGGAGATGTTTTCGGAGATGTTCTTTCTTTCAACGGCTGCAACATAATTTCCATCGTTGAATTCTTTGAAACTGAACTCTTCGTTGGCTCTGGCAGCCCACAATCTGAGATTATTAACCGTGTCTGATTTGTAGCCCGGAACAGGTACATCATAGGCAGCGGCGAGTATTTCTTCAGTATCTATCCAGTTGTGTTTCATTTTCCCTTCCGGGGTTCTGACTGAAACCACCCTGCCGAAGTATTTGATCCTGAAAGTAAGCTCTCTCCTCGGAATCTCCCAGGGGCACCCGTATGCGAGCCAGTAGTCGGGCTGCTCCTGTTGCCTGCCATTCACAATTTCCTGCTTGAAAATACCAAATTCATACCTGATACCATACCCAAATGCCGGAAGTTGAAGTGTCGCCATCGAATCGAGGAAACAGGCGGCAAGTCTTCCAAGGCCACCATTTCCCAAAGCCATGTCGTGTTCAAGTTCCATGATATCTTCGAGAACATAATTGTCTTTGCGGAGTATTTGGCGGCACTCCTCGTAGTAGTCCATGTTGATGAGGGCATTTCCGAGGAGCCTTCCCATTAGAAATTCGAGAGAAAGGTAATATACTTTTTTCACATCCTGCGTGTTATATACATGCTGAGTGCGAAGCCAGTTTCTAACAAGCCTGTCACGAATCGAAAGCGACAGTGCATAATACATGTCGTTGTCGGTTACTGTCTGGCGTGTTTTAACCAGGATAAATTCGAGGTGCTCGGAAAACTGGTTTGAAAGGGTAAAACTTTCGGGCGACTCGCGGTCGGTAAAAAACAAAGAATTTTTCATTTTTATAGTCTGGTGTTGTAAACAAATTGAGTATCAAGCTGCCCGAGGGGGACGCCCTGGACATCCTTCGGAGAAACTATCCCGGTCTCCACCTTCCAATCGATCCCAAGTTGTGGATCATTGTAGAGAAGGGTTCGCTCCGAGTCTTTATTATAAAATCCTGTACACTTGTAGTGAAAAATTGCTATGTCAGAGAGTACAGAAAATCCATGGGCAAAACCAGGCGGAATCCAGATCTGATGATGATTTTCTTCCGAGAGGAGTGTCGAGTAATGCTTTCCAAAAGTCTGTGATCCTCTCCTGATATCCACCACCACATCGAGAACTGTACCGGAAATTACCTGGCACAATTTTCCCTGTTGAAACGGCGGTTGCTGAAAATGCAGACCGCGTATGGTTCCTTTTGAAGATTTTGAAAGGTTATCCTGAACAAATTCCATCGAAATTCCGGCTTCCGCCAGTTTTTCTTTGTGGAAACACTCAAAGAAAAAACCTCTGTGATCTTCAAAAACCACCGGTTTTAATAAAAGTATGCCATCAAGGTGGCTTTCTATAGCGTTCAATTTCTCCTCAGTTCAAATCTATTATCTGTTTTCTTCATATTCCTGCAATACCCGTTCGAGATACGACCGGTACATGCTCTGCGGAATGGAGTTTATGAGCGATTTAAAGCCCTCCACATCCACAAAACCTTTGCTGAACGCTATCTCTTCGAGGCATGCAACTTTAAGACCCTGTCTCTCTTCTATTACACCAAAGAAATTGGATGCCTGAAGCAGTGCCTGAGGTGTCCCGGTATCGAGCCACGCCACACCTCTGCCGACTATCTCGACTCTGAGGTTCTCCTGCTGCAGATAAACATTGTTTACATCAGTTATCTCGAGTTCCCCTCGGGCTGACGGTTTCAAATTTTTCGATATTTCCACCACACTGTTGTCGTAAATGTAAAGTCCGGGAACTGCATAATTCGATTTCGGTACTTTCGGTTTTTCTTCAATGCTCAAAACCTTACCCGAACGGTCAAAATTTACAATTCCGTATCTTTCAGGATCGGTCACGCGGTATCCGAAGATTTTTGCACCCGTTTTGTGTTCCGCTACGGCATCGTAGAAGAATTCAAGGTCACCGAAAAAGATGTTATCACCGAGTATGAGGGTCACATTGTCATCACCGATAAAATCCGCCCCGAGGATAAAGGATTCGGCTATACCCCTCGGGGCATCCTGCAGTTTGTATGATATATTCATGCCAAGATGACTGCCGTCGTCAAACAATTTCTGATAGAGAGGAATTGTCTCTTCGTTCGAAATTATCAGCACATCCTTTATTCCGGCGAGCATAAGAACCGAAAGAGGATAATAAATCAGCGGCTTGTCATAGATAACCGCAAGCTGTTTACTGTAAACTTTTGTTATTGGGTAGAGCCTTGATCCGGAACCTCCGGCAAGAATTATACCTTTCATAGACTTCCTGTTTTAAAAATTAGAATAAATCGAAAAATAAATTTAACAGATTTTTGATTTTACCGGAAATAAATTAGTATAAAAATGGTTCTCCGGTTTTTGAGAGGAGGAATTTGGGGGGAGTTAAATTTAAAACCGCAGAGGCCTCAAAGACCGCAAAGGGGTCATGGGAAAAGGAATATTAGCTTCTACAGTAGTGGATTGGTTTTTTCAAGAAGAGGTTAATAAACCGGCTCCATCCTTCATTATTTTGAACCTTTTCACTTGACAAAATCAATTAATCAGAACCACTCTCGTTAAATAGAAATCGTACCTGTTCAAGTTTTCGACTTATTGTCTCAGAATCAGGCAAATATTTTACGAAATCAGCAGGAAGATTCGTTCCAGTGGTATATGTAGATACTCCGATAGGATGATTGGAACTGCTTAATGAATACTCAACTACAGTTTTATCTTTGTTTTTACAAATAATAATCCCTATTGCATCATTCTCACCTTCTTCCTTCAGGTGTCGATTTAATGCCGTCAGATAAAATTCCATTTTACCTTTATACTCCGGCAGGAAATCTCCAACTTTTAGTTCTATGGCAATTAAAGATTTTAATTTCCTGTGATACAACAACAGGTCAATATAATATTCATTCTCCCCGACCGTTAACTTGTATTGACTTCCAACAAATGTAAACCAATGACCCATCTCCTCCAAAAACTGACGAATATTTGCCAGAAGTGCATTTTCCAACTCATATTCGCTATGTGCCTCTGATAATTCGAGGAAGTCGAAGGTATAGTTGTCTTTAATTGCCAACAAAGCCTGATTCCTGTAGTCAACTGCGATTGTTTTATCAAAATTGGTTTGGTTCAACAAATACTTTTCAAACGATTTGTTGTCTATTTGATGAACAAGAACATTTTTTGACCACCCGAATTTTTTGGTGTGAAGAAGATAAAATTCTCTTTCAGAATCTTCCTTACACTTGGAAAAAATAATCATATTGTGCGACCAGCCAATTTCTCCAACCAGTGGTTGGAGATTTGGTTTATCTTTGTACTCAAGATAAAATTGTCGCATATACCATAAATTCGATGCTGAAAAACCCTGAACACCCAGGTTGGATGCCTTCAGATCAGAACTCAATTTTTCAACGATCGACTTCCCCCATCCTTCATCCAGTTGCTTCTTAACAATGATTTTGCCCAAGTCCCAATATAGAGAGATCAGCTCATGATTTACAGTTTTTAAGGCCTTATATTTTGCCTCATTAATCCGCTCCTTAATTAAAGAAAGCAACTGTTCGTATTTTAAATTTTCGTCAAAGTCATTCATCGTCATGTTGAAATCTTAATAATTTTAACCAAAATGTTAGATTAAATTGCAAAAGCGAAAATAACTAATAACACCCGAATTTGTATTCTCTTAAAAAGATTGCATCCGGTACAACCTTTAAAAATTCAAATGGCTTTGAGCCCAGGCGGGTTCAACAAAAAAAAAGGCTGCCCCTCTTCGGAACAGCCTTAAATTCAAAGTTTAAGCCTTCAAACAATCAGCTCATAGCTCATACTTCATAGCTAACAGCTATTTAGCAGCTCTTTTTCCCATGTCTCTGTCGAAAAGATAGAGGGAATTTTTCGATTCGCCGATCATTTCGAGTTTGGTTACAACTGCGAGAGCTGATTCCTCTTCTTCGATCTGCTCTTCAACAAACCAGTTGAGGAAGGTGTTGGTCGAGTAATCCTTTAGCTCATGAGCGAGTTCAACAAGTGAGAAGATGCTTTTTGAGATATACTGTTCGTGTTCGAAAGCAGCTTTTAATCCGTCAAGTGCACCATTCCACTCGCTTTGTGGTTTTGCGATCGCTTCAAGGGTCACTTTACCGCCACGGGTGTGTACATGATCAAAGATCTTCATTGCGTGAGCATATTCCTCACTCGCCTGTACTTTGAAGTAGGCTGCAAATCCTGAAAGATTTATCGACTCATAGTAAGTGGCAAGGCTTAAATATAAATATGATGAGAACATCTCTTTATTGATCTGTTCATTTAATACTTTTTCCATTTTTTCGCTTAACACGGTTGCCTCATTTTTTTTGTTATTAAAATTCAAAAAATTGTTTTTTTATATATCAATATAGTAACAAAGAATTATTGTTTTGTGTTCAACTCAAAAGATTCAATTTCTTCAAGGGTGTCGGGATTTATGGTTTCAACTGTAACCCTGTCACCATCCACGGTGATGAACACGAGAGCATTCCGTGTAGTGAACGACTTGCAATACTCACTCCAGGGGAGTTTTTCCTTCGCATAGTAGGGTGCACCGGCAGCTCCGTTGTTGATCTGAAAGATTGTCCTGCTCAGCTTCACTTTTTTCTTCTCCCAGTTTTCAGGATACATCTTCATTTCAGGGTTTATAACAAGGTGGTTATAGTTGTGCTCGTCACCTGTGAAAACAGCTCTGGTTTTCTTCGACTGATTAACCATCAGATCGAGGAACAAGTCGCGTCTCTCGATAATGCCCGTCTCCACCTCCTTGCCGGCAATTCTCGCTCTCACGGAATTGTTGCCCGAGTACCACATATCATCGCCGGAATGCCCGCCATTCGGAAACAATGGAGTGTGAACCGATACAAAAATGTGCTTAATTCTATTGTCGGCTTCATATTCGAGCAATTTCTTCGCAAACCAGTTGTACTGATTCTCCATTATATACGCATGCGGATTTCCCGAAAGCCCCGGATTAGCCTTAACATCGGGAGAAAACCAGTAATTCGAGTTCATCACAATCATCGCACTGTTTCCAAAAGTGTAGCTGTATGCTGTTTCACTGTATGATGGAAAGTCGGTGGTTGAAGGGTTCGGATCATATTTCGATCCGTCCTCTGAGAGCAGTTCCTCGTTAAGAGGATTCACCAGCTCATCAGCAAATACAGTCTCTGCCGAGAGTGAGTCGAAGGGGAAACGGTCAACCCGCAGATACCGGGCGGCTTTAGATTCATCAATAAATCTGATGTGCTGCCCCTCGTGGTTACCCATCGTTGTGTAAATCGGGAAGTATGCTGCGAATGGTTGTACCGCATTTTTCCAGTTTCTGAACTGCAGTCTCTGCTCCTCCGGGTTGTATGAGTAACCGTTGATCAGGTCACCCGTGAACTGCATGAAATCCACGCCTTTTTGTGCAGCGAGAGCCATTATTTTCCGCATGATGTAAACATTTGAGCCAAAAAGACTCCTCTCACCACCCCCTTGGGATGCCCTCGAATCGCTTGCATACGCGAATGTAAATTTGGAATTGTCGCCCTTTTTAGGGGCAGTTTTAAACTTTTGCTCGAATACTGTGTTTCCGGCTCTTACAGTATAGATATATTCAGTGGAAGGCTGAAGTTCCGTCACCAAAAGTTCATGTTTTCTGCCGGACTCAAGCTCATATTCCCTCTTCCCTACCGTAACTGAGGGCTCGCAAACAAAATTCGTTCTTAATGAAATGATGGCAGAGTTTTCGGTCACGACATTCACAAAAGGACCGTCCACTATCGTGTTTGAGACCATAAAAGGTTCGCCTGCGACAAACTCCACCCTCCCGTCATACAACATTGCACCCGACGAACCGGTGATACGGTATCCGAGCAAACCATATCCTTTAGCCTGCCACTCGATCATGTCGTATGTGCCCGAGAGAGTCCCCTTGATATCAACGGAGCAGACTCCTTTTTCTATCGCCACACTTTTGTTAAACCAGACAGGGAGCGGATACTTCCCGTCACCCACGGGAATCAAACCGTAGTAAAGTGTCCCTTTTAGAAGTGTATCTCCAAAATTGAAGGAAAGTCCCTTTGCATCGCCCGAAATGCCAGAGATGAATTTCTCCACATCATAACGCGGATTGCCGGCTTTTTCGTATAACTTTCTTCCATCTTCCTCGAAATAATAGAGTTTTTTGCCGGTGTCATATTTGATATTTGAATACGAGGCAGGCACTTCCTGACTGAACCCGATTGAAGAGAAAAGAGTAAAAAGAACTGCTGTTGAAAAAAGAAATTTGTGCAAAACAGAATCCGATCAGGTTTCATTATGATGATTATCAATCCAAATATATTAATTTTTTCCTCAATAATAAATTTTTTCTCAAAACTGAACTTTTATGTCTCAATTTCATGGCAGCATCTCCCTGGAAGATGCCTCACTTACACTCTTTTCCGGTAATATTGAACTTACAAATCTCTCTTCAGGTCATGTTGCCCCAAATCTTTTTTTCTCGTTCGACGATGATAATAAAGGTTTTTGCGTTGCCGGAACAGGGATTTCGACTGACGGGAGAATTACGAGATTATTAACGACTGATGACTGGGGAAGAATTCTGGAAGCTGAAAAAATTTATGAAATCTCCGGTCATTTCGCAGGTATCCAATTCGATGAAAAAAAGATAGTTCTTTTCACCTGTCCCTTTGGCTTGCGAGACCTTTATCTCCTGAAAAAAGATAACCGTCTCCATTTCACCACAAATTACCACACTCTCTTTAAAATTGAAACCCCTGAGCTTAACCCCGAGGCTCTCGGAGGCAGATGGCTCCTCTATAACCAATTGGACAGTGATAGTCTTTTCGTCAATTACAAGCGACTCAGTTGCGGCGAAAAACTGGTAATTGACAGGAAATCCTTGTCAATCCGAAGTGAATTTCCATATCCTTTCCCGGCTTTGAACTCCGAAATTGCAGATGAGCCGGTCAGAAATTTTATTAACGCCATTAATTCCATCTGCTCGTTAAACAAAGGAACCGCTCATCCCATCGAATTGAGTCTCTCAGGCGGGTTGGATTCGAGAGTCCTGCTCAGTCTGCTCATCCGAAGCAAAACACCTTTTTCTGCTCACTCATTCGGAGAACCGGATAACCCCGATGTGGCGATGGCAAGGCAACTCTGCGAACGAACCGGAGTGAAATTTACAAATTACACACCCGATGAACTGACCATCGAGAGCGCTATACAGGATGTACGACTCCAGGCTCGATATTCTCTCCTTAACCATCCGGCAACCTCTCCAAATAACCTTGGCTACTACAAAAAAGTAGTGGAGAACGGATCTCCTGTCATTATCGACGGCGGTTTTGGTGAATTGTGGCGGCGGCAGTTTTTCTACAAGCTCTCTCTGATGGGTGGGAAAGCATTTTTCAGAGGAAACCGTGAGAGTCTTATCCCTTTTCTTTCACATCATAGAGCTGATATTTTTCGTGCCGAAGTATTAAACGAAATGGAAAAGGGTTGCTCCAAATCTCTGGACAGAGTATTTGCTGAAAACCCCCAACCTGAAACCATGGGAATTGACAACTGGATTGATCTCATCTCACTGCGGACACGCCTTCCGAACTATTATTCCCAGGAACAGACAATGATAGACGGAGTTGCCATTGCCATCATGCCTTTCGTTCAAAAAAATGTGCTCGATCTGCTTTTCTCGACACCTCTCGAACTGAGGAGAAACAGCTCCATGCTTAAGCGAATAGTAAGGAACATGGCTCCGGAACTCACTTCGTTGCCGCTTGTGAAGTCGGGAACAACTGTGCCGTTCAGCCTCGGCAGTCTTGGTTCACGGGTCTGGTCAAAAGTTTCCTCTGTTACGGGGAAAAAAATTTCTCCGGTTGAAGATGAAGGAACCAAAAAACTGGTTTTGTTAAAGGAGTTCGTCTGTGATCTTGCAGGTTCGGGGAAGGTGAGAAACAGCGGATTGCTCGATGAAACGAAAGTTGCGGGAATTCTGAAATTCTACGACGGCGACACTTCAAAAAAGGATGAACTCGCCTGGCTCATCTCTTTTATTGCTCTTCTGGATATAATGAAGCCATAAACAACAAAGCCGCGGGTTCCCGCGGCTTTGCACAATTTATTTTTAGTCTTTCATGCGGTTTCCTTTTTCTTCACGAATGAAGATCCAGGAAACAACCTTGCCTACATCGATTGTCTCGAAGTAGTTCCAGTATTGCTCTGTTCTCACATGCAACGAACTGGTATCATCCTTTGCAATCGCATCAGCTTCAGCAATTATTGCTTCAATTCTCGATATCCAAAGTTCCCAGTTTTTGGGTCGAAGATCGATCCAGCCGGCTTCAGCCCATTTTTCGAGATTGTCAGGAGTAATCTCCAGCTCTGTCTCCGCTCCGAAAACGGGAATTTTCATCAGGTTTCCGCGCAGCAGATCTTTGCCGTCGTTCATCAAAACGGGAATGCCCACCGAGATCGCTTCATTTCTGAACTTTTCGTTGTCGAGAATGAACCTGGTCGAGAGAGTTGTAAGCTCTTCGGGAGTTTTCTTCACAATCTCCTTCATGTTTCCACAGGTGCGTTTCAGAATTTCGATCTCGAAAAGAAGTTTCGAGAGTCTCGGTGGTCCAAGCATCTCAAAAGCCACTGATGCCACACCATGTTGCTCTTCCAGTTTGGAAAGTTTTGCCACGGCGAGATGCTGCATGTAACCTGCTCTGTACGATGGTTGCATGTTCGCATTGTCCAGGGCGTTTATGATGTCGTGTCCGGTGTTTCCTCCCATGATTTCGAAAACGGTGTTGTTTGCAATCTCTTCGGGAGTAACAAATTCCATCTGTTTTTGTGCAGTAATGGCTTCAAATTCGCCACGGGAGAAGATTCCGTTTTCACCTGTATCGATGTAAACCGATCTTAAAACACCCTGCCGTTCAAATTTTCTGCCGGTCTCCTTGTAAATCTTTCCTTCGAGCGGAATTGCGGAATCGAGCGGAATATCAAATATCTCCACTTCCTTCCCCTGTTTCCTGATGGTGCCGAACTCAATTTTTTTCCATGCAATCGCAGCAGCGGGTTTTATCTCCTTTGTGATTGCACTGTCGGGGGTCCTCGCCATAAGGAACAACAGAAGTGTATGCGCACCGGCGATTGCCGACTTGCTTAAAAGCACCCTCGAAGGTCTCTCTTCGCTGTGGGTGTAGGGGATGTTCAAACCCATGCCGCCCGTACCCGAAGTACCAATCTTCAGATATACCTGTGTCTCGAAGTGGTGCATCGAATTGTAAAGCACCTGAATATGCCTGATCAACTGCGGAATGTAGAGCACTGCTACAAGTTTTTCCGTCTCGGTAACGAGCTGATCGCGGTCTTCCGACTCATAAAGCACCTTTTTCAGATTTTTGTAAGCCGTGAAAATATCCTGATAAGCAATACCCGTTGCGGTGTTGATACAGTCGATTATGATGTCAGGTTTGTGTTCCTCCAGCAGTTTGTAAAGCGACTGAGCCTTCAACACCTCATCGGAAAGATCATCCATCACATCACTTATTATCGTACGCCTCATTTCAGGATCTGCAAGCATCTCCTGACGGCTTAAGTCTTTATATTCATCACGCACAAGCACATTTCCCCACCAGGGAACAAAGAAACCTTCGCCCGCTTCAGGGTATGTTTTTTTAAGATATTCAACTTCTTCTTTTGCTTCGCTCTCCTTCAGAGAGGTAATTATTATGCCGGCAGGTTTTTCAACCATCAGACGACGGGTTATGGCTTTTCCAACCAGACCCCAGCCGCCAAGCACCAGTACTTTTTTTCCGTATATATCCATTTTTTCTATCCTTGAATAAGAAATTTTCCCATATTCAAACATACTAATAATAATATTCAGTACAAAGAAAGTAGTTTAGCTATTAGCTATGATCTATGATCTATGAGCTTAATTTAATTATTAGTTGTGGGTTATGATTTATGTTTTTCAGCCTTCTTCTACCCATATGTCGCCACAAGGGCTCTTTTATATTTGGGTGCCATTTTCTACCCATATGACACCCTTACGGGTTTTCAGCCTTCATCCTTCGCAATTCATCCTTCCGCGAAACTCTGTTTAATCTGCGTGCATCTGCGTCCCCTCTCAAACCTCTGACTTCAAACTTCAAAAATTCCGCCTTCTTTTCTTTATATTGCATTCACTAATAATTTAATATTGCCATGCCTTCACGAAGAATAAGCCGGAAAGCCGGGAAACCGCCCGGAACCATCGAATATACCGGAGAAAACACCACCACAAAAACCGGAATCATTGCACTGAATTTTGACAGCGGTCATTTCGAGAAAGTGGTTATCGGGTCTTTTACCGAACTTGAGGACTATTTTAGAGAGAACCGCCATGGACTCACATGGTTTCGTGTAATCGGTTTTAATGAAAAAGATTTCCTTACCCTGTTTGCTGCAAAATTCAAAATCCACGAACTCACTCTGGAAGATATAATGAATGTCTATCAGAGACCGAAGATAGAGGAAACGGGTGATGCAGTATTTTGCGAAATTAACAGACTGAAGATCACAGGATCAAATAACTGCAAATCCGAGCAGGTAAGTCTTTTTATGAGGGGAGATACACTGATTACTTTTCAGGATTTCGATGATGATTTTCTCTCCATCATCGAGTCAAGGATTGAATCGGGCAAAAATCTGATTCGAAAAAGAATTGATTTTCTCTTTTATGCCGTAATCGATCTGGTTGTTGATGAGTATTATGTTGCCCTCGAGCAACTGAATGATCATATCGAAAATATCGAAGCCATGTTTTTCTCCGATGATGTCTCCGACAATTTTAAAGTTCTTCAATCGTTAAGGAGCGAACTGAGTAAAGTCCGGCAGTCAATCTGGCCCGTTCGCGACATTATGAACAAAATTCACAAGAAAGAAATCACTCTCTTCACCAAAGAGACCTTAATCTACCTTAACGACACCTATGACCATGTAAATCAGATAATAGAAATTCTTGAGAATCTCCGTGAAAGCACCCTCTCCCTGATAGATGTCTACATGTCTTACACAAGCAACCGCCTTAATGACATCATGAAAGTGCTGACCGTCATTTCAACCATCTTCATGCCGCTCACTTTTATTGCTGGTGTTTACGGAATGAATTTCCATTACATGCCCGAGATAAAGCAGGTTTGGGGTTATCCGGCAGCCCTCCTGCTTATGATTGTTGTAGCCCTCGGCTTCCTGAAATATTTCAGGAAAAAGAAATGGTTTTAATTCAGGGATTAGTTTTTAGTTATGAGTTATGAATTATGATTTATCAATGTCCTGGAAAGTCTATGCCACAACTCACAGTCAAAAAAAACTCACAACTAATAAATCATAACTCATAACTGAAATCATTCATCCTTATTATACGCTTTTCTGATGAACGCATCATAGCGGTCTTTTTTGATGATGCCGATGGGACCCGAGTAGATGCCCCCCTGCTGGAATGCGTCAAAAATTCTTACTGCAAGAATATTGGGACGGTCAGTGCGGATTAATCCTGCCGGGATTGTATAGACACGGTTCTGCATCCACTCTTCCGACTGAATATATTCAACTTTTGCATCCTTCATGTTGCCAGTCCCCCCGATCAGTCTGCCATTCAGATACACTTCATCAAAATCATCTATTTTACCAAGAAGAAGAAGGAGTTGCGACTTCAGATCATTTTTTTTATGATCGAACGAGAGACGGTACCAGCCGTACCCTTCAAACTGTGAGAGTCCCTGATTTTCGAGATAAGACGGCACAATTACATCTTTCCAGGCAGAGTCGGTAACAACATCGTCTTTGTAGATTGAAGAGTCGCCCTGAATAAACTTCCAGTTCCCTTCAAGGTCGATATCGGGAGTAATATAAGTTTCATTCTCATAAATTCCCGGATCACCCGACATGATACCCCCCTCAAGCTGGGCATCATATACCCTTACGGCGATGGTGTTTTTTGAAGTGAAATTTACAAGAGAGGCAGGAAGATAATAAATCCGGTAGGCGTTATACGCAGTTTTGTAGTCGGGAGGGAAACTTCCCGAAGTGCCGATCTTTACACCGTTGAACCACACTTCATCAACATCATCAATAAATCCGAGGTGAAGTGCAAGATTCTTTCCTGCAAGATCAGCAGAACCGGTGAACGAAAATCTGTACCAGGCATAACCGTTGTAACCGTGAAAACCCTGATTCTCCCACGAAGACGGTACTATTATTTTATCCCATGCCGAATCATTAAATTCAATCTTTGACCAGGAGGAATCGTCACCAATCTGAAATTTCCACTCCCCTGCCAGATCGACAAGCTTATCATTCCCGGGTTCAGTTAAAGCCTTCTCACAACCTGTGAAAAAAAAGAAAAAAACAACTGTTATGGCATAAATGTATCGCATCTCGTTCTTATCCGATTTTTAATGATCTCCTTTCCAAAGATAAATTTTTCGGATCGATTAAGTTTCATTTTGCCGTAAAAGGTTGTAAAATCTTGTCACACGGGAATCTCAAGTATTAAAACCGCGAAGAACGCAAAGGACGCAAAGGAAACTATGAACTATTAGCTGTGATAATTCAAACTTAGTAATTCCCCTTGGCGATCTTAGCGGTCTTTGCGGTTAATTACTCCCTTTGCGGTTTCTCTCCTTTGCGGTTTGACAAAATAATTTTCTTACCAAACTATTGACTTTAAAGAAAATATTCCGTATTATTACTTCAGGTTATGTGAGGTTTAATTAACTCGTTCCATTTCACAAAAAACGGAGGTAAATTCCTTTTTTAGAGATTCACTATTTTACTGAATAAACAGACAAAATGCCCGGCACCCTGAAGAAAATCAGGTGAGACGAGGTTTGTGTACTATTGACTGCTCGAAGTCGTCGTGGTGCTATCATTTTGAAATTTATTCACCCCCTCCAAGCATTAACCTGCTCTAAAATCCCTCTGCTAATTTCATATTTCTGATTCTTTGCGTCCTTTGCGGTTAAATAATTAGAGGTGCGGGTTCTCTGCGTTCTTTGCGGTTTATTAATCAAGATAAAACATATTGAAATCATGAAAAAAATGTTGATTCAAGCGGTCAAATTTCAAATTTTCCGGAGAAGAACAGCATCAATTGTTCTGTTATTCTCTGCGTACATGCTCAATACTGCATCAGCACAAAGCGCCAATCCAGATATGGCAGCAACAAATAATGCTGTATATGCAACACTGGTTGACGGCAACTTTACCTATATTGGCGGGGCTTTTTCAACGGTAGGGAGGTTAAGTGGCAACGGTGTAAAAATGACCACCACAAGCTCGAGTATAGACAAATTATACCCAAAAGTGAACAGCTCGATATATACATGCATCTCCGATGGAGCCGGCGGCTGGTATATTGGTGGAACTTTTACAATGGTCGGTACAACCGGCAGGAACAGATTGGCTCACATAAATTCTGACGGAACGCTTGATGCTTCCTGGAATCCGGATGTTAATGATGTAGTCTATTCACTCCTGCTAAATGGTAACGACCTTTTCATCGGTGGAAATTTTACAACAATTGGCGGACAAGCCCGCAGTCGTATCGCCAAAATTGATGTAACTACAGGACTTCCCGATGCATCCTGGAACCCGGGTGCCGATTTAACCGTCAAGGCTATTGCCCTAGGTGGTTCATCACTCTTTATTGGCGGGGATTTTGCGACTGTCGGCGGACTCTCCCGAAGCTACATCGCTAAGCTCTCGACGACGGGAACGGGTGCAGTTGATGCATCATGGAACCCCGGTTCCAGTAACCCGGTAGTTGCTTTGGCTGTTAGTGGTACTGATCTTTTCGCCGGTGGATATTTTACCACTATCGGGGGAGTGGCCCGAAACAGGATAGCAAAGCTCTCCATAAGCGGGACAGGAACAGTAGATGCATCATGGAACCCCAATGCAAACAGTTATGTGTTTTCTCTTCTGATCAGTGGTGACAACATTTTTGTCGGGGGTAGTTTCACAACAATGCAGGGAGTTGCACGAAACTGGATTGCAAAACTTTCCATTAGCGGAACCGGAATTCTTGATCCAGATTGGAACCCGAATATGAATGCAGCGGTTAATTCCCTTGCAACAGACGGGACTTCAATATTCGCCGCAGGAAATTTTACTACCGTCTCCGGAGGAGCTGTTGAATGTTATGGTATTGCAAAACTTAATGCAACGGGGGCAGGCACACCCGAAACAGGGTGGAATCCACACCTGTCCGGTTCAGGACTTTCAGTGGCAGTAAGTGGCACCGACATTTATGTGGGCGGTAACTTCAATCTGGTGAATGTTGTCCGAAGATATTATCTCGCCAGAATCAACAACACCACCGGTGAGGTCGATGCTGATTGGAATCCCAATCCGGGTGGAGCTGTTTATGCTCTGGCTGTAAGTGCTACGGATGTTTACGCAGGGGGCATTTTTGTGACAGCAGGCTCCCTCATAAGAAATCGCATCGCAAGATTTTCAAAAACAGGTTCAGGGACCGTGGACCCCCTTTGGGACCCTAATATCGGCAATGGAGCTGTTAATGCACTGGCTATAAACGGTACCGATATTTATGCCGGAGGAAGTTTTACAACTGTCAATGGTTCTGTCTCAAGAAACCGGCTTGCTAAATTCACTCTGGAGAGTTCTGCCGCTGTTGATGATCTTTGGAATCCAAGCATAAACAGCACAGTGAATGCTTTGGTTATTAACGCTTCGACTATTTATGTAGGAGGGAGTTTCACCAGTGTCAATATAACAGGTGTACCGAGAAGCAACCTGGCAAGTTTTCCTCTGTCGGGTTACGGCACCGTTGATTCCTGGAACCCGTCTATAGGTGGAGTTGTTTACGCTTTAACAATAGACGGTTCTTCTATTTATGTCGGGGGTTCATTTAATACTGTTAATTTCCCGACAGTAACAAGAAACCGCCTGGCAAGATTTCCCCTGTCAGGCACAGCAACAGTGGACACATGGAACCCGAATATTGGTGCAACTGTCTATACCCTTGCTGTAAGCGGTAGCGATATCTATGTCGGGGGGACTTTTACCACTGTCAATGGTTCCACAACAAGAAATTACCTGGCTCGAATCTCCAGCTCTTCAGGTCTGGCAGACTCGTGGAATCCTAATCCCGGTAACTCAGTAAGAAATATTTCTGTCTCAGGCAATGATGTGTATGTGGGGGGTCAGTTCGCTTCTATCGGTGGCAATCTTCAACCATACCTCGCATTGTTCACTGACCGTACCCTCCCTGTCGAGCTTGTCTCTTTTTCTGCCTCTGTAACCAAAGGTGTGGTAAACCTGAAATGGCACACCGCCACCGAAGTGGATAACTACGGCTTTGAAGTGCAGCGGACAACTGCAGGAAGCGATGACTGGAAGAATATCGGGTTCATTCAGGGACATCATACAACCAATTCACCTAAATATTACTCATTTACCGACCAGCCCTCAACAGAAGATGCATACAAATACAAGTACCGTCTGAAACAACTGGACAATTCGGGAAGTCATGAGTTTTCAAATATCATAGAAGTGAGTCTGGGTACGCCCGCCAACTTCCTTCTCGAACAGAATTATCCGAATCCCTTCAACCCGGCAACGGTCATCAGATATCAATTGCCTGTAGCAGGAATGGTAAGCATCGATCTCTACAACACGGCGGGTGAAAAGGTGGCATCGCTTCTGAACAAAGCAGAGGATGCGGGGGTTCATTCTCTTTCGTTTGATGCGGTCAAGTACGGACTTTCATCGGGTATCTATATTTACAGGATGACAGTTGTACCTGCTTCAGGTGAGGTTTTTTCTTCTGTAAGGAAGCTAAGTTTGATTAAATAAACCGCAAAGAACGCAAAGGAAGCTATGAACTATTAACTATGAACTATTAGCTGTGATAATTCAAACTTAGTAATTCTCCTTTGCGATCTTTGCGGCCTTTGCGGTTAATTACTCCCTTTGCGAACTTCGCGGCCTTTGCGGTTTATTCTCAAATCTTAAAACAATCCTGCAGCATTAAACCAGTAGGTTACTTTTGCCATGAAGATATTGTTCGACTCTGAATTTATAAGGTTCGAGAAACTTTTGCCCATTTGAAATTCACCGGGATCGTCAAAATTGGTACGGTCGTGGCTCCATACGAGGAAGAGAGTCGACCCGGGGAGGAACTCCCATCTGTAGATGATGTTCAAACGGAGCGATTTGAAATTGAAATCAGGATTACCGATTCTGAATGAATTGGCGCCTCCTCCCGGATTGATTTCATATTCACCATTCTCTTTGTCATATTTTATCGTGGTGCCTTTTGTACCGTACACTGTAAAGTCACTCGTTCTTTCTCTTTCAAATTCCTTTATGTCGGAGTATTTTCCGATTGATATGAACGGCTGTGCGAAGAGTTGCAGCGACATCGTGGGAGTAAATGTATAGTCCAGGCGAATTGTAGCAAAAAGGGTTTTTTGATCAAGGAATCCAAAGATGTGTCGTGTACCATAGGTGTTCACCGCAGCGGGGTCATCATAGTTTGCTATCCACTGACCTGCATCATAATTCCACTCGTAACCGGGATATATGGTGAGCCTTACCGCCTCGCTCGCTCTCCATGATCCGCCAAGCTGCAGACTGTAATTGTTACCTCCGAGTGCATCGCCACCGTAGTAGAAATCGCCGTCGATGGTGATGTCTTTTCTCTGATCAGTAGAGAAACCGATGGCGCCGTTGTAGCCTTCGGGCAGTTTTACGGTAGGGCCGCCTCTTGTGTGACGGGTGCTGTAAGATTCAAAGTTTACACCAAAATTGAATCTCAGACGGTGAAAATTTTTCATCCAAAGATTTCCCATCGTGAAAATACCGTCCGCTTCCTTGTCGCCATCAAAGTTGTATGACCTGAAATATCCTGCATAAATGCTTTTTGATCTGCTCCACGAGTCCTCTTTATAATCCCTGTAACCTGTTACGAGGTGCCCGTTTATGTAGCTTGTACGCCATGAAAATCCGAGATCATTCGAGTTGAATCCGGGAGAAATTGCACCGAGAGCTGCATTGAAATAGAACTCCCCTTCCTGCTTGTTGAATGTTATTCTTCCTGCCCATCCATTAAGTGAAGTGGCGTTCGTATCAAGTTTTTGATATTTTGCATCCGGACGCTGGAACGAGTGAACCGGTCTTTTCTGTAATTCTGTTATGAAATCCCTCGTACCGTTGATGTTCGACATCATG
This sequence comes from Bacteroidota bacterium, assembly GCA_020161395.1. Lineage (NCBI taxonomy): Bacteria > Pseudomonadati > Bacteroidota > Bacteroidota bacterium. The sequence goes on from JAIUOE010000001.1 coordinate 214,310, forward strand.
AAATAACCATTCATTACATACACTTTTGCCGAGTCGAAATTGATCCACCCGTCAATTCCACCGGTAAATGAATTGCGGCTGAAGCTGTTTTCGAGACCGGGTTCATCAAATTTTCTGATGAGTGATGTACCCATGAAACCGAGACCATATCTCGAATTATCGAATTCCTTCAGTGTTCTGAAGACAGTTGCATTTGCGAGAGGCTCCACTTCCCTTTTGGTTGTAACTCCATTGGTGTATGACTTTGCACTCATTGAATTTGTGAGGGCGTTCAGCGCATATACCGACCATCCGTCTGAGATTTTACCCGTCAGTTTTGCGGCACCGAGTATCTGTGTATTTGTGGGATACTCAACAAAATCTCCGTCAGCAGCATCGCCGTTGGGGCTTTTACCAATTCTTCTTGAATAGAAAAGGTCGGGATTTCCCCAGTTGAAGCCCCAGTTGTTGTTCGACCCGCCGTAACCGAACTGCAAGAGGTTGCTCCCCTCGATAAAGAACGGGCGCTTCTCTTCGAAAAATGTCTCAAATGCCGAGAGGTTAAGCACTGCAGGATCCACTTCCACCTGTCCAAAATCGGGATTTACCGTCATGTCAAGCGTCAGATTGCTGTTGATGCCCCACTTCAAATCCGCACCGAAAGAGGTGCCGTACTGGTTGCTTTTGTAAAAAGGATCGTTTTGGTCGTGAATGAGATATTGTGCTTTCGAAAGGAGGTAGGGCAGCACTTCAATGTTTGCGTTGTTTCCAATCTCCTGAAAACCTTTCAGTTCAGCGAATTTTTCAACAAAACCGCTCTCGTTCTTTTTCAACAGTATATAATAACTCTCCTCACCTCTCCGGGCAATATTCCTTTTGAAGTTGATGCCCCATGTCATGTCTGGTCTTTTGTTGAAACGGAGCTGCGAAAAAGGAATCCTCATTTCTACCGTCCAGCCGTCACCCGTTCTCATGGTTTTTGCTTCCCAGACGCCATTCCATGAGCTCTCGTCCCAGTCCCTGTTGAAAAGGGTTCCGTCACCTGTCGATCCGCTGGGGGTTGCATAGAAATAGTAGCCCGATCTTTTGTCGTTGTAGGGATCGAGGAAGAGCATAAAATAGTCGGATTGAACCCACTGGTCTTTTCTGGAGAGAACTGTAACAATAGAATCAGGGTCGGTGTCATAGCAGTATGCAGCCAGATAAAATGCTTCATCGTCATATGTGACTTTCAATGCAGTTTTCTGCGATGAAGGCTTCCCTTCTTCGGGGTCTCTTTGAAAAAACTCCAGTACCTGAAGGTTCTGCCACACAGGCTCATTTAACTTTCCGTCAACCTCAATATTTCCGGAGAGCTTTGATATTTGAATTTCTTTCGAGCCTTTATTGCCACCGGCAAACGAAGTGGCTGTTGCGATTAAAGCAAAACAGAGTAGAGCTAATCTTCTCATATTTGAATGATTCCTTGTTTGTTTGTCTCTTTAGACCGGGAGAGTAAAAAATAGTTGTAGCAAAATTAAGGCGAAGGCATGCCATTTTTATGAATTAGTGATGAATGGCGAAAAATCAGGGATGAAGGATAAAGGATGAAGGCTGAAAATTTGAGGGATGAAGGATGAATGTTTGAGGTTTGAAGTTTGAAAACCAATAGCCTTCGATTCAGATTGTAGGGAAAGGGGACGCGGATACACGCAGATTTAACGGATTTACGCTGATGAGCCCTTGTGGCGACATATGGGTAGAATTACAGCATACTCCAACAAAAGAGCCCTTGCGGCGACATATGGGCTAAATGCTTTAGAAGGATACCAGGTCAAAAGTTTGTAATTAAAATTCTTCTACATAAATTGAAATAGCTAATTATCAGGTTTTCTGAAATCATCAAATAGCAGAAAATTGAAACATTCAATAATCCCTTTATTATCTACACCAATCGACCCCGTTTTGAACAGGGTGGAATTGAACAGTCTAATCGAAGATTGCTTTAAACTCGCAACAGTTCAGGTCAGGTACCAGATTTCCAAAATTCACAAACCGGGAATTATGGGAGATTTGACTGCAAAAGACATTGCGATAGATGCTATTGCGCCATTATTTACACCCGGAAACGACGGACTCATACACCACCTAAGCAATTCATTTATTGATTGGTCACCACCGATTACAAATGAAGAACAAGCAAAGTTTATGCTCGTATCTGTGCTTGCCCACAGAGTGAAACAGCATCTGCACAATTTGATGAGGGAAAACGATCCATTTTTTGCCAGGATCCTCGACTCCCTGAATTATTATATTAAAAAAGAAAAACTTATTAAAATCGAAAAACTCAAGGTTTGCTATATCTCAGTAGAAAACCCGGTTTTGGGTGATTTTCGTTATCTTGATTATACTCACCTTTCCTCAGCCCCTTCAGTGTTGTTCAATGCGAAAAAATTAAATATAAAAGCAATTCTCGATGAACTTACCGGAATTAATGAAGAGGCTGTTGCAATTCCACTACTGGCCCTCGCCAGGAGGATAAAAGAAGTCAACCTCAATATAGATAGGCCTGTTATTTACTGCAATGAGACTGAAACTGAGTATGATATTGATTGTTTGACTAAAACGGCATATCACAAAGTGCTCGAAAAATTGCAAATTTCTTATGTAAGCAAGGGGAAACTTTCCAGTGATGAGGCCGGGATGATCGAAAAAGCTCTTGTGGAGATGTTATCGGATATAAAAGACGGAGGCGTAAAGCCGGGATTATTCCATTATTTTCAAATTTTTAATGAGGATATGCCTCATGAAGTTTACAAATCAAGATATCACAACATTCTTGAGTATCTTTTAAAGGTTCTTAAACTGGAACTGTCCCAAATGCTTGCCCCAAAGTCTAATTAATCCGAATTTGGAATTTTTACATCTATTAAACAGAAAGATCCAATCAACAAAATGAAATTCGTCCCTTCAATAAATGAGTATGATGTTTTTGCGTTTGTTTTTCATCCTGAAACTCTCAGCGATGAAAAAAAAGAGTACATTGAAACCGGTGCCGTATTTCAAGAGGAGCTAAATTACTTCAACATGTTATTTAATGAAACCAATAAAGATATCACTGAAAACGACAGGCAAAATCTTGCCTCCAGGATTGCTGTGTACCAACCGTCTTCAAATATCATTTATCTTTATCCCTATACACCCATGACTCCCTCTAAGGGACAAGCCAAAGTTTTATATCGTGCTGCGTCTATGGAGGCGGACGAAACTGTCTCTTCTAAAACTTTCATGGACTCATCCAAATCTTTTCTTATTAAGGTGAACACAAGTCGCAACTCGACCAGCATATACATCTTCGATTTTTCCGGTAAAGTATTAAAAAATATTAATCTTAAAATATTCCCGTCAGAAAGCACCCACCATCTCGATGATAATACGCAAGCTCTCGTTTTGCCGGGTAAAGTTGATGTGGATCATATCAGTTTGGAGCTGGAATAAACACAGATTATTCGCCCGATTTCCTCGCTCCCCTTTTTCCTGTCAACATAATAATAGTCACAGTCTTTGCAGTTAAATTTCTTTTGTTTAACTTTGGCAAGAGAATAGCATTTAATAGAAGATGGATATAAATAATACCAAAAACAATCAGAATATCTTTTATGAAATCGAAGATCAGGCAGCCCGGCTTAGGGTATTTCTTGAGCAAAACTCCTCCCGTGGATTAAGCTTATACTATATCAACAAATTCCTGTTTTCGCTGTTTTCGTACTCGAACCCGCTTTTAGTTGAAGCAAATTTTACAGAATTTTTCCCTCTTTATCTCAAATTGCTGAAATCTTTTGATCCGACAGGTCAAAAAATAGTTGCTTCCCGAATGATCCTGAAAAATGCAATAAGACTCTACAAGAGTCCCGGAAACGAGTTTAGAAGAAAAGCTCTCTGTTCATGCATTAAGGAGAAAAAACAACAAATTTCCCAAATTGAATCTACCCTTGAAGGAACAATCTCCACAGAAGTAACAAAAACGCTCCCTGTTTTCCCGGTTATTGAATCTGTTCGGGATGAGATATTGAATTTCACTTATCTTGATTCAATAACCGTTAAGCTTTCTCCTTCGAAAATCTCCATGCAATTCAAAATACATCCTACATTTAAGGAGGAGGATGAAAAAGTGCTGGAACAGGTGAAAACCTCTTTCGAATACGCTTATAATTTTGTTTTCAAGCGGGATAACAAGTCCACCTGTTTTTTTGATGTACAGGTATTTTTCAATTCAAGACTTGGCGTCTATTCAGGTGACTCATTTGGAGTACTGCTCACCCTTCTCTTCATTATTGAGCTTAAGAAACTGATTACCCCTAACCTCATTTATTCAATTGCTCCGGGACTCGCTCTAACAGGTTCAATTAATGAAAAAGGAGAAATATTACGAACAGGTAATCGCAATATCTCAAAAAAGATGGCGGCAGTATTTTATTCCGGCGTATCAAATTTCGTTGTTCCAGAGAATGATGGGCCTGCCGCTACTTTTGTTTTGGAGCAGCTAACAAAAAAGTACCCAAAGCGGAATCTAAAGGTCACTTCCGTTGAAAGCATTGAAGATATCCTTAACAGAAGGAATATCCTCATCATCTCAAAAAAACCTTACACCGCCAGAATCAAAGATTTTGCGATAAAGCATAAGTATGCATTTTTTGTTCTGATTCCCGTTTTGCTTGTTACATTTTTTGTCCTGCAATATCAGTTTGATAGTAATCCGGTTGCCTATGAATTTAAGGGAAGAGAATTACTGATTAAAAACCAGTTCGGCAATGTAATCTGGAGATGGGGTATAACACAAAGCACGACCGACCTTCAATATCCATGGCAAAAAAACAGGTGGATTAAAATTCTTGATGTCGATGGGGATAAGAGGAATGAGGTTGCATTGGTAGAAGACCTTAAAGAGGGTATTGGTTCTGAGAATGTGGGTCAGGTAACTTGTTACAAATCAGAAAACCAAATCTTGTGGTCATTTTCTTTTAGAGACACGGTATCATCTCCAAAAGAGCAAAATATCCCCGGATATTACGGGCTGCAGTTAATCGATACCGTAACTATTGGGGGAGAAAAACTTTTATACCTGAATGCAAGTAGTATACCCACTTTTCCACAGGCAGTATATGCTCTGAGCCTGCGGACAGGAGCAAGAAAACAGGGGACGCTGTGGCATGCTGGTGGATATTCATTATTTACCATTATTGATTTGGGAAACGATGGGAGCTATGAACTTGTCGCAATTGCCAGAGACAACGGCAACCTCGTAAACCGAATTTTTGCAGTCCCATTGGCTTTCAAAGATCAAATGGTTGAAACCCACCCCGATTACATGCTTTATAATAAACCCAAGGCAACTCTTCTGTTTGAAATAAGACCTCCGTCAAATGATTATACCATTTTTACTGGCACCTTGAATGGTGATATCCTTGCACCTTCTGAAAGAGAAAGAGACATTTATAACAATTCGCTCCACTTTTTAGCTCGTTATTCCAGTAATCAAAGTGCTGTCGCCTACCGTGTATTACTAAATCTCAAAACTCTCGAAATGGATTATTTCATAGAGGGAGGATTCCGCGCGCTCAGAGATTCCCTCGTCAAAGCAGGCAAACTGACACCTCCTTACACCGACACAAAAGAATACACCGACAGGTTAAAAAATGGTGTAAGATATCGAAAGGATGGTAAGTGGGTAACTTATCAGGAATATTTGAGGAAGTGATGTTTATAATCAGTAATGGTCTATGTAGAGCCAAAATTAGCGACTTTGGTATCGATGGTCTGTTCATAGCCGAAAAAAAGCCGCAGAGTGTTTCCTGCGGCTTTATGTCAATACTATTTTGCTAACTCAATCCCGTTTTTGGCCACATTTGCAGTAAAAATACCCGAATACTTTTGAAATATTAGAGTCTTTGTGAAACCAAGAGGATTCAACCCCACCTACCGCCATGAAAATGATCTTTTTCAAAAAATCTGCTTACCGAAATGAAAATGGTAAATGGCAATTATTTATCTTATACACTTTATTATGCCACTTGCGGTAAACTTTCTGCTTTTAATTTCTTAGTCAACAAGTCTAATCAATTACCGGTCTCGTGAAAAAGAGCTTGTATTTCTACATCTGATAAAACACGGTTATATATTCTCAAATCATCTAAGGCCCCATCAAATCGATCATTTCCAAGAAAAGCACCGCCACCGATGGCCACAACATGCCCACTGGTAAATTGTCCTAAAGCAGGAACATTAAAAACAGTTTTGTCTAATATTCCGTCAATAAATATTTTGACGGTGCTACCATCAAATGTAGTCAATAGATGATGCCAAACATTATCGTTTAAAAATAGAGTCTGACTCCAATTAATTGAGGGATAGCTGTAAAATGCTACTGCTCGGGGAGGTGCAGTAGAATTAAGAAACATCCCATATTTTTCGTCACTCGTGTTAGATGGGGCAACTCCAATAATTCTTGGAAAATCTACACCTTGACCTTTTATTTTTACCCAAGCACTTAATGTTACTTGTGATAAAGATAGAACTGGATTTGCAGTACCTGTAATTATGGATGTAGAATTGCTCCCATCAAAAGAATATGCTCGATTCAACTTACCAAATCTATCTGGGACCAAAGTACAATTTGTTACTGTACAATTGTTACCGTTTCCACTCTCATCGTTTGCATTTCCATTAAATGGATACCAAGCGACTAAACCTGCTTGAGATGGGCCCGTTGTCTTAAACGATATTTTCAAATCATTTGAAATCGCTTGTGAATCTACAATTGCATTGTTTTTCCAGATATAGATGTAACCTTGTCCAAATGTGCAAACCATCGAAAGTAGTATAAGATTAATTGTTAACTTCTTCATTGTAATATTCCTTTTACTTTAAGTAAATGATTTTTTTTGTCAATTTTGAATTATTGAACTGCACTGAAAACAGATATACCCCTGACGCGACTTGTGTGCTGCTTGTCCCATCCCAAGAAAAAGTATACTCACCCTGATCCTTCTCTCCCGAAAAAATCTCCTCAACCAACCTGCCATTGATATCAAAAATTCTCACTTTCACTTTCCCGGCAGAAGGAATATAACATTGGATTTTTGTTGATGGATTAAACGGGTTAGGAAAATTTTGGCTCAGAAAGAACTCCGTTGGCAGGTTTTTGCCTTGTTCATCTTTAACACCTACTGTAACATCAAAGGTTATTTCATCAATTTCAGCAAGAGAGTATCGTTTAACAATCACCCCTCCGGACTCGATAAAAATTGAATCCGATTGCGCATAGCTACTCCCATCGGTAAAAAATAGAAAAATAAAAATTAGTGCCAAGTGTCTCATTAGACCTCCAGAAAGAAAATGAATAACAACATTCGTTGCATTAGTTATTGTAAGAGAAGTTTTTAATAATACCCTGTCCGCACTATCAGACTAATATTTTCCTTAACTAGCAACGACATTGTCCGGCTATTTGACTTAGCAGAATGCCGCTTTCACATATAATAGAGAAAATTTCCATCGCTTCGGAAAGTTTTTGGAATCTTAATTACTTTTTTATTTCGGTGGTTTGTTTCTGTAGGTTATTGTAAAACAATGAGAAAATAAATAGAAAATGCGTGGCATTCACTACGCATCTTGAAATTAAGGTAAAAGAGTTGGTTTATCTGACGAATTTTTTCTATTGTTCGGGTATGCTGAAAGGGGGAGTTTTATAAATTCGCCGGAGGGGCGATTATAAAGTATACGGACATTTTTAAGGATCTGTTGAGTCCTGAAGGATTTTGCCCGTGGGGATGGTACCAGCCGAGCAGTTTCAGATAGAGAAGGAAAAATTCAGTGAAAGAGGATTCTATAAGAAGGGGGTTGTTCGTGGAAGCAAGCAGAGAGAGAAGATGATCGAAACTCGAGAGGATTAAGCCACGGGAGTGGTTTAAATTTACGACATCACGAACCTTCTCAATATAACTTTCAATTTCATCGAAATTGGGAGACCTGCTGTTGCCTGCGCTTTCCATGCCTTATTAAATTGATATTAACCTCCCCGTAATATAATAAAAAATGAATTTAATTCACAATTAATACATAAATTCGTGAAAATCTGTTAAATCAGTTTCATCCGTGTTCTGTTATTTTTCAACCTTCAAACATTCTCTATCCATATGTCGCCACAAGGGCTCTTTTGTGTTTGGGTACCGGATTCTACCCACATGCCACCCCTGCGGGGTTTTCAAACTTCATACCTCAAACTTCAAATTTCAGCCTTCAGCCCTCAGAAATTCAGCCTTCAAATTTCATCTCTTAAACTTCGGTTCCTCGAGTGTAAGGGTGATGGAGATTCTGTGTGAGTCGGGCAGTCTGTCGTCTTCAGCCATATTGAAACGGGCGAAGGAGTAGTCGATATTAAGTTTTGGGAGTTTTACACCGGCACCGATTGTGAATTGTTTTACATCGTTGTAGCCGGCTCTTACCATCACCACATTTTTGAAGCTGTATTCAAATCCGAAGTGGGGATCGATCGATACGGGACCCACATTCATCGTTGCGGCATATTTTCTGTTTTCAAATCTGACATCAAAATCGACTGCAGGAAGTAGGACACCACCGAGAATTTCAAGAGCATAAGCGGCACCGAGCTTCAGTGTCGGGGTAATGAGTTCATTTCGTCCGGTACTCCAGGCAACGAGTGTGGTGGTAACATCCTGCACGGAAGCACCGAGGAAGAGTGCGTCGGTAGCTCTGTAACTTGCGCCGATATCGAAACCGATACCCGTTGCGCCGTATTCGGCAATATCTCTGCGGATTACCTTGAAATTGGCACCGAGGGAGAGTCTGTCGTCTATTCTTTTTGCAGCGGAGAGATAAAAAGCCCAGTCCTGGTTGGAGAATTCCTTTATTTTCGAATAGTCAAGCTTGTCATTCGTTCTGATATCGAGAACACCGTCGCCATTTGCATCGTAGAGAGCTTCACGGGTATCGTAAATTCCATCCACTCCGAGGCGAAGGGCACTGATTGCGAAAGTATAGTCCTTGCCAAAAGGTATGGCTACACCTCCGTAGTTGTAATTCACGAGATTTCCGTAGCGCTGGTCGTGCATCAATGAGAGCTGTGGATAGTCCAGAGCAGCAAGTCCCGCAGGATTGTAATATGCCGCTGTAATGTCGTTAGCCACTGCGGTGAAGGCACCACCCATACCGAGGGGTCTTCCGCCGACTCCAATTGCAAGGAACTCACCGGCATACTTTCCGGCTGCGGTTTGTGAATAAACAAGGGGCGTTATTGTAAGGATAAAAAGCAGGCTTAAAAGGCTTCTTTTTGCCATTATTGATATATCTCCGATACCTTTGAAAAACTGTTTGCCTAAAGTCGAATTTGGAAAATAGCAGATTCAAATTTATCAAATATTTTTTTATAAAAAGGGGGAAAATTTGGTTGGCTCCCCGGGGAGGAGGTTTTATGTGACGGCTATGTGACTGAGATGAATAATCCGATTTAATATTGATGATTCTCGTTTGAAGTTTATTAAATTTGATTGAATAAATAGAAAGTTTCGCACTGATTTATGAATACGGAAAAAGTTATTAAAGAATTGATCAAACTGCCTCGAGAAAGTGAGTGGGTAGAGTTCAAACAGAACAATGCAGACCCATCTGAAATTGGGGAATATATTTCTGCAATTTCTAACTCGGCTGCTCTGTGGAACAAGACAATGGGATTTATCTGCTGGGGAATTGAAAATTCGTCACATATGATAACGGGGACAAACTTCAAACCAACTGAAGTTAAAATGGGTAATGAAGAATTAGAAAACTGGCTGCTTCACCAATTGAACCCAAGGACCCATTTCTCAATACATACTGAGATAATTGACGATAAAATGGTTGTTATGTTTCAGATAGCTGCAGCAACGCAAGCACCGGTTACATTTAAGAATGAAGCTTATATCAGGATTGGATCGTACAAAAAGAAACTCAAAGACCACCTTGAGAAGGAACGATTACTATGGGATATCCTTTCAAATAAGCGATATGAGGAAGAAATTGCACTTGCTGACCTTGACGAAGACAATACTATTAAACTCCTGACCTATCCTTCATTGTTTGAACTCCTGGGTCAACCGCTGCCCGATAATAAAAAAGGAATCATTGACCGTTTGGAGAAAGAGTCTTTCATAAAAAAGAATTCAAACGGTAATTATGACATCTTAAATCTAGGTGCCATTCTTTTTGCGAAAGATTTTAATCTGTTTCCACGACTTTCACGCAAAGCTATCAGAATTGTTGTTTATAAAGGGACTTCAAGGATTGAGACTGAGCGGGAATTTACCAACAATAAAGGATATGCGACATGCTTTGGTGAGGTGGTTGAACTCGTTAACAGTCAGCTTCCGCAAAATGAGTTGATCGGGACAGCTTTCAGACAAAATATCAAGATGTATCCCGAGATTGCCATTAGAGAACTAATCGCTAACGCGTTAATCCATCAGGATTTCTTTATAGCCGGAGCCGGACCCATGGTAGAAATCTTCTCAGATCGTATCGAGATTACTAATCCGGGTAAGCCATTGATTGACACACTTCGTTTTATAGATGAACCGCCTCGATCAAGAAATGATGCCATTGCAGCCTTTATGAGAAGGATAAATATCTGTGAAGAAAGAGGTAGCGGTATTGATAAAGTCATTTTTAGCGTCGAGACATTTCAATTGCCAGCCCCTGATTTTCAAGCGATTGGAGATAATACCAGAGCGATACTTTACCCACCCAAGGTCTTCAAAGAGATGTCTCGCGAAGAGAGAATCAGAGCCTGTTACCAACATTGTTGCCTTCTTTATGTATCCAACAAGGAGATGACCAATAATTCTCTCCGCCTTCGATTTAGAATCGCAGAGGAAAACTATTCGATGGTTTCAAGAGTTATTTCCGAAACAGTTAAAGCCGGATTCATTCGTCAGAAGGATTCGGAAAGCAAGTCACGCAGATTTGCAAGATATATTCCATTCTGGTCATAATATGTTTATGTGAAGGCCATGTGATTCTTATGTGACGGCTATGTGACTGACACGCAATATTTTGCATATTTAACATTCTGTTGCAACAGCTAAACGATTATCCTACAATGAGTTAGTTTATTCTGCTCTTGAAAGTTTTATGTGACTATCATGTGATTCTTATATGACTGTCATGCAATTCTTATGTGTACCCTTCAAAAAGTTCCCCTGTTTTTGTAACTCCTGTCACCCGTTATTTGTATAAATGAATTAGTTTTCAGTAACGCTTTCGAATTATTAGGAAGTCAATTCATACAACCAATAATACGGCACAAAAATGTTAACGAGTGAACAGAAAACAAGTCCGGCGTTATTTCGCATGATCCTGGCAATTTTTTTCCTTATGACCACACTTCCCGCACAGATTCAGGTTACACTTCCCGATATGCTGAAACTGTTTAATGCGGGCGACCACCACTATGGAACAAATTTTGACGGGCAAATAAATATCGGGGAGCCCGGTGCAAATAAAATTTACGATTTCTCATATATCCCACTCTCAAACGAGTTCTCTCTCAATTTGCAGACTAACGACATTCCTGTTCTCGCTGCACGGTATCCCGGATGTGTAACCTTCGGGGAAACACCTCAAACAGTCGAGAAGAATCCTGTGTTTATGTTCTCGCCCGATTCGTTCTATATTGTTGGTCAGGCATCTCTCGTTCCGCAGTGGAGGTTTTTACACCGTGAACCGTTCGATGTTTTTCCTCTTCCGGTTACCTATGGAGCCAACTGGTCGCGATACATCAAACTGACAGATTCACTTTTTACTACGGGAGGGGGCTTGCAACAGGTGGATACTTCCTCGAGCGAATACCGCTCTACAGTCGACGGGTGGGGTACACTGAAGATTGGTCAGATGCAGTTTCAGTGCCTGAGGGTAAAAAGGGAATATCTGCAGTATGGTGATAAAGACTTTGTTTATCTTACAAAAGATGGTGCGTTTATTACATTTATGACCTCTGCTCAGAATCCCGATTACGGAACAGTTACGGGAGGAGGCACTATCCTCCTCGCCGCTAATCTTGTTGGTATAAATGATGTGTCGCCACTTCCGACTGCTTTCAAACTTGACCAGAATTTCCCGAATCCTTTCAACCCTGAAACGGTAATCAGGTTTTCGTTGCCGACTGCGGACTATGCCAGACTCGAGGTGTTTAATTCCCTCGGTGAGTCAGTGGCACTCCTTGCAGAAGGTCCAACTGCAGCGGGCACGCATTCTGTACGGTTCGATGCATCAAAACTTGTCTCGGGCATCTATTTCTGCCGTCTGGCCACATCAACCGGAATTCTTACCGGTAAAATGACACTTTTGAAATGAGATTTATCGCCTTAATTCTCAGTCGATGGTAAATTTCATCAGATTAAACCAGCCGCCACCGAAGGCTGTTTTGCTGTCGATGAATTGGAGTTGATCAATTTTGTTCACGATGTTGAACAGTGTCCAGGTTTTGCCTCTGTCTTTTGTCCGATAGATAAAACTCGGCGAGAGGGGTGCTCCGTAAGCTTTCAGCAGCCAGCCGTTCAACGGATCCTGGAATTTGATTCCCTCGGTGATATCCTGTGTGTTGGAAAGAATTGAGGATTCCCACTTTTTGCCACCGTCTGAAGTTCTCCAGATTACATTCGAAGTGTCGTTCAGCGTGCTTGTGTACCACCCGTGATTTTTGTCGATGAACTGAATGTTTACCGGGTATCCCTGATCATCCAGCCAGGTATCAGACCATGTTTCCCCGCCATCAGTGGTACTTCTGAGGAATGAGACCATGCCGTTGTTTTTGGTTGCACCGGGTAACAGATTCACACCCGAAACCCATCCGTTGTTTTTATCAAGGAAAAAGAGATCGAAAAACTGTCCTTCGGGCGATGTGTCAATCTGCACTTCCTTCCAGGTTTTTCCACCGTCATCCGAGCGAACCACGCTTCGGCTCTTCTCTCCCATTGTGTAGGCATAAATTGTTTTCAAATCGACGAACGACAGACCTACCAGAAATGCCTCGTAATTAAGTTTCATGGAAGTCCAGTTTTCGCCCCCGTCAGTTGTTGAATAGAGATATACATACCCCGCATCATCGTATCCGGTAGCGACTCCCTCTTTTGAATTGAAGAATTTGATGTGGTCGAACATCATTCCTTCCACTTTCTTTATGGTGGTCCAGTTTTTCCCGCCATCAGTGGTTTTTATGAGGCTGTTTTCCCCTGACGCAAATCCGGTTTTCGTATCAAGGAAATAAAATGAGTTGAAGTGGTTCTCCTTCCCTTTTACGAGCTGGGCAAAAGTTTTACCGCCATCGGTTGTTCTGAAAATTTTTGGTTCCATAAACCAGGATCCGGGCATAAGAACCCCTGTATTCTCGTCAAAATAAGCTATTTTGTTCACACCGGTTTCATCACTGGTGTAGGTTTTTGTCCAGGTCTTGCCGCCGTCATCGGTTCTGAACACCTGATTCTCCATCGGTCCTTCCACTTCATTGGCTTTTATCACCCATCCCGTTTTGGGGGATTTGAAATAAACCACATGAGCTTCCTTATACTGATTCCCGGCAACTTCAGCAGGAAAATCAGATTGTTTCCATGATTTACCGCCGTCATTGGTGTTAAAAATCACAAGTTTGGCAGCAGGAGTTCCGGCCGTTGCTTTTGCCACTTCAGCTATTACGAAGCCGTTTTTTGCGTCAGGAAACGACATTGTGGAGAGAGTTGCACCGGCAAATTCCTTCACATCCTTCCATGTTTTGCCACCATCGACAGTTTTAACGAATCTGTCCTTTCCCGTTTTTTCATCAGTTTTTACGATTGTATACCCCTCTTTTGCCGAAGTAAAATACATTTCCATAGGGAAAAATCCGAGGGAGGAGTTTTGCAGTTTCCAGGTCTTGCCACCGTCAGAAGTCATATACATCTGATAAATGGCTTCAGTCTGATTTTCAGAGAGAATGGCAGCTCCCGCTACAATTCCGTTTTTAGCATCAAAGAACTGAACTTTGTAGAAATATGCGATTTTGTCGATCTTTTCGCTTTTCCATGTCTTTCCGCCATCGTGAGAGGAAACAAGAAATTCGTTCGGACCTGTCACCCAAATGTGATCGTTTCCGACTACCGAAATCGAGTTAAACCAGATATCCTCACCCGTTTTAAGTGTCTGCCAGGTGAGTCCCGCATCAGTTGTTTTCAGCACCGTGCCGAGAGTGGCTGCAGCAAAAGCGGTTGTTTTATCGATTACCAGCACATCTGTAATAATGTTTGCTGTGGGTGTGGGGCTTAGTACTTCAACTCCTTTTTGTGAAAGAGTCTCTCCCGATACGATTAAAAGAGCTGTTAAAAGCAGGAAAATGTTTTTAAGCATTGTTTTGCCTGTAGATTAATTGTTTGTTATTGGAGGGTTTATTTTTGTTATACTTTCGGAGTATATTTGGATGTTCCGAAAAACTGTTAAAGCGAGTCGAAAATATATATTTTTTTGTGAATTACAGAGAAATAATTTAATTAAATCCTGTTTTTATGTGGACTGTTCTTCAATTCCCGCTGGAAATATTCAGCTATTTCAGATTTTGTGACTGATTCAACACCTGCTCAATCACCACTTCCTCGGGCAAATCCTTTGACCTGTCGTAAGACCAGAATATATGCGGCGAAAACTGCGATATCTTCATTTCAAAATTCATTTATTGATGAGAAGTAATTTAGTGAATTATAAAGAAATTTTGGGGAATGAACAAGCAACACAGATTGATGAATGATTGAGGGGTTTTTCATCATTTCGCCTCGTAAATTGACTTTATCGCAGATAAGAGCTGCAAAAACGCCGCCTTCACTACCAGGTACTCCCTTTCAAAATCCCGGAAACGATTTTCTGCCGCAATGACAGTAATAAGATTTGATTTTTCATCCTCTTCAATGTTTTCTACGATCATAGAAATTACATTTGCCACCAAACTGGATGGAAATTGCGATGCAATGTCTTTACCCAACATAAAACATCCAACCAATAGTTCATCAAAAGAATCCGTACTCACTTTGTCAAATATCTCTTCATCGAAATACCGGTCAGCTTTTTGTGTAAAATAGTAGTTTGCCATAATCTCAAAGAGATCTATCGCATCTTTAGACCTGTCAGAACGCATTTTATGCCAAATCGTCAGTTTTATGATAAACAACCCAACAAGTGAACATGTTTCCACAAGAACTTCCGGACTGTGATCCACTCTCACAGTAATGTTTCTTTCTTTGACTAAGTTGTAAACTTCAATTTCCATCAAATTGCCTGACTTTGGCCATTCAATCTTCCCCATTTCCTTAAAACCATAAGGCAGAATATCCAGTTGGCGTGCATACTGTTCAAAATATATTTTATGTTCAACTTTGTCAAATTGCACACCCCCTTTTTCGATCAACCTTTGGGTGAACCTGTTGTAATCCTGCCAATTGTTTACGGCAATACAAATATCAATATCCTCTGTATATCGTGAAGTTCTTATTTCATGATAGTAGTTTAACAGAAGTTCTTTTGCGAAAGCACCGATTATAAAAAAAGTGATACTGGATTCTTTTGATATCTCATTTATAATTGTAAACAGTTTAACTGTGTTTGAATCTACTTTCCCGGACACATCAAATATCCTACTCCGCATAAAACTCTCCAGCTGCCTCCATCAATCGGGGATTTGCGGATGTGATAAGATCGAGATAAACTATAAAATCGGGAGCTGTTTTATTCTTCATGGCATCATGTTCAAAATTCCAGTATTTCCCGAACACAATCAGATTACCGGATTGGGCAGGTATCAGACGATTAATTTTGATAAAATCCTTCGGTTCGCCTTCAAGATACAACTCTGTGGTCTTTTCCTTGAGAAATCCCGTCTTCATTTCAACTGCTTTACCTGAAGTGTAGTACACTTTGCAGGTCTCGGAATGAGAATCATTCAATTGAACAGTATCCGTCATGTTATACTTACCGATGAAAAATCTGTTCTTGATTGATGGCTGATATTCTATTTTTAGTCTTTGCAGGAGTTCATTTTTTTTAACAACATTTAAATATCCATTCTCAGATTTAACAAGATATCCCGCTCCCCTTAGTTTCTTTACAAATTTCGAAACATAACCCAGCGAACAGCCTGATAATGCGGCTATATCCCTGTAGTTTTTGTTAAGAGTATCAGGACGGGAGAAGAAGGTTATCAGCAGTTTAATTCCTGATTTTTCCAATCGAAGTTTTTCAAGAGGAAGAATATTATTCATTTTCCTTTGCTTTCTGCCCCTGACATCAATGAAAAAATCCTCTCCACGGATAAACGCATTCCCGGCAGTATCAATAAAAAACATCCCTTTCGTCCTAAGAATTTCAGAGACCTTGTTTCCGATTTGTTTCGTTATCACAATCATCCTGCCGGCACCTTCAGTAAGAAATTCTGCACTTTTCACCGATAGTGATGGAAAAACTGTCACACCAAATTCCATCTTACTCGCACCTTTGCCGATTAAGAGAATTTGGTTTTCTTTGAACTCACACTTCAACGAATATTCGCTTTTCAGAATATCCAGCACTAAAGATATAAGAGAGTTGTTAGCTTGTTTCATTTTATATAATGTTTACTGACAGGAAACAATATTTAATAGTGAACAAATATACTTTAATAATACTTGAATTGCAAATGGAATTTATGCCTTTGGGTAAGATTTGAAGAATGTTGTCTGAATCAGGATTTTCAGGATCTAAGGATTCACAGGATTCAATTCCTGATTTATCGGGAATGCCTCAAAGTCTCTTTTCTCGAATCTGAGATAGAGTCCTCTTTTTTGTCTTTTGATCATCCCATGTGAATCGAGGCAATCAAGTCCTCCGGGTATATAGACTTGAACTTCATCGTAAATTATGTATCTTTCTTCATGCCCTGGAGCAAGAAAAGAAATTTCTACCACTGAACCTTCCTTCTTTACTTCTTCAATATAATTTAGCAGTTTTGAATATTTTTCCCTGTTCTTTCTTTGGGCTTCTTCAGTTGGGTAGTTTTCAGGGTCATTGCACTTGATAAAAACGGTTTCATACACGGTTCTTGAAAGTATTTGATCCAAATTCCTCATGGCACCGGGATTGAAAAGATAGGGATCGATAACTGTAATCGATTTTGAACCCTTTGCAAAAGGCTTTATAAGTTCATCCAG
The DNA here is from genome assembly GCA_020161395.1 of Bacteroidota bacterium. Lineage (NCBI taxonomy): Bacteria > Pseudomonadati > Bacteroidota > Bacteroidota bacterium. The sequence goes on from JAIUOE010000001.1 coordinate 231,520, forward strand.
ATTGTATACTGTATCAGGTTTTAGCAGAAAAACAGATGGTAGCGGCCTGACAATTTCAAAAAGGTTGTTTCTGCCACAAATCTTTAGTTTTTGGTTTGATGCCTGAAGGTTGGAAATCTCAGAATCCTGTTTTTCAGGAGCAATATAAATTTTGTCTTTTGATGCCTTGCAAATATTAATCTCCGAATACCCTCCTTTTATAGTTTTTGGTCGTCCTTTTTTGGTGAACAACTCCAGAAGAAAGCTTTCCAGTTGTCGTTTAACCGGTGCAGATGGATCTATCTGATCAAACGATTCCATCAGATGATTGAAGTATTCTTTTTGATCGTCGAAACAAAGGTAGTTCATGGCGATCGAATCAATCAGTTCACGGTTTCTGTTAAAGAGATTGCCAAGATGCTCCTGATAGAGATAAACCGGTAAACCCGAGGATATGGTAAGTTCCTGATTCATCAGTTCCTCCCGAGAAGAAGCTGCCTGTTCAGTTCCAGACTTTCGTCGAAAAAGCCTTTTGGTGTCTCCGTCTTGAAAAAGCCGTTGTCGTCAAGCTCCATCTCGATGGCTTTTGTGTTGCCGTCTTTGTCTTTGGCAAAATAATAAATGGAGAGGGCATCTTTGAGTTTTACATCCTCACCGGAGCAGTATCCCTCGGGCCAAAGTTGGAGTGTCTTCCCCTGTGAGACAAGTACCTGAAGTTTTTTAAGCAGGTGCTCCGAGTGGGTTTCAATTATGAGATGGGTGGGGACGGTAAGGAATTCAAGCCTGTTCCCTTTTTTGAAGGACTTCTGAAAATCATAATTCTTGTCATTAAAAGCCTTGACTTTTTCTTCCAATTCATCATCAGAGACTTCAACCAACTCCCATACTGGAGCGTTTTGTCGTCTAGTAGGAGAGAGATGTTCAATGAAATAATCAACAAGGATAGAGTGAAGTCGCGGATGTAAATGTAGTTCTGGCTGTTGAACTGAGAATAACAAATTGTTTTGATTATTAATGGTGATTAGAAACAATACGGGTAATAATTGAAGAGTACCACTACTAGCTTCGGATAAGTTGATACTTTTACTTTCGCGTTGTTTAAGTAATATTCTTTGTATCTGATCGACATTCGAAGTATAAACACCTTCTCCAAAGTCAAATTTCAACACCCAATTGTGAAAAGTTTTTGTGTGGTAGTCTTTCATCGTTTGATCGATCAAGTCATCTGTATAATCGAGATGTTGATAATATTTAAACAAACCATAATAGCTATTTTCGTTTATGGTTTCTTCAAAGAATCTGGATTTTGGGATTTCTCGAGTTGTTCCCATCAAAAGCATGGCGTCAAACTCTTTTGGCAGTTTATAGTTTTCAGAGGCAATAATTTTTGATACATAAGATGTAAGAATTTGAAGATGAGCCGCCTCTATTTCTCCGAAGGAAAGGTTAAGCAGTAAACCCAGATAAACACTAAAAATAGAGTCAGTCTTTATGACAGAAGGTTCACATACAATTTCAATAAAATTATCCTTCAGGCGCTCGTTGATTTTACTCCACTCAAACTCATTATTTGAAGGTCCCCATATATTTCTTCTAAAGAAATATTTAAATAGATTGAAAACCACTTTACCAAAAATCTCAGTGTACTTTCTATCAGAACAGCTAATATTTGAAAATTCACAATAATAACTTCTGATCTTTGAAGGATTAATTTGTCCATCAAGAATCGAGATGTTTGGTTCAAATGGTCGAACCAAGTATCTTATTGTGAATTTAATCGTATCGCTAAGGTTATAGTTAATATTGGAAAGTTGATCATCAGTGTATACAAACTCCCGGGAATCTCTATTCCTTGTTAACTTTGAATTTCCCTTTATAGTTTCTCTGCCCAAAGGGATAAATCCATTCTTTACCGATCTTTGAGGTAAATCTCCCATAAACTTATCGTCCATCTTCTCCGAATACTCATCCGTCGGATTCAGCTCAAACGGGCAGTTGTCGATATCATAGATTTCTTCCACTTCGTGGTCGTAACCCCAGGTTTCCTCTGTGATTTTGATTGAGATAGGTTTTTTAGGGTCGTTGGCGATGTGTTCCCAGCCGCCGAGATTGATGTCGTCATCGATTACATATTTGAGTTTTTTGGCAGCTTCGTGGTCGTGGTTGTGTTTGAGGAAGAGGAGAGCTTTGAAGAGGGTGCTTTTGCCGGAGCCGTTTTCACCCGTCAGAATTGTCAATGGACTGAGCGTCACCTTCACATCTTTCAGATTCCTGAAGTTTTTGATGTGAACATGATATTTCCGCATGATAACCTCGCGGTCAATCACTTTTCTCGATACGGTCTTTTTTTCGCTGTTTTCCATTTTCAATTTTTGCTTTTGTTCAAAATTGTTTAATATATGATAGAGTGCAAAATATATATTTTTTCTAAAAAACCATGTTGAAATTTTTATATTTGGACAGTTTAAGAATAATTTTTGACAAAATTTAGATACAACCCTATGGTACCTGACTTTCAAAGCCTCATGCTCCCCATCTTAAAATTGTTCAACGATGGTAACGAACATTCAACTCCAGAAATTCGAAACACACTCGCGTTAATACTTAACCTTTCAGAAGCTGATCTCGATCAGTCACTTCCAAGTGGTACACAAAAAACATTTGTAAACCGTACCGCATGGGCGATTTCATATCTGAAGAGAGGAAATCTAATAGAGAAAACTTCAAGAGGCAAGTATGTAATTACTTCAGCGGGTAAGGAGATTGTCAACTCCTCCATAGAAAAAATAAATATAAAACTACTTAGATCTCTTCCGGGATATCAGGAAATAATGGGCGAATCAAAGGGAATTCAAGAGGAAAATATAGAAAATAATTTGATTGCGACTCCTGAAGAGATACTTGAAAGTAACTACCTCGAGATTAGAAAGAATCTCGCCCTCAATCTACTTATCCGCATCAAAGAAAGCAGTCCAACATTTTTTGAAAATTTGGTTGTTGAACTCTTGGTCAAAATGGGATACGGTGGTACAATCCAGGAAGCCGGCAAATCAATTGGTAAAAGTGGTGACGAAGGAATTGACGGAATAATCAAAGAGGACAGACTCGGATTGGATATTATTTATTTACAGGCAAAAAGATGGGAGTCGATTGTTGGCAGACCGGAAATACAGAAATTTGTTGGTGCCCTCGCTGGACAAGGGGCTAAAAAAGGTGTTTTCATAACGACCTCATCTTTCAGCAATGAAGCAAAGAACTATCGACCGATGAACGATACAAAAATCGTACTGATAGATGGTCAGCAACTCGCTGAACTGATGATAGATTATGACTTGGCAGTTTCGACAATCAAAAATTATTCTCTGAAAAAAATAGATAATGATTATTTCGATTCCGAATGATTAATTCTCCAGCTTTTTTATGCTGTAAAAATTGAATTCCGTCATTGTACTGACCAAATTTGGCAAAATTTAGTCATTTGAATGACAATTTTTAGAATATTATTTTATTTCTCCTCTCTACGAACATTTATCCCTCTTCGAGGGAATTATTGGCCCGGGATATTTCCTCTCTACCAACATTTATCCCTCTCCGAGGGAATTATTGGACCGGGATATTTCCTCTCTACCAACATTTATCCCTCTTCGAGGGAATTATTGGACTGGGATTTCTCCTCTCTACCAACATTTATCCCTCTTCGAGGGAATTTCATATATATCCTTCTAATTCTTTTCAATCATGAATATCGTGTACAAACCTCACAACAACCCCCTGCCATTCTTTATTTCGAGCACGCTGGAGAGTTGTGCGGCTGATTTAATTTTCATGACATAATTGCAGCCGGTTCCGTCCCGTTTCCACATGGGACAACCGAGAAAAAACTGATCGCGAAGGCCGCCGCTTGGATCGAATTTTTCCTGCAACACAAGTTCCAGACCGTGCTCAGAACAGAAATACTTCTCAATCGTTTCAAATTTTATATCCCGCATCCTTTTCACGATATTTTGCTGCGCGGCAGGGTGCTGAATGATTGTATCCAGTTGACCGGCAGTAATCTGAAACTCTTCCCTGCCAGTGTTGGTAAACAGGCGGGCATCCGATTTCTGAAATGGTGCCGTAGCCCGGCACGCTCCCGAGTAGTAGCCGGTACAACCCCAAAACATATCTGTAAGACTCGTGTTTTTGCTTGATCTGTTCCATTGAAGGGTCATGGGTCTTCCACAGACGGAGCATCTCTTATTTGAAACGGACTGCCCCACATGAAACTGAACGATATGAATGTTGCTGCTATCAACTTCCACATCCTCATAGCCGGAAGAATTTTCGGTAAACTCACCTGCCGCTTCCATTTCATTGTACTGAATAGCTTCATCTATCAGAGTTTTTCTGCGGGCATAAAGTTGGTCGAGTTCATGTTTTTCATACTCCGAAAGCCTGCCGTCCCGTTTTCTTTTATCCTCGAGATCAACAATTCTCTCATTTATATCTTGACGGCTGTATCTGTTTTTGCGTTTTTCCTGATAACTGTTGCCGCTTTTATAATCGTTGTATGCCTGTTTTGCCACATGGTAGAGTTCAACAGCCTTCTCACCAACATAAGCGGCTACTGTGCCGATTGCATAAACGGCCGCCCCGATAAAGACACCTGCTTTTTTGAAAAATTCGCTAAAAATTCCCATTTACGCTACTCCTTTTTTGTCTGTGAAATTGAAGTATTTCTTTCAATTTGTTGATATTCTCCCTCATCATCTCTGATATTTTCCTCAGATTATTGACTCTCCTGTAATACAATCCTGCCCCGAATGCTGCGGGGAGAGCAAGAAATCCACCACCAAGAGCATATACAAAAGCACCCGTTGCGGTAGAAAAGAGTGACCTGCCAAATCTCTCCGAACCGTTTTTTATTGCCGCTTCAACCGATTGCTTTTTTGCAAACAACTTGTACCCTTCGATTGCCAGGATTATGGAAAGGGGAGCAAGCGGGTGAAAAGAGTCACCGAATTTGTCAAAAAGCCCCTCATTACCGTGATGAATCGTCGATTCTATTGTGCTTGTGAGGTGATCGTCTTCAATTCCTGAGCCTGATACCATTGTATAACCATCAGGCAAGTGATTTGCCGCTTCTTCGGTTGCAAGAATCTTGATATCGGGATATTTATGGAGTGCCTCAGAAATGTAGGAGAGGTTTTCCGTTGCCTTCAACTGGAGGTGATCGGCTACATCTCCCGATGCATCCTTAATGGCAATATCCCACCCGGGTTGGGTGAGAGATTCTGCCAATTCTGCGTGATAACCGTCAGGAAGAACCAAATCGCCGACCCGTTCGCCGTTATTTAGCTTGTCTGTTACCAGCAATTCGAAATATTTCCCCTTCGCCGAGTTTATAATTCCCGTGAGCTGATCATCAGTATAGGAACTCAGCATCGATGGATCAAAATTCGGATTGGTCATCTTAATGGCTTGGAGGGCAAGAGGGTCAGGCTCTCCATCAAAGATGTGGAGCGAAAGATTTGCAGAGGCTACAAGACTGTCGATAATCGCCATTTTTCGCTTCTTCAGATATTTTTGAAAGACCACGGAAAACGATTCGAGTGTACCTTCATGGGGAAGGAAATACTTTTTCCTCAACCCAAGAAGCCTGATTTTTACCTCATCGGGGATAAAATTATCCATCCATTCGCCTCAGGATATGGTTGAAGCCCCTTTCCGTGAACTCTTTCAATTCATCAAACTTCGCCATCAAAAGAATCACTTCATTCCTGATTATTTTCACATTTGCTTTCAGGTCAGCAAATTCCTGTGAATTTTTGGCAAATTCTGCCGATAATCCCGCAACTTTTCTCTCAAGCTCTGCACCTCCATTCTTTACGGATACAAGCTCAGTATCAAATCCGGAGAGAATTTCAGCCACCATCAGATGGTACTCATTGATTTGATCTTTTATCTTTTCGTTGGTGATTTCTGATACATTTTTCATTTTCTCTCAATGGTTGTTACCTGTTAAGAGTAACAAAAAGGCGGTTTTTCCGAAATCCGATATGAACCGCCGTATTTCAAGATTTGACGAGGCTAAATGGCTGGCTCAACATGTTTTCGATAACGGAGAAGGTTTCATTCAGGAAGTTGGGAAATTAGTCATCAATCTGTGTGAAGAAAGGGACTCCGCCTGCTACAATGTTCAGGGAGAAAGGTCGGGTTATTTAGACTGATTTACTCAGGATTCCCGTCCGGAAGAGATGGCAACGCAGGATGTTTTACCGGCAGGAATCTGTTAACATCATGATTTTTATTATATTTAGAATTGGGTTTTTAAAATTCCAAAAAACGGAGAAATATAATCATGAGTAAAATAGTTGAATTATTAGGAAATGAAGCCGACGGTCTCTTGACCCATGTGGCTAAGGTTCCAAAAGAGAGTCTGCACTTACCCGGTCCCGATTTTGTTGACAGGATATTTATCCCTTCAGACAGAAACATTAATGTATTGAGAAGCTTACAGACCATATTTGAGCATGGAAGACTTGCCGGCTCAGGCTACATGTCAATCCTTCCTGTTGATCAGGGTATCGAACACTCGGCTGGCGCATCATTTGCTCCAAATCCGATTTATTTCGATCCTGAAAACATCGTAAAGCTCGCAATCGAAGGCGGATGTAACGCAGTAGCTTCAACTTTCGGCGTTCTCGGTGCTGTTGCAAGAAAATATGCACACAAAATTCCTTTCATCCTCAAACTGAACCACAACGAACTCCTTACCTACCCGAACAAATTTGATCAGGTAATGTTCGCTTCTATTGAAGATGCCTACAACCTCGGCGCAGTTGCTGTTGGTGCCACTATCTACTTCGGTTCAGAAGAGAGCACCCGTCAGATCCAGGAAGTGTCGGCTGCATTCAAATATGCACACGAACTCGGAATGGCAACAATTCTCTGGTGCTACACAAGAAACGATGCTTTCAAAGTAAAAGGCGACAAAGATTATCATGTTTCCGCCGACCTTACAGGACAGGCAAACCACCTCGGCGTTACCATTGAAGCTGATATCATCAAACAAAAAGCCCCTGAAAACAATGGCGGTTATAATGCAGTCAACTTTGGCAAGACTCATCCCAAGGTTTATTCCGAACTTACAACCGACCACCCGATCGATCTTACCCGTTATCAGGTAATGAATTGTTACATGGGAAGAATGGGCTTGATTAACTCAGGCGGCGCTTCAGGAAGCAACGACTTCGCAGAAGCAGCGCGCACAGCAGTTATCAATAAAAGAGCCGGTGGAATGGGACTTATCCTCGGAAGAAAAGCCTTCCAGAAGCCACTCGATGAAGGTATCAAGCTGGTAAATCTTGTTCAGGATGTATATCTTGATAAAACCATCACTATCGCTTAATCAGATATCTTTTGATGCTTTTTAGTTGATGTGATTTTTTGTTGTGTTGAGGCTGAGTCATTAACTTGATTCGGCCTTTTTTATTCTATATCGAACCGCAGTCCCGCCAAGAATCTCGGCACCTCAGAGATGTACGACTCAAAAAACCAGCTCACCGCCTTCCGGGAAGTGATCGTTCCTTTCGCCTCTATGGTTACCGAGTTACCAAATTTGTAAAAATCATCTGTTAAAATTCCCCGCAAGCCAATGTTGCTGTCGGTGTGATTGAAATAGACCTTCAGATCCATGTATTTGGCGAGGTCTTCCTCAATAAATGCGAGTGGAGCTGTAGTTACTGTAAATCCAAAACTGAGACTCTCCCTCTGAGTATTGTAGAGCCCTTCGATAGCGAATTCCAGATGCTTTTTGCTCCCTTTAATCAAATCATAACGGTATTCACTCCTCAAATAGTCAGATGATGCCAGTTTCTCATATGAAAACTCAATAACAGAATTGGGGATGAAGGTTCCCGTAAACTCAAACTCAAAAAAATTGGATACAAATACCCTGTCAAAGAAATTCGGGTTGTTTATTTCGTTAATGCTGCCCCCGGCAGCTTCGAATGTACCGATACCGGTTTTTTGGTCGATCCTTAGTCCGTCCATCCAGCCGTTGCTGCCAAGTCCTGTGGAAGAAACAAATCCCTTTATCGCAGGCAGAGCCCCAAACTGCACCCTGAAATCATTGATCTTTTTCTCGAGATAAAACTGCCTCAGATTCAGGTTAAATCTCCGGTTCTCCTCTTTCTTTTTCAAATCTTTAAGAGTTTCCCACCTTGACTGGAAACTGCTTCCTGAGGATGTCAGCCCGTTGACATTGAATGCCCCGGCAATATCAATCTGAAAAGGAATTCGAAGTGAAGCCTGAATACGGTTCTGCTCGGACCCGAAGTCAATCAGATCATATCGGGTTTCCCAGATCATCGAAATCTTTTCGATTTTTTGTGCGGATATGTCGAAGCAGACTGCCATAAAGAAAGTAAGAACAGCAAATATTTTACGCATTAAAGAAGCCGAATTTAATTGGAGTTAATCTACAATTACAACCCGGGAACGGCGAATATTGTTCAACTGCAGGAACCGTACTGTCTAAATCTGATCAGTTCATCGCGTAATAGAAGGTTATACGGGGAGTAATGGCTGTCTTAAGGGATGATCCATTGGGCAGGGATTCGTAGCTTTCAATCACAATGTTTGGACTGAAAATAACTCCAACAGCAGGATACCAGTTTATGGCTATCAAATATAAATTTCTGCTGTCTCCATTCTGAGATGTGAGGGGGTCAAAATAATCATACCGGGCGGCAACTGCCACTTTTGGGGAGATATACCATGTTCCAAAAATCGATAATGCTGCAGTGTAACTGTGACCTTCCAGGTTCCTTTGCTGCTCGCCATTCTGCCTCATTCCGTAAAAAGCTTCAATTCCGGCGGACACCTTCTGCTTTTCTCGGTAACCGGCGAATATAGTAAAATTGAAATCATCATTTGGATATTCGATGTCTGTGGGCCCGGGTGTTCTTATGAGCAATGCAGGTCTCGACACATAATCGAACGAAAATGTAAAGGTGAAGCGTTTAGCGGGAGAAAACTGAAGGTGGGAATATACTCTTTTGTGTTTGTTTGTCTCGGGTGAATTTCCATTTCCGTTACCAAACATTAACCAGTAATTCAGGATGCCATTCCCCCAAAGATTTCCACGCAATGATATTCCCAGGTCGGATGAGGGGGAAATTTTCCGCAGGTCAAGCTGAGTTTTCTCAAGAAATCTGTTCTCCCAGTATGCCTCGGAAATCCCGTAGACCGGCGGTGGTTGGAGTCCGAGGACAAGGTCACTCCCGGGGAAAATTTCACTCCACTTGATATATGCATCTTTCAGAAACAGACCAAATTTATTGTTAACAGTTGTGGCATTCTCAGCCTCTAGTCGAATTCTCCCCGAAAATTCTGCGGAAATATCATGATCATAAGTGAGATATATCCTGCGGATTTGAAAGGCATTCATCTTTTCGGCGCCGGGTAGTGCCACATTATCCATTTTCGAAACATCCGGATCCCGTTGAAGATTGTAGTAGTAGTCTCCAAAGATCAAACCGGAAAGTCTTCCCTTTCCAATATCTTCCTGTGAGTAAAGGGTGAAAGATAAAATCGAAAAAATCAGGATGGCTTTGTGCATCCGCCTCATTTTGCCTCGGATTGATTGACACAGTTAACAAATAAAAAAAACGGTATTCAATTTTAACACATTCTGTTCTCTCCACAAAAGCGGAGCATTTAATATTTTATTAATACCTGCATAACATTTGCTTAACATTCATTTAAGAAATTTGGAGATTAAAAAAGGAAAATCATGATTAAAAGTCTGCTCATCTTAATGATGGCTTCATTTTCTCAGGAAGCCGACATTCGGGATACACTTCCCGCAAGAGAGTCATTTCTTGTGGAAGTGGTAACCCCGGCTGAAGAGATCTATGACGACGGTGCCTGCAGGTTGAGATATGCTCCATTTACTGTGAGTGATTCGACAGGAGTGATAGTGTTGGAAGTTGCTGCAAAATATGACAGACCCGCAGTGATATCCCTTCCCAAGGGGAAATTTCTTCTGCGAACAAAATCCCCGGAGATCATCGAAAAATTTATAACCACAGGAAATTCTTCCTCCCTCAAAATCATATTCTAAAAAGTTTTCCCAAGCCTCCAAAAAAAAGAGCCGCCCCATTTCTGAGACGGCTCTTTGCGTTCTTTGCGGTTTAATTTTATGCCTTATTTCAGCAACAATAACTTTTTGATCTCAGAGTTTTTGCCCTGAACCAGTTTATAGAAATATGTGCCTGAAGGAAGGTTTGAAGCTTCAAACCGGACATCGTATCTTCCCGGTTGTTTCACTTCGTTAACCAGGGTAACAACTTCATTTCCGAGTATGTCGTATATCTTCAACGAAACCAGACCTGCCTCTTTAATGCTGAAGTTGATCATGGTTGTAGGATTAAACGGATTCGGATAGTTCTGTCCGAGGTTAAAGCTGAGATTCATCAGATCATCTTCAATTCCTGTCGGAGTCGAGTTGATGATGAATGAATATGTTCCACCGGCGGTTACATTAAATTCATACGAAGTCTGTACAAGCATATTGATACCGGATGAGATGCCGGGACCTCTGAGAACAAAATTGTAGGTGTCCCTGATTTCCTGTGGAATCTGATTGATGATATCGAGCCAGCTAATCTTGAATGTGCCTGCCTGCTTCGCGTATACTCGGAATGACCACGATTTGTTGTTGCCATTCTGCAATGGTGCCTGAATGTTTGTTGCAAATCTTGTGGCAAAGTTTGTCCAACCCGTCTGGAAGAAGTAAGATTCAATTGCGTTGGCAGCAGGTGCAATCGGTGCTTTCACATTATCGAATTTGTTATCGAATCCGTCGGTAGCCAGTTCATTGGTTCCGAATTGGAGGTAATTGTCTTTTATACCGTTCATTTCAGAAAGGATGTTCACAAACCAGTTCGAAGGTGTTACTTCTATTTCTGGGATTACCTTTGGCTCTGATGCATCACTCAAAGCATAAATATATTTCACACTAAGGTCTGATGCAAGTGTGAAGAACCAGTGGCCGTTCCACGCATCAAGTGAAGTAACCGTGGCATACCCGGGGGTGGTGGTGTTGTTATACTTGTAGATGTTTGCCTGAACCAGATTTGCAGTAACAGCTTCATCTATTGTATATGTGGTTGACCCCTGAATAATTCTCAGGTTATTCTTTGGAGAACCACCTGCGAATGGTGAGGCTATCAGGTTCCATCCACCGGCAAGGGTCTTAGTCTGGTCGGTTAGAAGCGGAGTACCTGTCAGATTTACAGTATCTGCAGTTTCTATGCCAAGCCAGTAACCAACTGCAGGGTCGATAGTATTCGAACTCTGGTATGTACCACTTGCATACTTGTAGAGGAGGTAGGAAGGAATTCCTGCCAGCACATCAGATGCAAGATTTGAAACAGGATTCAACGGTATCGACATCAGGTTCCAGCCCGCGGCGTAGATTTTTGATGATGCGGAAGTGGTGCCGGTGCCTTTCAACTGAACCGTTTTTGTTGGTGTATCGGGGTCGTTGCTTGTAATTGTTATGGTGCCTGTAAACGATCCTGTGGTTGCAGGAGCAAATCTTACAGTTACCTGATTTGAATCATTTACGGCCACTGAAAAGGAAGCGCTGCCGCTGTAACTGAATCCCGTGCCTGATGCGACAACATTTGAAACTGCAAGAGCCGTATCGCCGGTATTGGCTACATAAAATCCGATGTCAGAGGAAGTTCCTGCCACCACATCACCAAACTTGAGAGTATCGACCCAAACCGAGATGTTTGGTGAGAGTGCCTGTCCGATACCCGTCAATTTAACAGTGTCCGAGGGTGTTGTCGGGTCATTGCTCGTAATTACCAGTTGTCCGTTAAAAGTACCGGTAGCCCGGGGTGCAAATTTAAGGGCACGGGTAGTGGACGCATTCTTTGCGAGGTATGTTGTGGTATCACCACTTATCGAATAAAAATCACCTGTAAGAGTCAGTCCTGTAAGGCGGAGTGTCTGATCCCCTGTGTTCGATATCGTGAGAGTAAACGATGAATCCTTGTCTGTTTTTATTACACCGTAATTATATGTTTTGGTGCTGAGATTGATCGTTGGGTTGGAAAGTGTTACGCCAATTATCAGTTCGAAGTTCTTCGCTGTTGCTTCACCGGCGTTCGAATATGTGTAGGTTCCTGTCCTCAGATTGGTCAGTTCATTATTCGACAAATCTTTCAGAGTGATCGCATAAGTGGATGGTACATCGGCAAATGAGGCAGCACTAATGGTAATATTACCAACCACATCGGAGTTTACGGTAAAACTCCATGTTGAAGTGGTTGAAGAAAGATCAGTATGGAACTTAAAGTCTCTTTCATATTTTGGTCCAAGAGCGGAACCCCAGTCGTTGTGAGGGAAATAAACTTCTATAAAATTACTCGGTGAAGAAGGAGGTTTGGGCAGGTCAATACCTGCATCATATCCGTTCGTTGTGTTCAAAAACATGCCTGCGAGGGCAGTGGTATCTGATACAGTGCCGTTCATTGCTTTTAGTCGGAGTGACCAGCCAAAGTTGTTTAGATTCGCAGTCGAATTTGGTGCAATTTTATCGAGAAAATTGATATTCAGGAATTTATTGTTAAAGGTTATGTTTCCCTGTGTCTGGGTGTTTGTGAACAGTCCTTCAGGAAGACCGCCTGATATCCAGGCTGATCCACCCGTCCAGTCTTCTTCAACATAGGCAACGATGCTGATCTGGTTCGGGTTGCCAATGCCTGACCTTGCTATTCTTAGTTCCCAATAGTTTGCTGTGGTATTCTTCCAGTTGTCGGTGGCAAAATCGAAATTTCCCCAGCCACCGCCATTGAATTTCCTTTTAACCTGGGTATTATCACTCGTTTTAAAAACATAATGGTAATTAGCCGAGAAAGGAAGTGACGGATTCCAAAGCCAGGCATCTCCTGATGTGGTTCCTGTTCCCAGAATAGGATTCAACTGTGGATCGCTGTCGATGTAGATGTGAATCGCACGCGAATTATCAGTCAATGAACCGTTGGGTGTTGAGCCTGAAAAAGCGATATACACATAATCTTTGTCCCATGTAACGAAAGAAGTTATCTGGGTTCTGGTAGTGTTGAATTTTTCATAAGAATTGTTGAAAGTGTTGTTACCGTCAATCGGTTCGGTTCGGAAAGTTGTATATGTTGATTGTGCCATTCCCGAAATTGAGAACAGTACAAGCAGCATAAACCCGTAGAATTTTTTCATGGGGACCTCAATAATAAGTTGAATAAATCACATAAGCATGCTTCAACCCTGTATTGAACAAGCATTTAAAAATACAAAAAAAAAGGGATGCTAAAAAGATATTTAGCATCCCTTAAACTGTATTTTTATTCTGTTACAGCGGTTTTTCTATATCAAAAACCCTGAAAGCACAGAATTTCAGATACGAGGTCTCAGGCATCGATGGAATTACAGGGTGATCTTTCGATGCACCGTTATAATGGATCATCTGAAGCTGTTTTTCCTCTTTGTAAGCAGACTCACGGATTATATCAAGCAGGTCTTCTTTCGTGATATGGAAAGAGCAGGAAGAAGTGATGAGGTAACCACCGTTGTTAATCAACCTGAGGGCACTTCTGTTCAGTTTCTGGTAGCCCTGTTTTGCCGGAATGATGTTTTTCTTCTGTTTTGCAAATGCCGGGGGATCTACTATGACCATGTCATACTTCTTCCCTTCATCAGCACAGTTTTTCAGATATTCAAACACTTCGGCAACCACAAAATTAGCTTCTGACTGGAACTTGTTGAAGCCAAAATTGATCTCTGCATGACCAATTTCTGCAGGAGATGAGTCGACGAAATCAACCGACCTTGCACCGTTCCAGGCACAGTGAAGACCAAAGCCGCCTGAATTACAGAAGGCATCCAGTACATCAAGTCCCTCGGCGAGTTCACCGGTAAATGATCTGTTGTCGCACTGGTCGAAATAGAAACCGGTCTTCTGACCTTCCTGGAAATTGACCAGATATTTTACTTTCCCGTCATCAATCTGCTGAACATCGTCAGTACCGAGTAAAATTTCATCGGTAAATTCAAGTCCCTCAAGCTGACGGAAATAAGGGGAATTGCGGGTGAAAATATTTTCAGCACCAAGATTCCTTGAAAGCACATCAACAATAAGATCGAGATTCCTCTCCATACCGACGGTGTTAACCTGCAATACATAAGTATCATTATACTTGTCGATTATCAGACCCGGGAGGAAATCACTCTCGCTGAAAACCATTCTGTAAGACTGTCTGTTGGGATACACTTTTTCTCTGAGACCCAAAGCCGAGAAAATTCTCTCAACAAACATCGTTCGAAGATCTGTGATCGGTTTTCTGTCGAGCAGCCTGATCGCAAACAGTGAATGTTTGTTGTAAAATCCTGTTCCAAGATACTGCCCGCCCGAATAATAGACATCTACTAAAGCGCCGTTTTCCGGGTTCCCTTCCACATCCTGGATTTCATTGCTGAAAACCCATTGATGCCCCGTCTTAAGCCGTCGCTCTTCGATTCTTCTTAATCTTACTTTCGTCATTTTTTTATTCCTGATACGATTACTTGTTGATAACGAATTTTTTGGTTATGGTTGTTGCATTAATATTGATTTCGTAGAAATAAACACCCGAACTTAAAGAAAGTCCTGCTGTTTTTGAATTAAATTTCACATCGTAATTCCCGGGCTCCTGAATTCCCTCGACAAGGGTTGCAACTTCTGCACCGAGTGCATCATAAATTCTCAATGCTACTCTTGCAGGTTCATTCCCGCCGACAGTATATCTGATAACGGTTTCGGGATTGAACGGGTTCGGGTAGTTTTGCCCAAGATCATGGGAGAGTACCAGTCCGGTGAATTCAGCGAATATCATCATCGAGACGCTCGTCGTACCATCGAAGTCGATCTGACGGAGCCGGTATGCGTATGTCCCTTCTTTTCCCGGTTTATCGATAAATGAATATTCGTTTTTAGAAGTGGTGGTGCCCTTTCCGGCAACAAATCCGGCATTCGTCCAATCCTGCTCTTTGCTTCCTTTTCTCTCGACAACAAATCCTGAATTATTCAGTTCGGAAGCTGTTGTCCAGTTTAGCTTTACTCCACCTTCGACAGACTGAGCTGTGAAGGATTCAAGCTCAACTGGAACGATTGATGAGTCGAGGAAAGGATTGAAAAATACCCATCCGCGTGCGGGGTCGTCAACTTTGTGAGTAATGTGGAGTTCAATTGCAGCCGAATCATAAACTGCCCAGTCGTTGTTCTGAGCATAAATGTCGTTGGTGCAGTTGTTGAAAAGGTCGTATGGCACGCCGGTCTGAAGGTTACCGTAAATTTTATTGTATCCGTTATCGGATGTATCGGCGTTTGTTATGTTTCCGAGCGATGGAGTGGGTCCGGCTGCTATGGCAGAACCGTTATATACTGTAATACCCCAAAGGTTGCCGTAAATTTTGTTACGGGAAACGATTGGTCTGTTGGTACCGTTGCCGCTGATGCTGATTCCACTTCCTGTTGTAAGAGGATCGGGATTGATATTGTTGTTGTAGATCAGGTTGTCATGAACATAGCAAGTTATTTCAGCACCCGCAAGAGCGATACCATAGCTGTTGTTGTAGATTTCATTAAATGCAATCTCGGATGAAGACGAACTCCCCGAAAGAAGAGTTGATATGCTTATGCCACCCGTTCTGTTGTATGAACCGCCGTGTACTTTGTTGTATCTGATTCTGGGTGAATTGTTGTTCTGAGTACCGAAAGTTATCTGGTTTTTCGGGCTTGTGTTCTGACTGTTGTTGTTGTAAAGTTCATTGTATTCAATTACCGGAGACGAACCTGTGGTGCCGTAAATGCCATACTCATAAGCTTCTGAAATGTAGTTATACTTGATAACGGGGCTTGAGTTTGACGACATGTAAATTGGTCTTCTGCATTTGTAGAACCGGGAGTTATATACTCTCGGACTCGAATTGAGGCATCTTACCGGATAGTAACCGTGAACAAAAACTGCATATTTTATCACAGAAGTTGTGTCGGCACCTGTATCTCGGAAATAAAATCCCTCATAAACACCCTGTGGATTTTCAGTGGTACCCTTAAAGTAAACGCTGTCACCCGGTGCACCATTTACCTCAACTGCGCCAAGAATGACAAAGCCGTTTCCGGTCGTGGAGAATGTAACAACAGAACCCTGCGGGATAATCAGTCTGTCGCCGACTGAAACCGAGCATACTGTGGCTACTGTGTAATTTGGGAACGAACCGGTTATCAAACCACCTGATCTGGCGACCAGACTGTCCATGTTCCATGTGACCCCCGTACCCGGGGTGATGAACTGAGCGTTAATTGCAATAACGCCTAAAATGAGAATCGTAACTAATTTTTTCATAGGGAACTCCTGTATTATAATTTCGAAATTTCCCCTGCAAAATAACTGCCGGAGGGAGATGCATCCCCATCCGGCAATTTAAAACTATTTTAAGTAATATTTATTCAATACTTTGCCATCTTCAAACTCATATACAAGCGGAACACCGGTTGGAATATTGAGTTCGAGCACTTCTTCACGGGTAAGCCCGTCGAGATGCATCACGAGTGAACGAAGAGAATTACCATGAGCAACCACCCAGATATTCTGTCCCGCTTTCACCATTGGTTCTATTTTTTCGATATAGTAGGGAATGGTTCTTGCGGCAGTATCTTTCAGGCTTTCGCCGTTCGGAGGGTTAATGTCGTAGCTTCTTCTCCAGAGGTGCACCTGTTCGTCGCCAAACTTTTGTGCGGTTTCGGCTTTGTTCAAGCCCTGAAGGTCACCGTAGTGGCGTTCATTCAATGCCTGGTCTCTGTCAACAGGTATTTCATCGTAACCGGCACTTCCGGCTGCCAGCTCAGCAGTCCTGATTGCTCTTTTTAGAACGGAAGTAAATAGATGATCAAATTTTAGATTTTTAGCTTTCAAAAGTTCACCGGCTTCGGTTGCTTCTTTTTCACCAAGTTCGGTGATATCAACATCAACCCAGCCTGTAAATCTGTTCTCAAGGTTCCATTGAGACTGCCCGTGCCTTAACAGAACTAAATAGTTCATTAGTCTCCTCTTTCTGTGATTTGTGAAAAGATGAGTATCAATTTACAAAATCTTTGGGTAAATATTTGTAATCTTATTATTACAGAGAAGAAATTTCAACATTTTCAATCAATTTTGTTATGAAATGGAACAATTTTTCGATATTTTGGTAAATCATTAAGAAACTTAATTTTTATAAAAACCACCATGGAAATCAGATGCGATTCTCACTCATTCTAACAGTTACACTTCTTTCACTCCTCTGGCAAGGGTGCAGTTGCCCTGTTTGTGAAATTACCGACAACAGGTACCCCAAAACCTTCAAACTGACAGGCGTGCCGGAACCCTTGAAGCTGAAAGTGGACTCGTATATCGCCGGAAAAACAGGCGAAACTTTCTTCACAAATTACATCAAACTGAACGAAACCGCATCATATTTCGACTCTGTGAAATACTTCTGGGTTTACGACATCATCATTCCGGAAAAGGAATTCGTTAAGGGTAAAATCGAACTGTTCACTGATGCAAAAGGTAACATCGACCCCCTTATGGAAGTGAGCGGCATCCCCGACTGCGAGGCGAACCCTGCAGGCTGTTCATTCGACATTACCCCGCAAAAGGCATTCGTTTTAGCAACAAAAGAGGGACTGAAACCGGGTATAAATGAGTGGAAACTAAAGTTTATATGGAGCCACAAGTTCAACCGGTATGTCTGGCAGATTATCTCCACCCTCGAAGAATCACAGGGTAGCCAGGGCTTCCGCGGTTCCGGACAGGAACTCCTCCTCGATGCATCTACAGGTACAAAACTTGAGCTTTCAGAGTGGAAGGTACGGTGACTCAGCTATTAGCTATGATCTATGATCTATGAGCTGAAATGAATTAATGTGGGTGGAGGACGCAGATACACGCAGATTTAACGAAGTTCCGCAGAGGGATGAGCCCTTTAGGGGATATATGTATGGCTAAAAAACCAATACCTGATACCTGCAAAAAAACCCGTCAGGGTGATATGTGGGTAGATAATCGTGTAATTAAAAGTTACCCGACATGTCTTCGAAAATTTAGTGACCCGGATGAAAGACTTGGGATAACTGGCTAACTCCCGGATTTCCGGAGAATTTATTTGAACTGTAACTTATTATAAATAAAACAGTTGCCATCTTTTTTTCGAATAATATGGAACTTTTCTGGAGAATTTCTGGAGAATTTTCCAGTATCGTTCTGCATCTACTCAGGTTTGGGGACCGGAAAAACTCTAAAAATCAGTAGTTTCACCTAACCGTTTCATCTCTTTGAGCCCAAGCTCTACAGCACGGTCCAATATTTTTTCGTTTTTCTCTAATTTTATGCCTGCAATATAAAATGTTGACTTCCCCTCCCCAACTCTGTCAAGTAACCCCGCTTCAACCATTTTGTTAACCGCATATTTCACTTGTGCTCTTGATAATAAATTCTTGAGAAGGAACTCAAAGTCTTTCATCCGGCCTTTTTCAAATTCTTTAATATGTTTTAACAAAATAATAGCAATCTGAATATCGCTAATGGGTTTCTGATTCGAATATTCATGTTCAGTTCCTGTAAAGATGTAATAATCTTTTGCCAGAATGAATTTTTGCGAGTTCGTTTTTCCAACTCTTTCGAGTAACCCTTCTTTTTCCATTTTTTTCAGTATCAAAGAGTCGAGATTCCTGAGATTGTCTCCTCTTCTTATACAATTCAAGGTAATAATTTCCTGAACGCTTAGCTTTTCACCATTTTTTCTGTTTTGTTGGATCTGATGGATAAATAAGGCGAAAGCCTTGTCCTGAACAATGGAAGACAACCGTAGCTCTACTTGAAAGTCGTCAGATTTTGAATAATCAGGTTCCGGCTTGGCTTCTGATAGCGATTGATAATATATTTTATCGATACCTTGCCCGCTTCTTTCAACAATTCCTGTCTTCGCCATCACATCACTAAGTAAACGATTTCGTGGTGTGCTGTTGACAGTCAGTAAGTTTTGCAAAGTTACACCCGGGGGGAAACCACCTGCATTTACGACATGCAGTTCATTCGGGAACTGTTTGATCACAGTTTCACTATTCCTCATATAGTCCCGGTGTGCAACAGCATTATTTATTGCCTCCCTTATCACTTCTTTATTAAAAAATGGTATGTCAAAAATAAACGGACCTTGTTGTATCGGGAACCTACCATTTCGCTGATTTATTGCATCCCATAATTTATCTATAGTCAAAAAATAAGATTCACTGAATATTTGACGGTTGTCAAAATTTATTTGTGTCAATGAATTTCTGTATTCGAGATTTATTTTTGATTGTGGCAGATGTTTTGCAATTGCGGACTCCTTTCCGACAAGTATCAGGGCTGCAAAAGTAATATTATTCCCATATATTAAGTCCAAATCTGAGAGTGCCTGTTCGTTTGATTGCGAAAGGAACTGAAGATTATCCTGTTTTTTAGAATACGCTTCTTTAAGTTTATGAATGGCATTCTCATCGAGATCGTTGAATGACAGTCCTGAACACACCTTTGCTGAGAAATCAGGTTCCTGCTCTTGTACTATCTTTAAATATTGCCGTTCATCCATTGGTATCAGTTCTTCACCTACCCGCATTAATGGCACATCTTCGAATTTATAAACTTTTCCAACCGGTCGGGGTGGAATGGCAATCAGTAGAACTCTTTTGCCACTTTCATCGTACAATTCCTGAATTTGTACACGAATTTTCAAATCTCTGTATATGTCCTGTTCTAATCTACCAACATTTTCAATACATTGTCGCGTCCCAACCACTTGGTGAGGATACTTGTCATTTATTCCAAAGACTAGATACCCGCCCCCCTCATTCGCAAAAGCACTTACATATCCTAAGATACATCGCCTTCGCTCCTGTGGTGTTGGTTTCGAACCACCGTTATAACTGAAATTGCCTCCTTTTGCTTCCTTAAACTCAATCTTGTGTTCAGTTTCTTTAAGTTTTATTAATTCTTCTATCCTCATTTCGATTCTCAGAATTACGATTTGATAATTGATTCAGATTTATATCTGAAATAAATAATTTAAAACAGCATTTTACTGACGAATTCTAGAAAACCCGCCGGGTATTCGATATTCCGAAACTCCGAAGTTCTCTCCCCTTACCACCCCTTGGGTTTCAAAACATTCCTTGGGGAATGTTTGAATTTTTCGATCATGTATTTTTCATTGTAGCCGGCAATGCCACAGCCGACTTTAGTGAGGAGGAATTCAAGGTCGGGATTGGTTTTTGCACATGCAAAAAAGTTTTCGACACTTTTGGTGATTTCATCATCGGTTCTCATTCCGAAATTTTCATCGAGTGTCGGGAAGGCATAACATTGACCGGTGAATCCTTCGCCGACACCAAGTTCCGCACCGAATAGTTCAAGAGCCTGTCTTGCAGCACCGCCGTAATGTTTCCCGGCGAGGTTTGATCCAAAAACAAATATTTGATTTGGTTTTAATGATTCGATCATATTGTTTTCCAATATTTAGATTCCAAAAACATTTCATTTTAATTGTTAAGCCGGCATTAATGAAAGGACAATCGAGACGATTGTCGCTCCTTTTCTGATTTCTGGAAAATTCATCCGCGAAAATCTGTCTAATCCGCGTGTATCTGCGTCCTCTACCCATATGTCGCCACAAGGGCTTTCCCCCCTCTGCGAAAATCCGTCTTATCTGCGTGTATCTGCGTCCCTTAAAAATCCGTGGTAATCTGTTTCATCCGTTTCATCCGTGTTCCATTTCCTTCTCTCCCATCTTAAAAAACTTGTTCTCAATATAGATCTGCAATTTTGCAAAGCCGTAACCGATTGCACTTCCGACGAGAGCTCCCGCGAGAGTATCCGACGGGTAATGGAGACCGAGATAAGGTCTGGAAATTGCTATCAAAGCTGCAGTTATAAACAATACCCATTTAAGATTTGGATATAACAAAGAAAAAAACATCGCAACGGCAAAATTATTAACGGCATGACTGGACGGAAACGACAATGTCCCTTCCGGACCGATTGGTGTGATCACATCTGGAAGAAAATTACAGGGTCTAACCCGGTCGAAAAGGTTTTTCAGGAAATTTGAGCTGATTTGATCACTCGTTGCAATCAGTAAAATTGCCATAACCGCAGCAATTCTTCCTCTTTTTCCCCCTTTTGTTACCAAAATTCCCAGCATAATAACATAGGTGATGTACCAACTGTTTACATCGGTTATAAGCGAGAAGAATCTGTCCAGAGGTCTGGCACTCAATGTGTGGTTGAAAAAATAGAAAATCGCTTTATCGATCTCAAAAAGAAAATCCATTGTTTCCCCTTAGTTCAGAAATTCCCATGAGATGCCAAATCTGATGTTCCTTGGCAGCACAGGGTAATATGGTGAAAGATAATATTTTGATCCGAGAAGATTTTCCCACGAAAAATAGAGTGTCGCAACCTTCTGAATTGTACCCGCAAGAGCGAAGTCAAGTTGTCCCGATGCCGGAACATCATCCATAAATGGAGTGTAGAGTACCCGGTCGGTGAAGAAATTATAAAATGTTGCCACCGAAGAGGTTCTGTAAGAATACGAAAGAGTGGTTTTCAGGTCAAGAGCATCATTGAAGAGAGTGTCTCTGAAAACTATTCCCACTTTTGAATTGAGGAGAGGGATTATGTTTTTTTCAGAGTCTTTGAGCCGTTTATGGTTGTATCTGATATCAGCAAAACAGGAGAATGGTCCAATTTTGTAATCCGCTGAGGCTGCCGCTCCAAAAGCGAGATTCTCGGGTTCAATCGCAGGTACAAACCCGATTGCGACCATCGGATCCATTGTTGGCATAAAAGTTCCGACCAAAGTTCTGTCAGAGTTTGCAGCCCAGCCGAGGAGTTTCAAGGAAAGAACCCCGTCGGCATAACCCAGCTCCCCTTCCACCCGGGTGATGGAAGTTTTGGCATTTATGTAACCGTAATCCTGATCAAAACTGTTGAGCCAGGAAACTCCGCCTCTGAATTTGAAATACTCCGCAAACTCAGCTTTCCCTTCACCACCAAAACCCGTGTAAACCTCCCCCTCATAAATAAAAAGCTTTCCGAAACCTGAGAGAGCAAATCCGCCCGCTTTACCCGTCAGAATACCCCCTGCAGAGAAGGAGTTTTTCCTTGCCGGACCTGAAGGAACGAAGGTACCACTTGAGCTGTCGAACCAGAAAGATTCCTGAGTTACGGCATCATAATTTGCATGAACATCGGCAGCGAAATATTTGGTATCGAAAGTCGTTCTGAACGATCCGCCTGTGGCTGAAAACTTTCTGTCGATCATGAACCGGTTTGGATTTGTGAATAACGAATCCTCATTCTGACGGAATTCGTTTGTATTCGTCTGGTGATACAAAGCCCCTTCGAAATACCCTTTGCCGGCAAAATATCCAAATGCCTTAAGATTTATCCTGTGCGAAGCGTTTTTTTGATATCTGTTCAGAAAATTCACGGGAGCAGCTCTGTCGTCATACAGAATGTCGTCAATGGTTCTTCCGGGAATTGAAGCTGCCAAAGTTTTTGCAGAATCGTAATTTACACCACCATTCAGACCAAGCGACTGCTGAACATAATTGTATCCTGCCGAAAGATTAAAATACTTCGAGGCGATATACTTCAGGTTTATTTTCCCTTTCCAAAGAGAGAGATCACTATTTCTGAAGCCGTCATCAACCTTTTGGTTTGTGATTTCCGTATAAAAGACCAGCCTGTTTTTAATCGTCTGATTGTACTGCACATCGATGTAACCTTCTCCAACGGGTCCCTCGAAATATTTTATCCGCGAATATGGTGCCCCCGAAACAAAATCCCGTCCCGTGATTGATACGGTAATCTGGTTGGGTCTGTTTCCGTAAAGAAATCCCATGTAGGAGGGGTAAAGGGAGAGCTTTTCGATATAGCTTTCCTGGACATCATCAAAATAGAGAGTATTTGTGGTTCGATTGTTGATTTCGATACCGTCTTCGAGAAAACTGATTCTCCCGAGTCCCTCTCCATAATATGTAATCTCGGAGGGAAGCCCAAGGAATCCCATGCTTCTGTTGTAGGCAACAGGAAACTGAGAGAAAAGTGTGGCACCGTTTCTGTAATTCAGATATCTAAGGTATTCTGAGTCATACTCATACAGAGCCCCTTGAAGAGGAATTTGATAAACCGGCACAAGAGTATCCACAACCACACTGTCACGGGGAGACCGGGGCAGGCGGGTTGTATCTCCCGGCACCGGCAGCCTGTTTTTTGATGTGTCGATCTTTGAAGGATCGAATGCCTGCGACAATATCATGGCTGAAAAGAGGACAAAAACGAACAGAAATCGCATTAAAACTTTCTGACTGATGATATCAAATAAATAATCTTTAAATTTGCTTCTTGAAAAATATTAAAAGATGGATTAAAATTGCCGGAAAATAAATCTCCCTTCCTTCCCGGAGGGGATTCACCCGTGAAATTCTTTCTGAAGGAATTCCCCGAAAGGGATTGTTCACTTCTGATTCTTGGGAATGGTTTCCCGCAACTCGTTCCTTTTTTCGTTGATGCAGGATTCTCCTCCGTAAAAGCTGCATCTGATGACAACACCGAAGTTTTCGAGTATAAGGCAAACACCCCCAAAGAGAAGCAGATCCCCTCTCTCTGTGTCGATTATGCTTCCCTCGACTATAAGGACGAATCATTCGATCATGTTTTTTGTCAGGCAACACTTACACTTTCGGGCAGAAACAAACTGATAAAGCAGATCCGAAGGGTTCTTAAACCGGGTGGCCACCTGACAACCTCGGAAATCCTCTGCAATAAAAAACCTGCACCTACATTTCTGAATGACATCTGGGCTGAGTCAGGACAGGACCCCCTCTACACCGATGAGTTTGAGCCTTACTACACTTCCCGGGGTTTTATAATAAAATCCTCTGCCGACTTCACCAATGATCTTGATGAATTTTACATAAAATCGTATAAACTTCTCGAATCGAGTCTGAAGTCACTTCCCGCTGATAAAAGGGTACAGTTCCGGAAAGATTTTGTTCAGGAGAAACACGAGATTACCTCACTCGTAAAAGGAGGAGCCTTAAAATATATGAACCTTAAAACGATGATACTGCAAAAACCATGAAATTAGTAAAAAACAGCATAATTGAACTTGAAATAGAGAGCTACGCATTCGAAGGAAAGGGCGTTGCATTCCTTAGAGATGATGAAAATCCCGAAAATGAAAGGGGTTTCGTGGTTTTTGTTCAGGGTGCATACCCGGGTGAAAGAGTAACTGCAAAGCTGATCAAAACAAAAAAGAACTATGCCGAATCTGTTGTTGTTGAAGTGCTGCAGAAATCCCCTCTGCGTGTGGAACCCCTCTGTTCTCATTTTGGCGTCTGTGGTGGTTGCAAACAGCAGGACCTGGTCTATTCAGAACAGATAAAACACAAACAACAGCAGGTAGCTGAAATATTTAAAAACATCGGCGGTATCACCGAAATTGAGCAGGAACCGATTCTTGGGGCTGAAAAGCAGTTTTATTATCGAAACAAAATGGAGTTCTCCTTCTCCCAAAAAAGATGGCTCACTTCGGATGAGGCGGGGAAACCGGATGTTACGAATCAGGGGCTTTTTCTCGGGTTGCATGTTCCCGGGGTTTATGACAAAGTGCTTGATCTGAAGGAATGCAAACTGCAGTCACCTGTCTCTGAAGAGATAGTTGGATTCACCAGAGATTACTTTACGGAGCTTGGTTTCGAGGCATATTCCACCAAAACACATACCGGCTATCTTAAAAATCTTGTGATCAGACAGTCAGCAAACATTCCCGATTTGATGATCAATCTGGTGACAGCAAGTGAGGATCAGGCTGTTACCTACAATTATGCATCAGCTCTCAAGACTAAATTTCCACAGATTACGACCATAGTAAACAACATAAATTCCTCAAAAGCACAGGTGGCAAAAGGAGAATATGAGATTGTGCTCTTCGGTGAAGGAAAAATTTATGATAAAATCGGTGAGTACACATTCGGCATAAGCGCCAATTCCTTCTTCCAGACCAACACTTCGCAGGCTGAGAAACTTTATGATACAACTCTCGAATTTGCAGGCCTCACCGGTTCCGAAATCGTTTATGATCTCTATTGTGGAGCCGGAACAATAACGATCTACATGTCGAAACACTGTAAGGAAGTTTACGGATTTGAAGCGGTTGCCGATGCAATCATGGATGCAGGAATCAATAAAGATTTGAACAAGGCACCACATCTTCATTTCTATCTCGCTGACCTCTACAAAAGTTTTCTCCCCGTTTTGGCAGCCAATGACATTCCAAAACCGGATGTGGTGATTCTTGATCCGCCGAGAAGTGGTATGCACCCGAACACCCTTGCGGACATGCTAAAAATAAAACCGGCAAAGATCGTGTATATCAGTTGCAATCCGACAACTCAGGCGAGAGATATTAAAGAACTTCTTGCAGCCGGATACAAGCTTGTGAAAATGAGAGCTGTGGATATGTTCCCTAATACATATCACATTGAAAATGTCGCTCTTTTGATTTTGGAGTGAGAGGATTCAATTATTAATTAAATAACAAGGGATTATCATTTTAATAATTTCCTGTTTGAACATACTGTATAAACCCTTTATTTTTATTGTTTTGGAGGGATTTCAGGGCATTATTCCGATTGGTACAGTTATTGATGAATAAAATTCATATTGCCTTGTGCAACCGTTTCATCTTTAATCAATTGGAGCTCCAATGAAAAAGTATGTCCTTCATTTTTTTGTAATCACAGTGCTCTCAGTAAGCACCCTCTTCGCACAGGGTCAGCCAACCCTCCCCTTCGATTTTGAAAATGGCACCCTCAACTACACATTTACTGACTTTGGCGGCGGTCTGGCTACCAGAGTTGCAAACCCGGCTCCGGGGGGAATCAATACCACAGGATTTGTCGGCAAAATGATCAAAAATGCCGGTGACCCCTGGGGTGGATCATGGATAGCAATGGCTGGCAATATCGACTTTTCTGTCAATAAAATATTCAAAGTAAAAGTTTACATGCCAAGAATTGGAGCAAGACTCCTGCTTAAAGTTGAGAACGCCACTAATGGTGGGATTGCATTCGAAATGCAGGATACCGGCACTGTCGCAAATGCATGGGAAGAACTAACCTTCGATTTCTCAACTATTAATACTGCCAACACCTACGCTAAAATGGTCTTCATTTTCGATCTTGGTACAGTTGGTGCAGGTGGTGCAGAATACACATACTACTTTGACGAAATCAGACTCGTTCAGGGTGGTGGCGGACCAACACTTACTCAAATGAATCTCCCTGTTACCTGGGATGATCCAACCGTCAACTACGGTGTTGTCGGTTTTGAAGGTGCTGAACAGTCAAGCATTATCGCCGATCCAAACAATGCTTCCAACAAAGTTGTCAAAGTCATCAAGACTGCAACCGCTCAACCCTGGGCAGGAACAACAGTTACTGCAGTTACCGGCGGACAGCAGACAGGTTTCTCTGCAAAAGTGCCTTTTACTGCAAACGAAAAAAGAATGAATGTAAGAGTTTACTCACCACACGCTCCGATTCAGGTAAGACTGAAAGTTGAAGATTATCAAAACGGTGGTGTCTCATGCGAAACTGAAGCAACCCTCTCCATCGCAAATTCATGGCAGACACTTGTTTTCGATTTTGGATACCCTGCTCCGGGAACTGCAACCCTCGATCTCAACGCCTATCTTAATAAAGCTTCCATCTTCTTCAATTTTGGAGTTAATGGCGCAACTGCGGGTGAAAAAACCTATTATTTTGATGATGTAAGATTCGGCGTCGATTTTGTACCTGTAGAACTCACTTCCTTCACCGCCAATGCAAACGGCTCCTCCGTTGATCTTAACTGGGCAACCGCAAGTGAGACCAACAACAAAGGTTTTGAAATTCAGAGAAGTGTAAACAACACTGATTTCGCTACCGTCGCTTTTGTAGAAGGAAAAGGAACATCAACCTCAACTTCAAACTATGCCTATTCAGATGCAGTTCAGCCGGGTAAATATACCTACAGACTGAAACAAATCGACTACAACGGCAGTTTTGAATATTCAAACGCAATCGAAGTTGATTTGGCTCCATCATCCTTTAGTCTCGATCAGAACTATCCAAATCCATTCAATCCTTCAACAGTTATCAGATTCAATCTCCCTGTCTCAGGATTTGTTACCCTCGCAGTTTACAACAGCATGGGCGAAATGGTCGGACAGCTCCTTAGCAAAGATCTCTCAGCCGGATCACATGATGTCTCCTTCAATGCTGCAAATCTTCCAAGCGGTACATATTTCTACCGTCTGAATTCAGGAGACTTCACTGCCACAAAGAAAATGCAATTAATTAAATAATGCAATAATCCAATAATGCAGTAATGCAATAATTTTTTTTAGATTGAGGTTGTTCGGAAACGGGCAACCTCTTTTTTAATGCAGCAATGCAATAATCCAAAAATGCAGTTATGGAATTGTAGGTTTAGTGAATTTTGTGCCGGGTTTTTCTGTTTTTTACATAATTATTCCCATTTTTGTATTGAATTTTTAGAGAAACGAGATGGATGAGATTTTAACAGCAGCACAGAAATTATTCGACGGTATAAAAAGACACTCCAATCTGACTCCCGAGTGCGAAGCCATGATAGCCTCCCGGCTGTCAAAGAAGGTTATAAAAAGGAAACAGTATTTTATTCATGAGGGACAGGTAGCCAAATCAGCGGCTTTTGTAATCAGTGGATGTCTCCGCTCTTTTTCGATTGATGAGAACGGTTTCGAGCATATCCTGCAGTTCGCTCCCCAAAACTGGTGGATAACGGACATGTACAGCTTCATTTCCGAAAAGGAAAGTTTCCTGAACATCAATGCCCTCGATGATTCCGAAGTGTTGATTCTCACCCGTCGCGACCAGATCGAGCTTTTCGATAAAGTCCCGGCTCTCGAAAGATATTTCAGAATCATCACCGAAAACTCCCTCGTAAACAGTCATCGCCGGCTGCTGGACAATCTTGCCCTCCCCGCAAAAGACAGGTACCTGAAGTTCTGTCAGGTCTACCCCACTCTCGTGAATACTCTCCCTCAAAAACAGATCGCACAATATCTCGGAATTACCCCCGAATTTTTGAGCAAAGTAAGAAGTGAAGCTTTAAGGGAGAGGTGAAGCGAGCACTCAAACCCATATCCTCCTGAAATTTTTATTATCCCCCGCCGGGACTGCTCTGGCGAATACTGCCGGCATACCACCCGAGTGAGTGAAGATTACAGGCACTTCCCTGTTCAGTTTCCCTGTGCGGGCAAGCTCGAACAATCCGTACATCGCCTTGCCCGTATATACCTGATCGAGGATCATTGCTTCGAGGTTTGCACAAACGACACTTGCTTCCTCTGCGCCTTTCACCGGAACTGCGTATCTATCGTAATACTCGTCATAAATCTGAAGTTTTGTTTCAGAGTAAGCGGGATCAATGCCAAGTAACCGGCAGCTTTCTGTCATCAATTCTCTCGTCCGCTTTTCAATAAATTCTTTGTTGTGTGAAACACTTATTCCTAGAATTTTTGCTTTTGGCATGTAAATTGCGGCACCAAGGGCAACTCCCGCATACATGCCGCACGAACTGACTGTAAGCACCACCTGAACTGGCAGGTCTCCGAACTGGTCTGCGATTTCTTTCATCGCTGCAACATACCCGATTGCTCCGAGCGGAGTGGACGCCCCCATAATTATTGTGTATGGTTTCTTCCCTGCAGCAGTGAGTTCGTCCGACCAGTTGTACATTTCGCGGTTCAGTACCTCTTCATCACAACTTCCGACGATATATCGAATATCCGCTCCATATAACGCATCCAAAAGGAGGTTCCCTTTCAGTTCATCCACATCGTCTCCACCGAGGACGAGTTTGATATCCAGTCCGGTTTTCCGGCATGCTGCCGCAGTCATCCTTGCATGATTCGACTGGGTGGCTCCAACCGTAATAACTGTATCGCACCCCACTTCAAGTGCCGCAGCAAGTTCAAATTCAAGTTTTCTTACCTTGTTTCCTCCCAGTGCAAGACCCGTCATGTCGTCTCTCTTTATGAGGAGCGATTTTAAGCCAAGGTGTTTGGCGAGTGCGGGTGCTTCTTCAAGCGGGGTTGGAAGTGTTGCCAGACTTATCCGTGGGATGTTTTCAAACATTTTCTATTTCCATTTTTAATTTGAATGCGACAAAAATAGTGAAAAACAGTGAAACACCCCCGCCGGCTTCCCAAAACACTTAATCTACATTAAGAGAATTTCATAATCCAGTTCATCGTTTCGCGGCTGTACATCTCCGTAAGTTTGTACAGTTAATTTTTGAAAACAAGGAATTAAAATCATGGCAAGCACAATTTTACATAAGTCAGCGACGCGAGGTCTTGCAAGCCACGGATGGCTTGTAAGCCGCCACACTTTTAGTTTCGCTAACTACTACGACCCCGAGAGAATGAATTTCGGTACGCTCCGTGTTCTTAATGATGATTTTGTTGCACCGGGCATGGGATTTGGTACACACCCGCACGACAACATGGAAATCATTTCCATTCCTTTGGAAGGCGATCTTGAACATAAAGACAGTATGGGAAATACCACTGTAATAAAGAACGGTGATATACAGGTTATGAGTGCCGGCACAGGTATCAGGCACAGCGAATATAACAAGAATAAAGAGGTGCCGGTAAAATTTTTACAGATTTGGGTTTTCCCGGACAAGAGAAATGTAATTCCAAGATATGATCAGATTACACTGAATGCAGAGGACAGGAAGAACCGCTTCCAGCAGATTCTTTCCCCGTCCGCCGATGATGAGGGTGTCTGGATAAATCAAAACGCCTGGTTTCACATGGCTGATCTCGAAAAAGGGACCAAAATTGAATACAATATCAAAGGCGAAGGAAACGGACTCTATGTTTTCGTTCTCAATGGAGATGTAACAGTGGAAGGTCAAGCCCTCTCAACAAGAGACGGCTACGGCTTGTGGGACACAAAAACAGTAAATTTTTCAGCAGATTCAAATACTTCCCTCCTTTTGATGGAAGTTCCAATGACAGTTTAATTATCAAAAAAAACAAACAATAAAAAAACCGGAGAAAAACACAATGGCAAAGTCAACATGGTCAATCGACCCAACACATTCCGAAATCGGATTCAAAGTAAAGCACATGATGTTCACAAATGTTTCAGGAAAATTTAATTCTTTTGAAGCAACTATTCAGAACGAAGATGACAAATTTGAAACTTCAAATATCTCTTTCAGTGCGGATGTAAATTCCATAAGCACCAACAACACCGACAGAGACAACCACCTGAGAAGCGCAGACTTCTTCGATGTGGAAAAATTCGCAAAACTTTCATTCGTTTCCACCGGCATCGTAAAAGTTGACGAAAACAACTTCAAAGTGTCAGGTGACTTCACAATCAAAGATGTAACCAAAAACATCACACTTGATGCTGAATACAGCGGATTGATGAAAGACCCGTGGGGAAACACCAAAGCCGGATTCGCTCTTGAAGGAAAAATCAACAGAAAAGATTTCGGTCTTACATGGAATGCAGCTCTTGAGACCGGTGGCGTTCTGGTAGGCGAAGATGTGAGACTGCTTATCGAAGTGCAGCTCGTTAAAAGCTAAAAATTTCTTCGGGAATACCCAAAAGGGCTGCTCTCTTAATTGAGGGCAGCCTTTTTTTACACTCTCCTCCTCAAAAAAATCGGGAATAACCACCAGACGAGGATTATTAGAATCCCGACAAAAGCGGTAACAAATATACTCGCTGTAGTCTCCATTACCTGCCAGACTACGAGCTGCGTAACGAGCACGAGTGCCAAAGAAAGGAAGACCAAACCTACAAGAATCATCCTTGTGGCAAACAGTTTAAATGTAACGCGGTGAATGAGAGGTCTGATCAGGCGGTGATGTGCTGCCGGGGCACTAAAGAATACGAGACTTGCAACAGAACACATAAAAGTGGCGATAAAAACCCATTTCTCGAAGGGATGGATTTTCCCAAAACTCTGATTAAATGGCAGTACCACGAGAAATGCAGTCAGTACCTGAGCTCCCTGCAGCAGGATTCTCAATTCCTGAAGCATGTCGTTCAGACTTCTGCCGTCAGGTGCGTTTTCATCTTCGGGTGTTCTCAGGCTTTCAAGGTCTTTTTCTGTCTCGTTCATCTATTTTTCCAGATTTGAATCCGAAAAATAAACACTTCCACACAACTTACGGTATGTATTTTGATCCCGCCACCTGCCGATAAAAAGACCTGAATCAGTTCGACCACGGAAGACTTAAATATAGCTTCCCAAGACTTGTGAGTTCACCCGGTGTCGGATTAAACAGATAGGTATATTTGTTGTCAGGGAGTCCACCCCTGCCGATAAACCACGCATATCGAAATACATCGCTTCTGCTTTCACAGATGGCTACCATCTGACGCATTTGCTCTGCCTGTTTGTCGTAGGAGTTGATGTTGGCGTTCCAGTTTGCAAGTTCTGTTATCCAGATCTGCTTGTTATATTTTTTCAACCTGTCAAGCTGTGCGGCGAGTCCGTAGTCATACCAGTGAAAAGCGAGGTAATCTATGCGGGGAACCTTGCCCGGGTTGGCAATTTTGTATGCAGCATAAAAAGCATCAAGCCACACAACGGGATCGGAATAACCTGTCATTGTCCCCCAGTTCATTGCGGGTCCGACGAGAGATATCGTTCTTCCCTGAGCTTCCAGGTCTGCTGCAACCTGCTCATACTTCAGCCAGTCAACCGCCGCCTGCTGAGGTGTTCTGTTTGCCTGATCAGTGAGATTTGGTTCATTCATAACGAGAATATATTTCACCTCGGGGTGGCTGAGCACAAAGTTTTTGATCGCGAGAATCTCGTTGTTGCTTGGAGTTCCACCCCAAATCATCGGTATAAATTCCATTTTGTATGTGGAATTGTAGCCCGATGGAGCTGTGGTCGTGTAAAACCAGTTGTACCACCATGATACCCCGCCTTTTAGAGCTTCGAGGTCTGCAGCGTTAGTGAGGTTGTATGCAATTCCCCGCTTGGGACTTTTAGTAATGGTCACAGGTGGTGGATCTCCGCCTGTTGAAACTGCATCCTGTTTGCATCCAAACAATATCATTATCAACGAGACTGCAATAAAAATCTTAACTCTGTTTTTCATATAATACATCTCAAAAAATAAATTTACGCTCTATTTTAAAAGTACAATCTTTCGAACCGAGACAAAACTTCCCGACTCCATTTTTACAAAAAAAACACCGCTTGAAAATTCCTTTGCATCGAAGACAACCGAATGAAATCCCGAATTCATCTCTTTGTTCACAAGCATCTCCACTTTTTCACCAAGTGAGTTGTAAACGGCAAGTTTAACCAATCCCGGTTCGGGAAGTGAGAAACGAATCGAAGTGGAGGGATTAAACGGATTTGGATAATTTTGTTCGAGCGAAAATTCAACGGGCTGATTTCCTTCCGTGGCAATATCCGTAAGATCCCGTTTCACATTAATATAATTAAAATTGAATTCGGGTCCCTCTGCTTCAAATCTCATGATATGAACGCCGGCTTCAAGTCTTATTCCGGTTGAAACCACATCAGTCCAGAACTGCCATCCACCCGTGACGGGGACATTTTTCTTACCTGTTACATTTATCCCGTCAATTGAGATATGATAACTTCCACCCCCGGGGACAGAAGCAACACGCGCCGATAATTCATAATATCCTGTTTCGCTCACATTGATTGTATATTCCATCCACTCTCCGGTGACAATCCAGCCGACATCGTATCCACCACCGACATCTCCGCAGCCCTCGATATCGACCCCTTCGTTTGCACGGAAAGGAACTCCCTTGTTTTGCGGGTCACTGTCGTGATAGGCAACACCTTCACCACCAAGATCGTATTCTTCTGCCTGAACAACTGCGGGAACGGTTTTTGGTGTGCCTGCATAAGGTGTGCCGTTTCCGTCAACTGTGATTACAATTTCTCCTCTGCCAACAAGGTTAAGGTTGTTTTTCACTGTCAGAACCGCCGTGTAAACACCAGGATACCTGTAGAGATGCGAGGTGTCAGCACTGAAAGCCTGGGTTGTATCTCCAAAATCCCAGTGATAAGCAGTGATGGTCCCGTTTCTGTCAAAACTGTTGCTCCCTTTGAACTTGACTGTAAGGGGAGCTTTCCCCTTTGAAATATCTGAAATCGGAACCGCAACGGGGAGACCGGCTCCCGAAGTGTCGCCGTTAAAAGAGTGCATCGAACGAGCAGGAACCGGCATCGAATAGCCGTCTGAAAAATTTACCACAACCGGGTTGTTACCCGGGTTATAAGCCACATAAGTCTTCTTCTGGTTGTTTGCCGTGAAAACCGCATATGTCGGGATGTCGGCAGTTACGGTGGTATTCAGTTTACCGATTCTCCTGAGATTTCCGAGCCAGTGATAAGTATGAGCTTTTGTCTCACCATCGAACGCTTCATAATTTGGATCGGCATAAAATTCGTTCATTGCAAATTGCGGATCGGCGAAGGCATACCACTGCCAGATTACATCTTTCCACTTGCGGGGTTTACTGCCGATTTCGTTGACCATTTCGGCGTAATTCAACCCTATATACTCGGGATTCCTTCCATGGTAAAGTGAACCACCTGTCATTGGCAGAAAATTAATTCCATGAATGAATTCAGGATCTGCACCAAACCATGTCGAGTGAACTCCCTTCCCTCCCCAAACCATTCCAAGAGCTTTCCTCGGATATGCGGCAGGGAATGTGGCATCGTTTATATCGAAGAAATATTGCTCAATTGCTGATCTTTCATTCGCATAGAGATAGATACCAAGATCACGAATTGTGTCATTCTGAGTTGCCGCGCCCCAAAGAGCAACTCCCGTTGCAAAGTTCATCGATTCGGAACTTGATTCTTCGTTGTTGCCGTCTCCAAAATCACCATGACCGGCTTCCCATGAATGACCCTCATACGGATCGAAACTTCTCAAGAAGGGGAATCGCCTGTCATTTCTGTCCCAGTTCACGCAATCTTTAATCAGCAGGTTAATCATCCCTCCCCATTGTGATTCAAGAGCCCATTGGGGATCATACTGAGCAACAGTTGCCGCTGCTATGATCAGATAACCATAATGGAAGTTGTGATCGTTAAGCTGGTTGTCAGCCCCGTATCCCGAGGGGTAAGCTGAAATGGTGTTCCAGTTCGCGATATACGACATCTCATGCCCGCCACCGACAGTAAGCCATGCTTCGAGTCTGGTTTTAATCTGCTGAAGAAAATGATCGCGGGCAGCGGTCTTACCGAGCTGATCCGCTATGTGTACCACATTTGCGAATCTGGCAATCGCCTTGCCGTTTTCATAAATCGGACCTGCGGGGAGAGTTTCGCGTGCAACCGTATCAATATATGCCGACAGGATGGAAGGATTATAAATTCCCTCATTTGGAAGTGCCGGCAGGATTCCGTTAAAATCGTGAGTCGTTGAAAATGTGCTTCCGTCAAATATCCTCATTTGTCCACGGACTGAGACATAGGAATAGCTCGTGAGTGGTGCGGTCGTATTCAGCCACTGGTGCCTGAAGAGGGCTGTAAGGGTACTGTTAAGATTTCCGGCACTGCTGTCTTTAAGAACTGTCTGAAGAGTAAAGTTTGAAACCACTTTCGCATTTTGCTTGTCGTAGTTCCACGAGACAGTACTTCCGGTTACAAATGCATAGGCTCTTTTTCTGTAAAACTCAAGTGTTGCAGGGGTGTTGTCGGGTAAAACAGCGACAGAAAGGAAATCCTTACCGTTAAGGTTCGAAACAAGTGTTGTGGTACCTGTCCATACCGAACCGGCAGGAGCGAAAATACCGTAATGTCTGCCCGCAACTGTCAGCCCGACCACACCGTTTGAATTCGACCATATAACCGGGGTCTCAGTACATACAACCTTTGCATTTCCACCTGTCATGGTAAAATATGCATAGGGAAGACCGTGTCCGATTGTCGATTTCATCGATCTGACACCATCATTCCATGAGGCTGTCACTGTCCAGTCACCGTAACTGTCGACCAGAGTTCTTGAGGCACCAAGTCCCTCAACTCCGACTGTTAGCTGTTGTTGATATGGATAGAGATAATCAACAGCAGCGTAAACGGGGTTTAAGGTGTAACCCATGCCAAGTCCGTCACTTCCCGCCTTAACAACCAAGGGAAGGACATACATCGTGTTTGAATGCTGACTGCCATAGAAAGGGAATATCAGGCTGCTCCACCAGTCATTGGTTTGAACAGGCTGATTGAAATTTGAAGAAACTTTTGGAACCACAGGAGAACCCTGGGAGGAGGATGGACCAACGGCTCCGGAAGGAAGGACGGTGCTGTAACTTCCGTTGCCAACCTGCACGGACTGGCTGTAGATAATTTCGCCCTGACAAACAAGGAGCACAACAATAAATAAAAAAGAGCTGAATTGTGATTTTTTCAGACTCATAAAGACTCCTTTTTCGGGCAAATTTATAATTATTAAAAGCGGGCACTTCCCGGAACATCAGTACTTCGGAACCCCGGAACCTCAGTACCCCCGAAGTTCTGAGGTTCCGAATCTCTGAGGTTCTACTTGAGCAGAACCATTTTTTTGGTCGAAATGAAATTTCCGGTTTCCATGCGGCACAGATAAATACCACCTGCCAGATCTTTTGCATCGAATGAAACGGTGTATTCACCCGCACTTAAATCTCCGTTTACAAGTGTTGCCACCTTCTCGCCGAGTGTGTTGAACACACTAATGTTAACAAACCCGTCCGAAGGAATCGAGTATTTTACCATAGTGGAAGGATTAAACGGATTTGGATGATTCTGATTCAGTGCAAATTCGGCAGGGGCTGCCTTTTCGTCCTTCACATCAGTGGAGATTAGAGTAAAATCAATGTTGCTCAGGTTGAATCCACCGGTGTAGAATCTGATCATGAATTTTCTGACTCCGGCAGTAAGATTCACATTTTCAAGTGTGACATATTGCCAGCTCTGCCAGCCACCTGTTGCGGGGACATTGAGAAAATTTCCAAGCCCCTGACCATCCATCAGAAGGAATATGCTGCCGCCGCCGTTCTGTGAAGCCACATTGAGTGAGATATTGTATACCCCGCTCTGCTGAATTTTCACTGTGTACGAAAGCCATTCATTGTTGTCAATCCAGCCGACATCATAGCCGTTTGAAGAAAAATCGTTACATTTTTCGATGTCCACTCCGTCATTCCGGTACTCATAACCTGAATTGTAGGTTGTTCCGTTATTGCTGTTTTGATAAGCAACATCTGAATATGCCACTCCATTTCTTCCCATGTCGTAATCGGGGGCATATATTGTCCCGGGGACAAGATTTTCAGCGTACGGTGTTGTCGCATTCGAAAAGGGCTGTTGTAAAAGAGAATGGATGTAGTCCTTGTTGTAAGTGCAAAGTTCGAGTTTTAAGGCATTTGCCTGTGCACTCAGGGCACTTTGAGCATACGATGCTGAAGGTCTGGAACCACTTCCACCCCAGTAATTCAACAGAGTCTGGTATAGAGGCGAGAGCGTAACAGAGAGGGGACCCACTGCTGATTTAATTTTTTTGTGGGGCCAGGTTGCCCAGCCGATGTTATTGTTTTTCATCAGTTCAGCCATTTCTGTCAGCCAGTGGTTTGAGTTTTCACCTGTTTCACCCAGCCAAAGAGGTCTGTTTGAACTGTTTCGGAGATCGAGCAGATACTGTATGGAACCTGTATTATTGGTATTCCAGTATTTATGAAAACTGTAAACCATATTTGCATCCCAGGGGGGTGTCAAGCCCGTAAAGTTGGTTGCAAACCAGTTACCTTCGATATAGATAATATGGTTTGTATCAACTGCCCTGATTGTGTCTGTGATCCGGATATAGAGATCCCGAAGAGGCTGGTTATTGGTTCCGAGGTCCCATTTGGGTTCATTCAGAAGGTCATAACCGCCGATCCATTGTTTGTCTTTGTATCTCTCGGCAATTTTTCGCCAGACCTTTACAGTCAGATCCCTGTTTTGGGCACTTTGCCAAAGGGAAGGAAGAGCCGAATTGTAATCACTTATCGGTTCATCGCTTTGTCCCCCTGGTGCAGCGTGCATGTCGAGGATAAGGTAAAGCTGATTTTCTTCACACCAGGAGAGGAGAGAATCGACAATATCAAATCCTTTTGTCAGAAACTGAGGCGGATTGGTATTTGTGGCAAACAAATTGTAGTGAAACGGCAACCTGATCGAATTATAACCCCAGGCTTTGATGGAATCTATGTCAATTTTTCTGACATAATTCTTTCTCCAGGTCTCATAAAATTGTTCAGTGTTCGCTTCACCAATAAGATCGACAATTTTAGCTCTTATCTGCCATTGTGCGTTGGCAAAGGCTGAAGTGTGGAGCATGTAGCCCTCCTGCAGCAACCATCCACCCAGACCGATTCCCTTAAGGAAAACTTCCTGACCGTTACCTTTAACAATCGTTTTTCCGCTTACTTTAAGAAACCCCTGGGCAGAGGGAGTAGCCGTTAACATCAAACAGAAGACTGCCCCGGGGAACAACATCAACAAAGATTTCATTTTAAAACTCTTTCGGAGATAACTCCTTATTTTA
The DNA here is from genome assembly GCA_020161395.1 of Bacteroidota bacterium. Lineage (NCBI taxonomy): Bacteria > Pseudomonadati > Bacteroidota > Bacteroidota bacterium. The sequence continues at coordinate 269,287 of JAIUOE010000001.1, forward strand.
GTGTAAACTTCGCCTGAAGATTATGAACTGTAACCATAAAATCACCTTTTTCAACGATTCTTTTATTCTGAAGACCAATAAATGAAAGGTGATCTTTGTTTATGACGAATGTTACAGTTTTTGTTTCACCGGGTGAAAGTTCAATTTTTTCAAATCCTTTTAACTGTTTGTTGGGTCTGCTTACCGTACCAAACATGTCGGTCAGATAGAGCTGCACCACTTCCTTCCCTTTTCTGTCACCTGTGTTCTTAACATCAACGGTAACTTTTATTTCTCCGTTTTCAGTCATTTCAGAGGAGTTCAGTTTCAAATTCGAGTATGCGAATTTTGTGTAGCTAAGTCCATATCCGAACGGGAAAAGAGGATCATATTTATTTCCGTCAAAGAATTCGATCGGTTTGTAGTCGTAGAGAGTAATGCCGTTTGGTGATTTAGGATAGGTTATCGGAAGTTTACCACTCGGATTTGTCTTGCCGTACAAAACATCAGAAATGGCAACCCCACCCTGCATACCGGGGAGAAAAGCCACTACAATTCCGTCAACCTTGTCTGCTATTTCAGTGATTATTCTCGGTCTGCCTTCGAGCATTACGAGAACGACGGGTTTACCTGTTGCAATAATCTTTTTGGCATAGTCCAGTTGAGCCTTTGGAAGAGTCAGATCAGTAATGTTTCCCGGGGTTTCGCAGTAAGCCGGCTCACCGAGGCAGAGTACAACAACATCAGATTGCTTTGCCAGCTTAAGTGCGTTCTCTACATCAAGTTCCTTATCAAATGTGCAACCTTCGTTAAAAATTATTTTTTTGGAAGACACCTCGGAAACCATTGCGAGGGCAACTGTCTTTTTATCCTTCTGCATTAATGATTCCTCGTTACCCTGCCAGGTTACAGTCCAGCCACCGTTAAGTACTGTCAACAGGTTGGATGTGGGTCCTGTAACAAAAACCTGCTTGTCTTTATTAAGAGGCAGAACATTTTTGTCATTTTTAAGCAGTATAATCGACTCACTGGCGGCTTTAAGATTGGCTTCTGTGTTTTCAGGAGAAGCAAATTTTGGGAGAAGAGTCTTGTCCGGGTAGGGATTTTCGAAAAGCCCGGTTTTCATTTTCACATAAAGGATTCTGCTGACTGCTTCATCTATTCTCGACATCGGTACCTTGCTTTCTTTTGCAAGTTCGAGCAACAATTCATAGAAACTCAAATCAGTCGGTACCATACTCATATCCACTCCTGCCATTACAGCAAGACGGACAGCTTCCTTTGGAGAATCGGCGACTTTATCGCGGGTAAAAAGTCTCTTGATATCCTCCCAGTCGGAGACGACAAATCCCTTGAACTGCATCTCACCCTTCAAAACTTCAGTAAGGAGGTGATAGTTTGCATGACCCGGTATTCCATCTATTTCCCCTGAATTGACCATAACAGAAAGGGCACCTGCCTTTACAGCAGCTTCAAAAGGAGGGAGGAAAAATTCTCTGAGAGTTCTCTCGGACATATACGATGGGGTTCTGTCGAGTCCGTTAAACGGGAAACTGTAGCCTACATAATGTTTCAGACATGCAATAAAACGGTCTTTTGGAATCAGGTTGTTTTCCTGGGAAGCTTTTACATAGATGCTGCCGAGTTCAGATACGAGAAACGGATCTTCTCCCATCGTTTCCCAAAGTCTGGGCCACAAAGGCTGTCTGCCGACATCAAGAACGGGATTAAAATTCCACGGAATTCCCGAGGCGTATGTTTCGAGTGCAGTGATTTCAGCTCCCTTTTTTACCAGTTCACGGTTAAAAGTGGAAGCCATTCCAAGAGCCTGAGGGAAAAGAGTGGAATTTACCGTGTATGTGGCGCCATGAATCGCATCAATACCATAAATTACAGGAATGTTCAATCTGGTCTTTTTTGTGGCAATATCCTGTATCTTTGTGATAACATCGTGCCAGTATTCGATCTCATGAGCTTTATCGTAAACATTGAGAATGGAGCCGACATGATATTTTACAATCACTTCTTCAAGCTTCTGAAGGTCGAGTTCGTGATGCCGGTCCTTGTTTCCCTGTTTTTTGGAAACTGCCTGGATTGTAAGTTGTGTCATCTGACCAACTTTTTCTTCAAGAGTCATTTTCCCGACAAGTTTTTGGACTTCATCTTTAATTTCCTTGTCAGTCTTCTGAGCGAAGAGAACAACGGGAAGAAATGCCAGAAGGAATAATGTTATAATTGACAGTCTGAGAGTTTTCATGGTATTTACTGTATTTTGTTGTATATGATAAATTTGTTTTAACCGTTTAGTTTAAGAGTACAAGCTTTTTTGTTTCAAGCGAAGAGGGTGTGGCGAGAGAAAAAAAATAGATGCCACTGGCACTCAACTCCTTCCTCCCGAGGGGGAAAGAATGTGATCCTTCTTCCAGCCAGCCCAGCTCTTTTTTAATTAACTGTTCACCCGTTGGACTGAAAAGGGAAAATGTAAAAAAACCGGGTTTGTTCACAGAAAAGGAGATAACCGTTTGTCCGTTAAACGGATTGGGATAGTTCTGATTCAGGATAAATGATCCGGGAATATCGGTTGAACCTTCCTCGATACCGGAAGGCAGTTTCTCAATTACAATTCCATTAATCAATGGTTTATCGAGATGTGTAACGAAGTGAAGGTCTATCTTGCCGTCGTTAACTGCGATATTGTTAAACTCTTTGATCAATGCAGTGTTCGCCCCGGCTTCTGAAAAAATGTCGAGCTGGTTGATAACTCTGCTGTTTTCGAGGAAGACACTGAAAATTCGCTTTCCTGCCTGTGTAAAATAGTTCTCTGCGAACATCAGTTTTACCTTGTAATTTCCATTTGGAACCCTCACGGTGTAAGTGGCGAGTCCGTATTTTTCACTTCTGAAAATTTCGTCTTCATCCGTTCCGTTGATCTGGAGTCCTGCAGAAAATGAGCCGTTCGAGCCATCAAGAGAACCGTAATCAGTTGTGAAACCATAGTCACTTTCGGGGAGATATCCGAGTTGAGCGGTTCCGCCACAATTAATTTTAATGGGCCAGCTCCAGTTTCTTTCGAGAATTATCGAGATTGCCCGCGCAGCAATCGTGTTATTGAACCGGTCTTTCACATTCAGTACGATAAGGTTTCTTGCAGAGGTGAAGTCCCATCCGTCAACGGTCAATTCTACGCTTTTCAGCCCCGTGAGGATTCTGGCAGAGGTTACAGTTGAACCGGGAATGTTGAAGTTTCCAATTGTTTGTGCCGATGCTGAATCGAGCTCTTCGGAAAAGTATGCAATCACTTTGTTGTTGGTCACTCTTGCAGACAGAAAAACAGGTGATTTCACATCGGTGTACCCGAGATTAACGGCATCTGTAAGACAGAGAATCAATTTCGAATTGGTGATAACCGCATTGGAGGCAACAAAATCACAACCATTGCCATTGAATGTATGGGTTCCTTTTTCCCATCTTGCAGTATTCCAGTAGTCGAATTCATCCGACCAGGAGAGAGAAAAATTGTTACCGGTTCCGTAGTTGCCCAATCCCGGTGTATAGGTGTAATACTTCACCCAGTCATAATATGCAAAAGCGGGAAGAGCATTGGGATCGAAGACACCCGCCCAGTTGGTGTAAGTGGGATTCCAGATGTTCATCATCAGTTTTTGAGCTTTGTTCAGGGTCTGGATGTGTGCTCCTGTTTGTCTGTACACTTCGACACCGTCGACAAACCAGGCGACATAGTTTGGAGTCCATTCAAATGCGTAGGTATGAAAATCAGCACTCGGGAGGAAGTTCAAGGGGTAATGACTCTCATGATTCACCTGATTCGGGGTAATGGCGTTGAACTGGATATCATTCTCATATCTGCCGAGAATTTCGATATCGATCTCGTTCCAGTCCTGGATACCTGTGCTAAACTCGTGATAAGTAAAGAAAGAAGAAAGCATTCCTTCGCGGGCGGCAGATTTCAAAGAAACCTCGAACCTCCCGTAAAGGTATGTCTGCTTTGTTCTGAACTCGGCACCTTTATAGTCCTTTGCAGAGAGATATTCCGTGAGCAGAATGGTAAGAGCAACAAGTAGAAGCAGTTTTTTGGTCATGTTTTTATTTTCTTTTATGAGAAACAACCCGGCTCCCGCATCTGGTGAAGCAGGAGCCGGTTAAATAATTAGAATGTTACGGACATTGTAAATTTCTGAATATTGGAGAACCTTCCAAAATCCTGGTAGGCGTAATCAAATATTACAGAAACATTGTTCATAAGATGCTGTTTTATACCAAATCCGGCGGTAAATCTCTCTTCTGAATCCTGAAGGAAAGCTGATTTGTAGCCGCCGCGGATAAAGAGGAATTTATTGAAGCAATATTCAGCTCCGATGTTCAGACTTTCATAGTCATCACTCGGGTGGGTTGCATCAACAGCAACGATAAGGTTGTGCATTTCCGATTTCACGGGGGTGTACATTATGCCAACTCTGAAATTCAGAGGGAGTGACCATGCACCTGTTTCAAGATATGCAGGAATCTTTCCGTTGTTTCCGGTACTTCCCGGATCGAGATCGTGAAGCACGAGATTTGAGTTTCCGAGCAACTGAACTTTTGTCCCGAAGTTAGAGATCGACATTGCAAGCACTGCATCGTCAAATGGTGTAACATACTGCACACCCATATCGATAGCGAAAGCGGTTGCACTCATTTTCCAGATACTCTGGTAGATGAATTTCGGGTTAAATCCAATCGAAAACTTGTCCGTAAGTCTGATGGCATAAGCAAGGCTTATAGCCACATCACTCGCGGTAAAGGTCTCTCCCGTACCACCGGGATAATCGATTGTTGTCACCTTCATTTCACCTACATTGGAACTGAGGAAACTAAAACCAATCGTTCCCATGTCACCGAGATTATAGCTGGCAGCAAGGAAATTGTATTTTATATCCGCAATCCATGATGTGTGATCGAACATCATCTGAAAACCGTCTGCCTTTGTAAGACCTGCAGGATTCCAGTAGATTGAACTTACATCGTTTGAAGCACCGGAGAAGGCACTTCCCATCGCAACCGATCTTGCACCCTGACCTATGGAAAGGAAAGGGGCTGCGGTTGTTCCGCGTTTGGAGACATCAGACTTGAAACCTTGGGCAAATGCCACATTTGCGGAAATAGCAATTAACATTATGATAAATATCTTCTTTTTCATTTCAATCCGTCCGCTTATTTGATTAGAGCAAATTTGCCGATGTGTTCTCCGACATTCGGTGCATCAACATGATAAATGTAAACACCGTATGCAGCGTCCATACCGTCATCTGTAACAAGGTTCCAGGAAATGCTGCCATCAAGATAGGTCGAGTTTTTATAAAGAGTCTTTATAAGCTGACCTGTGATGGTGTAGATCCTGACCGTACATTCACTCGGAAGATTTACAAAATCGATCTTCCTGTCTCCTCTGCCGGTTGAATTGAGATTTCTTCTTTCCCATGAAGCAGCACCCAGATATGGATTTGGCACCACATCAATTTTACCAAGCTGTCCTTTGGCAAGACTGTTGTCTATACCGGCTGACTTGGTGGAGAAAAGGATTTTATCACCTTTCTTGAACGGTTTCTTTGTTGTGATCCGGTATTTGTCATTGGCAGCAGGGTAAACCAGCGGAGCATTTGGATCAGCAGGCACATCGTAGGAGAGGTTCCATGCAAATCTGATATTGGCAGGTACAGGTGAACCCTGGAATTCCAGAATCTGTATCTGATCTCCAATCGAAAGATCCTTCGAACCGTCATTGTCTTTTACGGCAACCTTGGAATACTTTTGTTCAGTGTTGTTCCAGACTTTCAAATTCAGAGGGAATTTTGTATAAAGCGGTGGTGACTGAATAAAACATGTATCCTGTGGTGTATCGTAGAAAGTGATTTCATAGTCAGCTGGCCATGCAATTCCTCTAACCGGGGTCGGATCAGGAGTTACCAGCATTGTAAGATTACTCTTTCCTGTTACCCAACCTGTCAGTGTATCTCTGAGTGAGACAACCGAATCATTCAATACGGAAATTGCAAGTCCGTCGAATGGAGGACCAATTCTCTCGGCTCCAAAATAGGAGGAATCGACTGTGAAAAGTGTATCAACAACTCCGTTGTAGGATTTTATGACTTTATAAGAAAGAGTCTTGTAAAGCGGATATGTTGTTGTCGAATTGAATTCAACATCGTATGACGCACCGTTCTTAACAGCCGAAGGATCGAGAACCGTTACATTCAGAGCACCTGAACCGATACCCTGACTGACATTCCTGATGTCTCCGGTGATGTTGGGAGGAAGATATCCGGCAGCCGGTGCATTAGGAACTATGACCGCACAATTGATATCCACAAATTGCAGATTACCGGCGAAATCTTCTGTAATGATTTTTGTGCACTCGGAGGGTTGCAATCCGGCTGTACCGAAATTCGGATCTCCCATGTCGTAGGAAACGAGAGCGTAATAGTATTTTTGTCCGTTGTTAACATCATTATCAATATAGGAATAGCGCAAACCTGAGTTGTCGCCTCTCCAGAAATGAGCTCCATTGATGCCAACGGGATCAGGACCTTTTATACTGTCTTTAAGGTCAAACTGTGCAATCGGTTTCCAGTATTTGGAAGAGCCTTTTGAATCAGTGATGACTTTAATGTCGTTAAATTCAGGTTCCTGACTTCTGTAAATGAGGTAACCTTCGAAATCCTTCTTGTATCCCTTTGTGGGATCGTTGTTCTGGAAACCAAGGAAAGGATCGCGGGACTCTTCAGCTATGTTGTCCCAGTAAAGAAATACTTTGCCATCACCCGGAACCGCAGTAAGCTTTGGTTTCAACGGAGGTTTCGAGAAGTTGTAGTTCGAGTTGTAAATCTGCTGTACTGTCTCTTTGTTGAACATGATGTCATTCAGGTCTTCGCCAAAAAGAAGAGCCATCGAGAATCTCTCTCTCAGACCCTGCTGAAGCGGGAAAGGACCGGAAGCAAAAACCATACTGATGTTTGCTCTCTGGAGCGAGGTGTCGAAGGTACCTGCCGACATCTTCAGCCACATCGATTCATCATCTTTTGGCCAGCCGCCGCCTGTTCCACCCTGACCAAGTCTGTAGAGTGAAACGGCAGTAAGACCTATCTGATCAGATTCGTCTTTGTCTGTTTTGTCGAAGTTTGGTTCGCCATCGGTAGGTATTCCGTCGCCTTCGCCTTCATCAGGTCCGGTATATTGTCTGTCATAAGGACCAACACCGTCTTTACCAACATCGTCGTTCAACGGTTCATTGTCAGCAGGATCCCATTTGCCGTTACCGTTAAGGTCGGTATATCTGACCCAGTCGCCGTCGTTATCGATATTGTCGTCTCTTTTTTCATCAGTAAGACCATCCTGGTCGTTATCGATATTGTCGTAGCCGTTTCCCGGGCTTTCGAGATAGGCATATCCGTAGTAACCCGTTTTCCAGTTGTCAGGAAGTCCAAGACCGTTGTTGTCATAGCAATATGCCATGTCAAGTTTCAGATCGAAAGAGGCGTTGTCATCTTCAGAGTCGTCTGTTCCGCCCACACCGCAGTCGGTATAGAAACCAAAGAGTGTTTTTGGATAGTTGTAATCTGAAATGTTCACAATGTCATAATGCCAGAAAATAATATCTTCTGCGAGTACATGTGACCACTGGAAGCCCCTCACTTCAACTCTTAAACCGAGACCGCCACGGTTAGTATCCACTGCAATCGGTTTAAAGAAGAAGGGATTTCTCATGAATTCCTTGTCCTTCGAATCATCCATGACGAAGAAGGTCTCGAAATCAGAGTTTAAAACTCCTCTTCCGAAATAACCGTACCAGTATCCGTCCCACTCGGGAGTAAGATTGAGAGCAGGAGGCCAGAATTTGGGCCACGAGTTCGGGTCGGTATTAATCGAAGGTTTCTTGGATGAGGAATTGTTGTAACCGGGCACGGGTTCAAATCCCCAGATTTCACCTGTTACAGGATCTTTATCCATCCATTCACGATAAGAAGTCTGGAGAGGATGCACTACCTGTCCGGTACCGGGGGCAGTTATTTCGGAAGAAATAAGCACGCTTACACCGTCGAGGTACGAGTGACCTGATCCCTTGGGCCATTCACCCGAAGGCTGATAGGGCCACTGACCAACTTCACCGTTGTTGTAGAAGAGAGTTCTTACCTGATTCCCGTCCATCACTCCTTCTCTTCTAAAGGAAATGTTGCCGTACTGATCGTTACGGTAGCGCTGGGTGGAAGGGGATACCTGTGCAAAAACCAGTTCGGTAAGGAGCACAAGGGAAATTATAAATATTTTCTTTAACATTCTGAAGCTCCGGGAATTAAAAATCGAAACCAATTCCAACTCTGATCTCTCTTGGTGTCGAGTACATCGAAGGATTGTTAATGTATTCTTCAATAGTGTTCAAACCGATCACATCGACAGCGTACTGAGTGTTCAGGTCCGCATTGGCTCTTCCGGTTGTTCCGTAAACACCAAACTCATTTTTGATGTCCAATGCGTTATAGATGGAGATATAAGTTCTTACATTGACGCCGAAAACATTGAATATCTTGTCTGCTCTTATATCAAGATTGAAATAAGTCGGTTTTATTCCACCATTTTCGAAGCGGACACCTTTTGAGATCTTTGGATCTTCTGTGTAAGGCATACCAGAACCATACTGGAATATTGCACCTACTGTCCAGTCACCCGGAACACCGACATTGACACTCAGGTTGAATGTATGTCTCTGATCCCAGCTAAGAGGAACAACCGTTTTCGATTCTTCAATCGGTGGATTAGTCTGATTCTTATTGTAAACAGCATAAGGATCAGAGGAATTACCTTCGGCAATCTGATAAGTGTAATCAAGTTTTGCGCTGAAGTAGTTTGAGAATCTCTTGTCGAGAACGAGTACGAGACCTCTTACATTTGCATAATCTCTGTTGATGAATCGTGCATATTTGAATCCTTCATAGGTATTCACGATTTCCATGCCGAGCCAGTTTCTGATGTCTCTGTAGTAAAGTGACATGTTCAAAGAAATATCCGCGAAAAGTGCCTGCTGAAGACCTATTTCATAGATGATATTCTTTTCAGCATTCAGGTCGGGATTTCCGACAACTGTATTCAGGCTGTTACCCGGTCTTACTATGAAGTCGGGGTTCTGGTAGAGATTTTCGAATGAAGGAATCTTGAAGAAATGTCCATAGGAGAATCTGATGATACCACGGTCGGTAATCGGGAAGGAAGCTCCGAGTCTCGGGCTTACCTGCCACTTTGCATCCGCATCAATCCACTGGTCTGCACCGGGGAATGAAGCGTTGCGGGTCGGATTCTGTTTGTTGACGGGCATTCTTGCATTTGATTTGAAGTAATCGAATCTGACACCTGCATTTATGATCATGATGTCATATTCCATTTTGTCCTGGATGTAAGCCGACACTTCAAGCGGTTTACGGGAGTATTCGATATTCGAACCCTGATCGGACATGGTACCTACAGCAGGATATCCCGGGGTAAAGATCACATTTCCGAGGGTGTCAATCTGACCGTCGGTCAGGTTTACGAGGTCGAGATTGTGACTGTAAATTTCATGTTGTCTTGCTTCAATTCCAAGCCCTATCTTGTGTTCTTTCGAGACCTGCGAGGAAAGGGAGTATTGAGCTACATAAGTTCTCGTGCTTCTGTCGTATCTTCCACCCTGGTTTCCACCCGAACGGAATGTGTAGCTTGAAAGGGCTATACCCTGTCTCGGGTTGACATATCTCGGATCGAAAGGATCTTCGTAAAGATAACCCTTAAACATGTAGTTGTTGACCGAGATTTTTAAAGAATGGTTTGTCGAGGATGAAAGATAATTTGTAATTTGGAAATTTTGTATCCAGTCATCTCCGTAATTCGTCATTACACCGTCAGGTGTCCATGAAAATCCGTGATCATATCCTTTGCTCTTCGTCTTGTCCCAAAATACAGAGTATGTGAAAGCTACAGTAGGGAGAGCGTATGTGAGTTTTGCATTCAACGAATATTTGGTATAGGGATTCATTGAGACATATTCACCGTCACCTGTATTTCGTGGAATCCAGAACGATTTATCGTTGGGTATAGGATAGAACGGAACATCATCAGTAACATTATAAACTCTTTTCCCGTAAAGATGTCCGATATTGTCGAAATACCTTCCTGTGACGAAGAAGTACAGATTCGGAACCGGTGTAATTGGACCGCTGAAGGTAAGTTGGAAGTTTTTCTGAGCGAGCCTGTCGATCTTGTCGAGATTTCTGAAAATATTGCTGTGTGTTGTAACAAAATTTCCGACATAGGCAGAGAAATCAGTCCGGAATTTATTCGATCCCCCCTCGGTAACAATATTGACGACACCGGAAAGAGCCTGACCATATTCTGCGTTAAATGTCCCTGTAATCACCTCCATCTGTCTGATGGATGCATTTTCCACTTCAATGTTGAACCCTCCGTTAAACGGGTCGGTAACCGAAACACCGTCAATAAGGTAGGCAACATCGTTAGATCTTCCACCTCTGAAGTGACCGTCTATGACGCCTGCCTGCAGATTTACTATCTGGCTGACATTTTCCACGGGCATCATTTTAATATCATCGGAAGAAATCGTTACCGAAGTGGAGGTAAGATCCTTCTGAACAAGCGGTCTGTCTGAAGTGATAACCACTTCCTTGTCAAGAGTGATGCCTGCATTTTTCAACTTTACATCGATATTTGTTGTAAGGTCGATTTTTACAAGCACTTTCTCCATAATGGTTTTTTGATAACCAACCGCAGTAAAAATCACCCGGTAGGTTCCCGGTGGGACATTATTGATGGCGTAGTATCCGTTTGCGTCTGCGACACCACCGAGGAATGTACCCTCGAGAACAGCCGTTGCACCAATAATTGGCTCGCCTGTTTTCTCGTCCATCACTCTGCCGGATATCTTGCCCGTCACTCCGCCGTAAGCGATACCGGAACCAATAATGCAGAGCAACAAGAACACTGCTGCATAAATATTATTATAAAAATGGTTTGTTTTTTGTCTCATCGGAATATCCAATAGTTATCTGATCAAAACGATGAGTGCAGAAGCACGGGGCTTCTGCACTCACGGGGAGAAATGCTACTTTACAAGCATCATCTTATTTATTTTCGTGAACGATCCGCTTTCAAGTTTGTAGAAATAAATTCCGCTTGAAAGGAGGGAAGCATCAAACTTAACCGAATAAACACCGGCTGCCTGATCCTGATTTACAAGACTTGCAACTTCTTTTCCAAGAAGATCGTAAACTTTAAGGGTTACGAGACCCGGTTTTTCAATCGCATACTTGATTGTGGTGCTTGGATTGAAAGGATTGGGATAGTTCTGAGCAAGAATGTAGCTGTCAGCAGTCAGTTCAAGATCGTTGATGTCTGTTGGCTCCCAAAGGTTGCCTATCCAGGTGTATATCCATCTTGAAACATCCTGATACGATTTGTCTTCATTGTATGGAGAGTAGGTCATGATACCTTCTCTTGTGTTGGTTGCATCTGCATCGTTCAAAGCGAAATCGATGGGAAGTCTGTAACCTTCTTTTGGTACAAATGTAAGGTCATTTCCGTGGAGAGCGAGATCAGCAAGGCTGATACGGCATTCAACAATGTAACCTGAAGGGAATTTCTCTTCCCAATAGTAGTTTGCACCTTTTCCAATAAGACTGTCTGTACCGGCTGATCCGTCGATAATTACACGGTTCCATGCGAATCTGAAATGATAATCAGGCTGTGCACCTCTCTGGTAGGAAGTGTGCGGCATTCCGCGCCAGTTGTAGAGACCAATATAAAGATCAGGGCAGTCATTCAGGTATGATGAACCTTGTGCGTTTGGAACAACGATATCATCATCGACATCAAATGCGATGTACATATACTGGTTGTCCATTGCAAGATAAGCTTTTGCTGAACAGTCAGCATCACCACTGATTGTAGTGTTGGTTACAAGGTGACCTGTACCGTCAGAAAGGAACATTCTGAATGGATTGATTTGCTGCCATTCAGCGAGGTTACCATCGGCAACGAAGTTCGCAGGAGCATTGAGTGAAATTGTTGGTCTTCCTTTTGCTGTATTGGTAACGGCTGAGGAGTTCTGGCTTACAACACTCTTGTTGCCTGCAAAGTCTTTACATGTTACTGCATAGTAGTATGTAACTGACTGATTTGTGTTCGGAGCGAGAAGGATGTGCTCGAAAAGCTGAGCATTCTCTGCAACACCGAGTTTCACAGCTTCAACACCGGCTGCTGTAAGATCGGTAATCGGATTCTTTGAATAATAAACATCGTAAGTTTCGCCTGTTTCACCGGGAACATCAAGCCAGGTTACGACATTCTGAAATGTTCCTGCAAAAGCTGCAACACCCTGTGGTGCGCTTGGAGCAATAACATCAAATTTAGGATTGCCTGTCCACCAGTCTGTCATCCAGATTACTCTGCCTGCAGTACCGGAAGCTTCAGCCATGATCTGAACAACATTCACCTGTGTTGAATCGAAAAATGTTGTGTTATCCTGGAAAGCCATCTCTCTTAACGGGAAGGAATAGCTGTGCCACTGATCATCACCAACAGGTGTGAAAACGGTACCTTTTTTGCCGCCGCCACCTTCAAGCTGTACTCTGAGTGGACCGGTTCCGGCAGGACATTTCAGTTTTATCTTCATACTGTCAACCATCCATGAACTTCCGAGGTTGAAGACAGGGCTTACATTAAATCCTGTACCTGTCCAGCCATTACCCCATTCATTTCCCTGGGTCCATTTTGCAGCGTTGCTGTTTGGCACAGGACCTGCACCGGTAATTACTTCAAGATTCGACTGTCCCCAGTTGAAACCAGCAAGATTTCCCATGAACTGTAAACCGTTAAAGAAAACTGCAGGAACTGATCTGTTACCAAATCTTCTGAAACCGTCAAATCTTACTGTAAGTGAATCTGCAGGAAGGTTGGTTCCGGGTGTGTAACCTGAGGTGATTGCACCAATGTTGAATCCAACGATATGATCCCAGTCAAGTTCCTGGTTATTCCAGAAATTGTTTGGTCCACCGCCCCATCCTGAAGGGAAAATAACGAAACCGGAATCTGATGGAGTCTGGCTTCCGTCTGTGCAGAGGAGTTTAATAGGTATTTTCAACTCAACCCAGTCGCTCTGAGCATCGAGAATGGTGGTATGTTCATATACCCATTCTTCGAGTGTGGCACCATCATTAGGCCTGTCTGCAATGTGAATTCTGAATACCATGTTTACCGGGATTGTTGGAGGTGTAACCACCTTTATCCACAATGCCAGTGAATCGGTAGCTGACCAGTCATAATACTGACCGACAGGAAGTCTTTTAATCAACTGTCCGTAGCTGCCCCATTCGTGCACAGCACCGATCACAAACTTGATCTCTCCCGCTGCTGCACCTTCTTTTTTGTCGGCAGTGTTGACAGTGTAGTCCATACGACTTGTGTTTCCTTCGATGGAAAACTGATAGGTCGTATCCTCTCTAAGATTATTATCAAAACTTTCGATTATCTGCGGAATTGCAGAGGTCGAGAGTCCGATAACAAAAAGAATTGATAGTACGATTCTTTTCATGTGTTTTACCTCAATAATGTGGTTTTTGGTTAATGAAATTTTGGTTTTCTTAAAATCTTTTCTCTATGACCAGATACTCCACAATCCGAGTATCATTATCAACACGATTGCAGACAGTACAAAACTGGGACTTAGGGTATGTGTCTTTATAATATTTGAAAAACCCGCCGCCATTTCCCTGCCGCTTTCCCGGAATGAATTCTTAAACTGAACTGCAAAAGGGTTTGTGTCTTTGCTCTTGCCTGTATTCAGACCCAGAATCATCGCCACACTGATAATGAAGAGAAAGAGAGAGAAATGGAGAAAATTTATCGCCAGCACAGCTTCAAAAAATGGATGAAGTGCGACTCCGTTCGTTTGGAGCAACTCGAGCACCAGTCGGCTCAGACCAAGAGACTCTGTTACTGCAAGGGTGATAATCGCTGTACGGGAATTCATCTTCCCGGAAAACAGTCCAAAGAGAAATACCGCAGTAATCGGAGGACTCACAAACGACTGCACACTCTGTAAAAAGAGGTACAATTGTGAGCTGACAATCTTTACCAAAGGAACGATAAGGATGGCAGCTATTACTGCTGTTGTGGTGGCAAGTCTGCCCACGAGCACAAGCTTCCTCTCATTTGTCTCGGGATATTTCAACCTGTAGTAATCGTTGGTAAAGAGGATTGCAATACTGTTGAAAGCTCCGGAGAGTGAAGACATGATTGCAGCCAAAAGCCCTGCAATCACCAGCCCCTTAAGTCCAACGGGGAGTATGTTTCCGTTGATTAAGGCTGAGTAGGCACCGTCACCTCTCGACTCGGGATATAAAATTGCGGCGAAAAGACCTGGGAGCACTAAAATAAAAATGGGGAGTAATTTGAAAGTTGCAGCGAGGAGAGAACCTTTTCTTGCGTCTTCGACAGATCTTGCGCTGAGCATTCTCTGTACCATGTACTGATCGGTACACCAGTACCAGAATGCTATAACGGGAGCCCCGAAAACAATGCCTGTCCAGGGATAATCGTTATCTGTGGCAGGTTTAAACATTGTAAAAAAATCGGCGGGAAGTTTTGAATATAATCCATCTATCCCGCCAACTGCTATGAAACCAAGTATTGAGAGGATTACCGCACCCGTAATGAAGATTATTCCCTGAAATGTCTGTGTTTTTATTACTGCGTGTGCACCGCCGATTACAGTATAGAGCCCTGTAATAAGAACAATCAGGATGGAGGATGCGTAAATATTGAGACCAAAAATATTGTAGAAAAGAATTCCTGCCGCAAAAAGGGAAACAAGAATCTTTGTGAGGATGTAAATTACAATCGAGAAGGCTGCAAACAGCTTCCTCATTCGTACATCGAAGTTTAACCCCAGGAATTCCGGAACTGTAAACACCCCTGATTTGAAATAGACGGGAGCCAGAAACCAGCCGGCAAAAAGCAGGGTGAAAATTGCCATCAATTCAAACTGCCCCACTGCAAGTCCCCTGAGCGATCCTGCACCGGCAAGACCAATGAAATGCTCACTCGAAATATTGGTGGCAAATATCGACAGACCTATCGCGATCCAGCCGGTATTCCGTCCCGCAAGGAAGTAACCGCTGTAGCTTTCGTCATTCTTCTTCGAATAATAGAATCCGATACTTAATACCACGATCAAGTATAGAACTATTACAAAAGCATCTAAATAGGTAAATGTGTTGGGCATATGTTAAATTGTTTGTACATGTTTGATGATGCACAAATCGTGCCAACACTAATTTGCCTGATAACAAAGGAATAATTATCAAAAGTGAGAATTCATTCCTGTCGGAAAGTGATCACTATTATTATTTTAATAAAGATATTTTATCAAAATGATAAGAAAAACCCTGATAGGAATCTTTATATACCACAGATTAGCAGGACGAAAGGGACGCGGATACACGCAGATTAAACGGAATTACGCAGAGGAGCAATATTATCAATCTCAATCCATCAGGATGCCATGTTTGTAAAAAAATTGAATCCCCCCTCTCTCAAAAAATCCGTCCGGGCGGATGTCATGTTCGTAGAAATATGATCAATCATCCCACAGCCTTTTTCCCGGCAAGGAATTGATAGCTGTAGCAAATCTTAAAACTCCAAACACCCTGATATCCCGCTCACGGGATTAAATATTCGTAGCCTAAATGTCCATCCCCAATCACTCCTACCCTGCGCTCAGGATTACATATTAGTGGCTGATCATTTGAAACTTAACTTATTATGGAATATATTAGTACGATTAATAATTTAATACGAATGATCCACAAGTGGGGACCTATACAGTAACAAATTATTGTGGTTTAGCAAGCCTTAATAAAAGTCCAAAAATCTGTAGTGAGGTATAAAACGGACTTCCCTTTTTATCTAAGTTATCAGCGAGGTCCTTGATGAGGTATTCAAATGCTGCACCTAAAAGATCATGATATAAAATGTCCTCTCTCGAAAGTCGATACTTGTTAAAATGTGCTATCAAATCAATAAGTTTCTTATCAGGGATTTTACGAGAATTACCTCTTTTGGCATTGAAGTCAATGCCGAGCAACACTCCCCCCCACTCAGAATTAGCATTTTCAAGTGCTGATAAAGCAATATTTAATTTGATTGCAATGTCAACTTTTTGTCCCATAATGGTATTCCAACGGGATTCATTTGGAACAAAGAAATGACCACTATACTGAAAAGGATACTCTTTCTGTCCATCAATAGCTTTCTCACTTAAACCTAAGTGAACATCTTTCTCAAAATAGGTGTTTTTTTCACTTTCAAATTGATCGGATAACCATTTTAGAACCAGCATCCCCAAAATGTATTGCTTATATTCGGATGAATCCATTTTCCCGCGAATAATATTCGCCGCATTCAACAAGTGATTTTCCAATTGCAATAATGTCAATTTGTCTCGATTTACGACTTTTTTATGATTTTTGGCCACTTTAAGTGCACCTGGCTTTTTTGGTAGGTCATTCCCATTTGCCAAAACGAAGCTGAATAACTTTTCTAGAGTTCTAATTGCGAGACCATCAATTTTTGATAATTGAGTAATTGTATTCACTTTTGGGTTTGAAAGTGCCAAGAGAAGTTTATCAACATAAGATCTACTTAAATGTGTTTTCTCAATTATTTGGTTTATACTCAACTGGGATAAATAAACTTTCAGTTTTTCAAAGAGTTCATCACTTGCTTTACTATCATATCGATAAATTTCTATTGGTATTACACACTTGGTTAAATACCTCTGCATAATTTCCAAAGAAACTTCAATTGGTATTTTCCCGTTTCTGGATCCAAGAATTGGAAATGCAATTGAAGTAATGCCTTTATCCTGATAAGAAGCAACAAATTTGGATAATCCTTTTTCCAGATACTCAATTTTTGAATCACCTTTCCAATCTTCCTTGGTCGGAAAATTTAATATCCAACGATCAGTTGATTTATAAAGCCATAACATGCCAACCTTAAGCTGCTTGTTTTTGCACAATTCAACATATTTAGAAAACATGTCAGGATATCTTAGTCGACACTCAAGGGCAATACCTGCTCCCATAACTCCCACGGTATTCACAGTGTTAACTATGGTTTGTGCGTTTGAGGTAAAAAGATTCCCTTTGATTATTTTAATATTACTCATTCAAAAATTGCTCGTTTTAATTTTATGTACATCATTTCATATTTGCTCGAAAAAATCAATCGTGATTCTTCAGAATGTCGGACTTTACTGCCACCGAAATATTGAAAAACATGCTCTAGATAGCTTATTCCTCCTGCATCTTCGGTATAACTACCTGCATCTACCTGATAATAGATCGTAAGTTTTTCAAAATATTCAGCTAAATCCAGGCTGAACTTATCTCTTGTTTCTAATATTACACTTTTTGCTGTATCCAAAGAATATTTACCTTGAAAATATTTTCCAAGGGGATCATCTTTAATCAGTGCTAAAAAGATAGAGTACTCCGAATCGCTAATTGGGAGTTTAGATCGAACTTCTGAAAGTAGCATCTTTGAGTGCTTATATTGATCCTCTTTATTACCTGCGATATGTGCAGGAGCCTTACCGATATCATGAAGTACTAAAAACAGGCTAAATGTCTCTCTTTCCATCGCCCCAACAATTCTAAGATTCCCAAAGTACTTTTCAAATTCGTGAAGAACTAACTCAGTATGTTGTTGGAGGGTATAGTGCCTGATGTTAGTATTGTAGTATCCCGGGAAACGGACATCAATTCCTAAGACCAGAGCAATTAGATTTTTAGTATCTGTTGAACTAGTTGAAAGAGAATCACCACCAGTGATTTGCTCTCCCCGTGCAAATACTAACCATTGCTGCTGATTGTTTAGTCCTTGGTAAAATATTTTGAGTGTGGCATTAGTTGGAGATGTAATTCTAACACGCTTGTCTGTTTCAATATAATGTGTAATTGAGCTATTTTTGACCAATATTTTGGTTTCTGCAAGCAATGTTCCTGAACTTACCTTCTCTGGAATGGCAATGGTAATTTTATCTTCCATCGTATTTATAAATACCTTCGGATTCTCTAGGTAGTAATAAGAACTATCAACTTTTATTTTATTAAAATCTACAACAAAATCCCCAATTAAAGCTAACAACGACATTTTACTGTGCTCATCAGGGCAAATAATATCATAATCTTCAATCAAAGAAAAATCCAACTCTCCTTCGATTACGAATTCCTGCTGAGATGCGTTTAGAAATTCGTATAAATCACAATCATTAATATTCGAATACAGGTTCTTAAAGTTAAACTGCTTGAGGAATTCATAAGTGTTACCGAATTGCGTAGTAGGGTAATGTCTAAGATTACCGTTACTTACATAACAAATATTCTGATGGGTTTTTAGTACTTGCTCCATTTTAAACCGGAAGAAGATCGGAACCGGACATTGTGGCAGATCTCCTAACTTAGTAGTTTTACCCAAATGTTCATTATAATATTGTGTAGGGGTTTTGGGTCTAAAATAGAAACGGGCAAAATCCTTAATGCGATTTTGAGTGGCTTGTATAAAAGAAGAACCTGCGGAATCTAGAAAATCTGCGGAATTTCTGGATTTGATTTTACTCATTTTGATAATTTTTATAGCATTTTCCAAATGAGTAAAATGATAAATGTATCCTTTCCAAGGTGAAGTCTGTGCGTTGATAAGTTCTAACAGCTTTTCATCGAATGTCTTATTTTCTCCAGTTATAAAGTATGTATTGTTCACTTTAATGATGTCTTCAACAGAAAAATCAACTAAGTTGTCAAATTCCTTGTCATACAATTTTTTGATCTCTTCAGGTTCATTTTCCTTAAATTTGGCAAGTAAATCTAAATGCTCTTGAGTAAATCCCCCCTCTCCTATGATACCTTTCAGTAGGTCTTCAACTGTCCGTTCAGTTTGTGGTACAAAGAATATCTCGCGAGTTTCACCAATTATTTTTATCGTGCTTTCTTCTCGTGCAAATATTCGTTGATCGCCAAAAGAATAATGATTGGTAATATTTTTTCGAGAGTGGCTGTTGCATTCGTAAATAGTGAAAAAGGGTGCTGTTTCTTTTTTCCATATTTTATAGTAGTCTTTATCATATTCTTTATTTTCAGTGGGTATCTCAAAAGTAATCTGATATTCAATTCCGTGTGAGCCAAGGAAGTGACTGTAATTCTCTGGTATTACCCGGAAATCACACAACAATTCATTTCGATTCTTAATAATCTGATGAATTGGCTTTAGGTTAGTGAGTATATCTTCTGATTCATCTGGATTAATGTGCCAAATTTTATGGTCTTTAAAGGATTCCTTAATTTCGTAATGTATTTTACCCGACTCATCTACATCATTAATAAAAATGCAAGGTACATTTTCTTGTGGTTCGCATACCTGATAAATCATTCTTAGACACTCAAGATTGGAGGTACCTGAGTAAAAGTCAATTTTCCTTGTCAAGGCATATAACATACTTCTTCCCAGATAACCTTTTTTCAACTCTCGTAATCCAGCTACAATATCATTAGAAATATGTGGATCTCCAAACAACAGCATCTTCCTTAAAGAGACTAAATCAGATGAATCCATATTCACACCTAGAACTTCAAGGTACCTAAGTTTCTGTTTTTTGTCACCATCGTTGAGCCAAGAGAGTACCCAATCGGGAAGAATCTCTATCTCTATCGCATAATCAGAGGGAAAAACAGTTTTTTCGGGTTCAAAGCCTAAAAAATCCATCTTCACAGCATTAAGATATTTAATTTTCTCAGTCGAATTCACATTATGTGTGGTCTCTTCGAAAGTTATCTTTTCTGTGCTATCAGCTCTGCTACTAAACTCTTCAAATAATGCTTGAAACAAATCTTGTTGAGCTAACGAATCATTTTTTAAGTCTTTCTTTACCGGGAAGCATTTATACTCGCCATTTTCCAAGATTGGCTTCATTACTACGGGAAATGATGCACTTGTAAAAACAGGCTTTTGGTAATCAATTTTTAGGAGAGCATTTATTTCCGTATAAGATTCATCTAAAATATAGTTGGGATCAATAAATGAATGAAAATTGGAGAAATATTTCCCCTTCTTGTTGAAGTTTGTCTTAACACCTAAATAATTGATAAATGAATATTTTGATACATCAATCGTAGAATCGCGATTTGTACTTAAATATAAAATTAAAAAAGCTAATTGATGTGGATCATTGAGATCTAAGCCCATTTCTCCAATTATCTCTTCTTTTGGCTTTTCTACACCAACTTTAAACAATTCTGAGAGCAATATTTTTTCTTGAAGGTCGGGGAAAGATTTTACAATATCTTCGACAATTTCAGCTGACCCAGAATACTCCGGAAGGATCCTCGAAAGAATTAACTCATATTCTGTTGTATTTTCTTCTCCGAAATTGAAAAACACTCTGTTATGACAAGAAATGTTCTTAAGTGCTATCGTAGTACCATCTTTCATCCTGATAATAATTTTCTCTTTGATATTGTACACTCCCAAGGAGATGGCTAATTCTAATATCTTGTGCTCATAAGAATTCTGATCATAGGTGGTTTCACACTGGATGAAGTATTTATCAACCATTTTAAGATACCGTTTTTGAATATCTTTACTATCCGCCTCCAAAATAACATCTAATAACGATGCATGCTCAATTGGTTCATTTAATATAGCTTCATACAAGCTATTACCATTAAGTAAGTCTGTTTTATTCGTAATAAATTCTTCAAATTCAGCTATTAAAGGTACATATTTGTTTAAGTGTTTATCTTTTACAAGATTTTTCAGAAAAGGCAACTTGTCTGAGATAAATATTTGGAGACAATTATTTGTTTTGGCTTTAACCTTATACAGTCCATTTTCTTCGGACAGCACCAGTTTTGTAAATATGGGAGCGGAGATGTTATTAAAGTATTCCAACAAAATTCTCACCTCGGCTTGTGTTAAACTTTCTGTTGCACCATTGATTCTTGAAGTGAGGGTATTAAGGAACTCGTTCGTATCTTTAAGGTGAGGGAATAAATCACCCAAAAATGAATGTATATTCCTGATCTTTGATGTATCTATTATACAAGTGAGATACCCTAATTTCTTAAACACCTCATTAACATGAATGTATTTTTCAGTCAGGGGCAACAGTTTCTGATTCGTTTGTATATCAACAACCGAGTATAGATGTCCATCCGAAAATAATAAAAATTTGATATTAGATAAATTTCTGAATAATGATGTGGTTGATCGATTTGAATCGAATTTATTTATTTGTTTATCATTTAATTCGTCGCAAAATACTTGCAACTGCTCTTTATGATTGAGAAGCCAATCATTAACTTGTGTAATATCGTCTGTCACTGATAAAAGATCTGATAGCCCGGCATTTGATACACCCAATTTTTTTAGATCCCTCGCTTGACTAACTAATTCAAGATCCTCGAAAAAGAACCATTCAAAACTTGTCACTCCAAAATCGGAGGGATTAATATTTAACTTTGTGATTTTAACTCTTATTTTATCTTTTGAGAAATAGAAGCCATTCGATGATGGGATATTGCTTTTGCAATAAGATAATAGTGGAGTGTATAAGAGATCGACGGCCCATTTTTTATTTTCAGATTCAACTTTATCAGATTGAATTATGGCACAAAAAATCTTATTATACTCCTGTTTGTCATTAGATTTTAAAGTCTCAAGATAGTTAACCAGCTTTTCACAAAAGATTCTAAGTATCTTCCTGTTACGAGGACTATCTGAATCAAGTCCAGTTCGGGAGCTCTGATTATGAAATACATTACAGTGAACAACAAAGTTTAACTGAAGGTGTTCTTCATTCATCGGAAAATATAGATACAAGTTAGGCTCAGATTTCAAAGAAACATCTTTCACATCAGTAGAATATTGAAGCATTAGCTCGATTAACTCAGGTTTATCAGCTTCATTCGCATCTGCCAATACAGTTTCGTATTCAGCTTCTACGCTTGTAATCTGAAAGACTTTTGTGTTGTATTTTGAAGTTGATTGTACAATATCGAGCGAATGAAGATATATCTTCTCTAAAATTTTGTGACCAGTTTGAGAAGCATTTAGGAAATTCAATGAACTTAAAATTGTTGATGTGGCAATATCATTGAGAATACTTTTTGTTTTCTTTGGCCCCAATTTAAGAAAGACTATCGTGCCTTCTTCCAACTTGGAATTATCGAATTTATTGGATTCAAAAATATATGTGTTGGTTAGACGGGAGAGTTGAATGAGCTCTTCTTCTGAAAATATTCGCTCTCTCATTTTGTACTCTAAATCCCTGAATTCTTCCTGATATCCAAGAGGGAAGTTTGTTAATAGTATCTTGAAAAGCCAAGGATTATTATCTGTCTCAATATATTCTTTGCCTGGGTCGCTTTTCGTGAAATTGGGAGTAGATATTGAAACATTTAAGTTGTCATGAAAAGATGCAAGTTCTTTGAGATCATCGAGTTTATTCCAGGAAAAAACAACCGGTCCAGAGTAATTATTTAATTCCTTTTGTCCATCTGACTCCCCTAGCAATCTATGAACAATTTTAAATCCAATTCCAAACTTGCCGACATTACTCTTGGACTCCTTGGTTGATTGTCCAATGTTGAGTATTGATCTAATGCCTTCAAAAGAAAATTTCTTGCCATTATTAAAAACAAACAGGTAATCTTCATTAAAAAGAAATGCGAATATTTGCGCCTCTGCATCATAGGCATTTTGTAGGAATTCATAAACAGCTTGGCTATCGGGCGCTAGATCCAAAAAAGGTTTGATAAACTTATTTATATCCTCTTTGTCGCCATGAAACAATTCAAAGAAACCGAAAATTTTTTCACCTGACTGCTCAGTGGAGTGCCCGACAAAATGTTCATCGCGATTATCTCCCTGAATTTGTTTAATCTTTTCTTTATAAAATGATCTAAAATCTTTTATCGATTTAACATGCATTACTTATTCTCCCATTTGATAATTGAGTCAATATGTAACACAGCATGCTCGCTGTGTTTTATTAGTTTTTAAAAATCAAATACATTTGGTTTAGTTTTTATCGGTTATAAATTTAATCAACATTTTAGCTCCTCCTTCTTATTAAACATCCATGTAAAACTGCAAAATCTCAATGAAATTGATTCGATGATCATCACAATTATTCCTTAGCTAATTATGCAAATTACGAGATTATCTCTCACTTGCAAAAATAAAGTTAAAATTTTGACTAAACTATAGAATTGAGTCGCAGAATTTATAGCAATTATAGTATTTCTGACAAATTTTACTCAAATTTTCACAAAGTTTTTGTAATCCCTCCAGGTGCACCCTCAACAAAAATCTTTACTTCAATCCCAGCTCCTTCATCATCCTGTAGTAATTGGGAGGGGCAAGTCCCATCTTCTTTGCAGCATCCGAGTCGGAGACCGAATGAATCCTGACAAAATTAAAGTACCGCTCTCTGAATATCCTTTCAGCGTCCTTCAGATCGAGGATTTTCTCCGCATTGAAAAGATCCTTTAAGGTGTCGTTATCCGGGAGAACATCAAACATCATCCCGAGAGCCTTTGTGGCTTCGATCGGCGAAATAACCTTGTCAGAACTGAAGAGTACCCTCTGAACCACATTTTTTAGTTCCCTCACATTACCGGGCCACTCATACCGGGTGAATATTTGCATGGTTTCAGACGGGATGTGGGGCTTCTCCCTCCCCATATCCACGCTGTTGTTGTGGAGGAAATGATGGATTAACAATGGGATGTCTTCCACTCTCTTTTTTAAGTCGGGAACAATAACAGGGAGAACATTCAATCTGTAGTAGAGGTCTTCCCTGAACCTTCTGTCCCTTACCTCCTGTTCGATGTTCCTGTTCGTAGCGGCTATCACCCTGACATCAACTTTTACTGTCTCGGTCCTGCCAATCTTTTCTATCTCACCTTCCTGAATCACCCTGAGGAGTTTTACCTGGGCGTTAAGAGGAAGTTCGGTTATTTCATCAAGGAAGATCGTTCCGTGGTTTGCGATCTCAAAAAGTCCCGGTTTTTTCTTGTCGGCTCCTGTAAAAGCCCCTTTTTCGTAGCCAAAAAGCTCACTTTCAACGAGCTGTTCGGGAAGACTTCCGCAGTTGACCACGACAAAATTCTCATATTTTCTGTCACTTCGGTAATGAATGTTGTGGGCAACAAGTTCTTTTCCCGTCCCCGAAGCACCCTTTATCAGGATGTTAATGTTGCTTTTAGCCAGCCTCAAAATGTCTTCCTTGAGCGATGTCATCAACGGGGAGTCGCCGATTATCCTCCGCTGATGAAGAATATCTTCCACATTTCGCTTGATTTTTTGCAGGGATCGCATCCTTTCCCTCTCGAGCCAGCTTTTTTCATGAGCATTAAAGATACTCAGAATGAAATCGGTCGGTTGGTAGATGTAATCATCGATGTCACCGGGATATTTGGTACAATACCAGAACGCCCCTGCCTTGATAAGTTTATTGGCAAAGTGATAATCTGTAAGATTTATTGTCATTTTGGTAATAACAATAATCTGGATCGACTGATCAACGGTCTTGATCTTATGAATCAGTTCCTCACCCATCAGTCCCCCGGAAATCTGGTAGTCCATGATTACGATATCGATCTTCCCTTTATTTGTCTCAAGGTACTCAAGTGCCGCTTTTCCGTTCGAGACATAATGAACAATCTCCATCTTGTCAGAGAAGGGCTGGACGGTCTTTTTCACCCTTCTTACATCGAATTCTTCATCCTCAATCAGAAGGATACTTATATTTTTATCTTGAAAAATCATTACACGCTCCGAATGGTGTTATCAGTGTTTTATTGTAATTGTAAATTTGCATCCTCTTTCAGGAAGGTTCTCGGCATCGAGTTCCCACCCGCAACGCCTTGTCATTTCCCAGGCGATATAGCAGCCATATCCAGAGTTTCTCAATCCCTGGGATTTTGTTGTGGTATTTTCCACAAAAATCATCTTTAATCCGTTCTCATTCAATTCGAGAAGATGAGGATCAATTCCTTTCCCGTTGTCGCGAATAATCAGTCTGGAACACTTTCCCTGTTCGTCGTGGATAGTCTGAACCGTAATGACAAGTCCCGATTCAGAACCGTGATCAATGCTGTTTTGTATCAATGGCTCAACAATTTCCCAGACGACGAACTCGTTTACATTAACTACAGGCAAATTTTGTTCCAACTCGCAAATTATCTTAAATGCATCCGATTCTGTGGAAGTTCTGCGGAAGATGTTATCCACGATGAATGTGACCACTTCGTTTAGGTTTGTTCTGAAAATCTGATTCCTGATCGTCTGGATCGGGGGTTCGTACCACTTCATGTCATAGATTACACGCGATACGAAATTGGAATATTTGGTTACCCTGTATTTTATTTCATCGCTGTTCCCTGCCTCGAGTTTCCGAAGGTCCTCCTTGATGAATCCCATTATTTTTTCGGCTTTGTGGTGGGTATGATATATCCTTTTGGTAAAAATCAGTTCGTTCTCATAGTTTATCTGCTTTTTCAGATTCTTTTCATGCTCTTCAAAAAGGAGGTTTTGTGTTTCATCCCTCTCCTTTACAGTATAGGAAGAGATAAAATACATTGCCAGCAGACCCAGCGTAATCAAAGAAAGGTATATAACAGAAGTTTCATCATAACTGCTGATAACCTGATCACTGATTGTACTGAAATCAGGTGAAATCAGCATATAGATGGCGCCAATGAACTCACCCCTGATCACAAACGGGACGAATATATGGAAGGTTTGTTTGTCCGGTATTACACTTTTTATCCTCTCGGTTGCCTTGAGTTCCCCCTCGACAGACTTGTACAGACTTATCACTCCGTTGTCTGCGGTTGATACCTTTGACGGAAATTTCTTTTCAATAAGCGCTGAATAGAGGGTTTTCCCGTCGTTGATGCTGTATATTTCACTGCCATCGTGCACGATCAGGAAAAGTTTGTCGACATTATGAGTGAGCTGTTGCTGACTGAATATGATATCGAACGACTGTATCACCTGCCTCTCCCGTTCGGGTTCGAGGTTCGTTGCCGGATTCACGGATTCAACAGCGAGTTCTATTGCTGTGGCGGTCAGATTGGCTATCTCTTCAGCCGACTCTTTCTGGTACCAGTCCTGGGTGGTATCCAAAAAATTCTTAATGGAGGACTTGTTGATAAAGGAAACTATCAACTGAAAAGAGAAGAGTATTATAAAAAGGACGGTGACATGCCTGAACTCGAAGTGATACTCTTTTATCTTGTCAGAAAACTTCTGTTTCATGAATTGCTCATTTTAATTTCAGATCTTTTTTAATCGCAGTGACTGTTGCATCTCCGCTTTTATTGTTTTTAATGGCATCGTTAAGGTGTTTAACAATAATGTCTGACAAACCGGTGTAATCTTCAAATATCGGTCTGTGTACACCCGATTCAAATAATCTGGCGTAAAATGTCAGTTCCGGATGTTGTGCTGTAAATTCTGCGTCTTCATAAACCGACCTCTTCACGGGCAGCACATTTCCTTCCTCATAATGAAATTTTTGATTTTCATCAGAAAGGAGATAATTGACAAACCTGACGACCTCTGGGATGTTATCAGAAAATTTGGAGATCATCAGATTCCAGCCCCCAAAAACATACGCTGGTTTACTACCCGAAATGTGTGGGAGTGGCACAGCCTTCATTTTACTCCGGTATTCCTCCTTCAGTGCAGCGGTCGAAGGGCTCAGAAAACCGGGCCAGCCCCTGAGGGCAAACCCTTCATTGTCGAAATAATACTGGTAGCTTTGGTTTTCTTTTAAACCAGTAACATCAACGGGTGAAATTTTTGATTTGTGAACAAGATCAACCAGGAACTGAACCGCCTCTCCGGCAACCTTGTCATTCTTGCTGATATTGTCGTTTTTCAGACTGATCTGGTTGTTCATATTTGTCATCACTTCCACGAAGCTGCACATAAGCCCTTCATATTCATCTGCCTGAAAAATGTAAAACGGTTTGTTTTTCCTGTTATTTGCAGCATCAACCAGACTTTTTAGTTCCGTGAATCTCTCCCATGTGATCGACCCGGCAAGCTCCTTTTCAAACACTTCATAACCCGGAACTTTCTTCAGAAGATCATCCCTGTAAAACATTAAAGCGATATCAAAATAGAGAGGAATTGCTACAAGTGAATCGTTGGTGTAACTTGTTGGCAGGAAATGGGGCATGATGTTGTCAACAAGATTGGAATCCAGCAATCTGTTTAACGGCAAAGCCCACCTTGAGAATCTCGGAACCCAGATGATATCTACACTAAAAAGGTCTATCCTGCTGCTCTTGCTTCTTAGATATCTCGCTAAAAGTTCTTTTCTCTCGTTCGTGCTGAATTTATCGAAAGAGAGGTCGATCGTCTCAACCCTGATTCTGCCTCGGTATTCAGCGTTAAATTTATTTATGATCTTGTGAAGCGCCGGAGAAATGTTGTCTGCGTAATAGATTACCTTCTCCGATTTCTTGAGATTTTCATCATAAGAGACCGGAGAAAATATAAAGACAATAAGGACAAAAACCGTTACGAGAACTGTACTCGCCACGATATAAAAGATCTTTTCGAGATTCATGGAATTTCCGCAAACTTTTAGTGCAAATATAGAATATTAATTTTCCTCTTTTCCCACCGATTTTATTCGTCTGTTTTCCCCGGGATTATTATTTTGATAAGTAAAAATTATCAAATTAATAAAAACTAAAGGCGGGGTGTGAAATAATAGTACAAAAATAATGCCTAAAGTTAATTAAACAAATCGGGCACAGTTATTGCGTAGATATTATCTTTGTTAAAAGTACTTTCAGTCTTTCTATTGGAGAACAAATGGCTACACTGGTTACTAATGCCGGCAAAACAAAAAGCAACGGAAGCAATAAAGGTTATCTTCCCGAACTTACTATCCTCACCTCACTCTTTTTTATGTGGGGTTTTCTGACTTGTCTTAATGATATACTCATTCCACATCTGCAGAATGTCTTTTCTCTCAACTATACCGAGTCGATGCTGGTGCAGTTCACTTTCTTCCTGGCTTATTTCCTCGTTTCCCTTCCATCAGGAAAACTTGTTGAAAAAGTCGGCTACAAAAAAGGAATCGTGCTCGGACTTCTGATTGCCGGTGTGGGTACCCTGATTTTCTACCCCGCTGCGGGTCTCAGATCGTATCCGGTTTTCCTGTTGGCATTCTTTATCCTCGCTGCTGGAATTACACTCCTTCAGGTGGCTGCCAACCCTTATGTAACCATTCTCGGAAAACCTGAGACAGCTTCATCAAGGTTGAACCTGACACAGGCTTTCAATTCTCTTGGCACAACAGTTGCTCCTTATTTTGGTTCACTACTGATTCTCTCGACCGCTGTAAAAACCGCCGAAGAGATGGCAAAGATGTCTCCTGATCAGGTTGAACTTTACAAAGCAACAGAGGCAGCAGCAGTTCAACTCCCTTATCTTGGACTCGCTGCAGTGCTTATTCTTCTTTCGGCAGTTTTCGCCATTATAAAACTGCCGCAGATAGAAGCCGACAGCGTTGAATCCGAGGATGGCAGCCGTGTCAGTTACGATGATCTTCACAAGAGTGCATGGGGATACAAACACCTGATTCTCGGAGCAGTTGGTATTTTTGTTTATGTTGGTGCCGAAGTGGCTATCGGAAGTTTTCTCGTAAAATATTTTGTTTTCCTTGATAAATCTCTTCAGGAAGTGGATGCCGGTAAACTTGTATCCTTCTACTGGGGTGGTGCCATGGTCGGCAGATTCATCGGCTCTGCTGTTCAAAGGAAAATCAATCCCGGAATGGTTTTAGGATTCAATGCCGTTGCCGCTGCAATTCTTGTTGTAGTTTCAATGCTCACAAACGGGCAGGTTGCCATGTGGTCAATCCTCCTTGTCGGACTTTTTAACTCGATCATGTTTCCGACCATCTTCTCACTCGCTATTAAAGGTTTGGGCAAACATACAGGACAGGCATCGGGTATTCTTTGCATGGCAATAGTTGGTGGAGCTCTTATCCCTGTTGTTCAGGGTGCAATTGCCGATTCGATCGGAATCCATCACGCATTTATCCTTCCTGTTATTTGTTATGCTTTCATCGCTTTTTATGGTGTGAAAGGAAGTGTTCCCACATTTGAAAAACAGGCAAAGTAGAGGCTGACGGTGAAATATTTTCTCTTTGTCCTGCTGATAATTTCTTTTGGCACTCTAAATGCCCAGGGAACGGGTTATTTTTCCACAAAAGGGAAGGAAATTGTTGACCCGCAGGGAAAGCCGGTTCTCCTGAAGGGAATCGGGCTTGGTAACTGGCTCGTTCCGGAAGGATACATGTTCAAGTTCGACAAAGTGAGTTCACCACGACTGATAACCGACCTATTCAAAGTTCTTTTGGGTGAGGTGGAGGCGGAAAAATTCTGGAACAGATTCAGAGCCGACTACATCACCCGCGAAGATATAAAATTCATAAAGGAATGCGGATTCAATTCGATCCGCATTCCCTTTAATTACCGGCTCTTTGTTACCGAAGCCCCTTATCATGAGCTGAAAGGCGTTGGTTATGCCCTTCTCGACAGTGCAGTAAATTGGTGCAGGGAGTTCGACCTCCCCGTAGTGCTCGACATGCATTGTGCCCCCGGGGGTCAAACCGGAGACAACATCGACGACAGCTACGGCTATCCTTTCCTTTTTGAATCGGAAGAAAATATCCTCCTTACAGAAAGAATCTGGGTAAAACTCGCCGAAATCTACAAAAACGAAAAAATTATTATCGGTTATGATCTTCTAAACGAACCGATTGCCCACTACTTCGACAAGGAAAAACTGAACCCCCTGCTCGAACCTTTCTTCATGCGATTGACATCGGCAATAAGAAAAGTGGACAGAAACCACATCATTTTCATTGCCGGTGCTCAGTGGAACAGTAATTTTTCTGTCTTTGGCAAACCGTTCGATGACAATCTCGTTTACACTTTTCATAAATACTGGACTCCTCCAACCAAGGATGTAATCATTGACTACATCAACTACGGTGAAAAATATAATGTGCCGATATGGCTTGGTGAGTCAGGAGAAAATACAAACGAGTGGATTAACGAATTTAGAATTGTACTTGAGAAGGAAAACATCGGCTGGTGTTTTTGGCCCTACAAAAAGATGGAAAGTCCCCGTGGAGTAGTCTCGATCTCAGCACCGGAGGGATACGATGGTGTCATCGATTTTGCCAAAAATTTTGATATCTCCTATGGGTATATTAGAGATGCAAAAATTGATTATTCAAAGATGAAAACTGTTTTCAACAAGTACCTCGAGAATATTAAACTGAAAAACTGCACAATCAATAAAGAATACCTGAAAGCACTCGGATTGAAATAAATGTTCAAATCCCTCTCCATTTTTTTATTCTGCATCGCGTTGTCCTCTGCTTTTGCTCAGGACAACTCCGTTGTCTTGTCCGAGATCGGCTCCGAAAAAATAACCGCCAGTGAATTTAAATTCAGGTATGAACTCTCTCCCTTTGTTTCCCACAAAAACGGATGGAATAAAGATTCCCTGAAAGCTGATTTTCTCTATTCCATGATTGCGGAAAAACTCTGGTATCTCGAGGCTCTCGATAGAGGACTGGATCAAACGGAAATTTTCAAATTCTATTTTAACCCCCTCAGAGACATCTATTTACGCGATGCCCTTTTCAAAAAAGAAGTGGAATCTGCGATTATCATCTCCCCTGATGATATAACCTACGGAATTTTCAAAGCAGGCAGGACACTTAAAACGACAGCGTTAGTATCGAAAGATTCATCTCTGATCAACGAATTCCACTCACTGATCTCGAAAAAAACCGTATCAGTCGATTCCATTTTGAAACTGCCGCGGTTTGCTTCAATCGCACAAAATCCTTTTGAAGTGGAACTTGGCACCCTGATGGATGAGGAAGTCGAGAACCTCCTTTTTAGTCTGAAACCGGGAGAATTTACATCCCCAATCAACAGTGAAGCTGGCAGAATAATATTTTTGATCAAAGATATCATCAGTAAACCACTGGATTTGACCAACAGCAAAACTTCACAACAGATCAAACAAAAAATCAAAGAACGGCGTGCGATGCACAGAACCCGTGACTATATGCGGGAATTGACGGCAGGAATCACAATTAATATCGACGAAAAAAGTTTTCGAAATGCCGGCGATGCAATATTTAAAGTCCTCTCGAGATCAGTTGCAGGTGGCAAACCCGCTTCTGACTCAACAAGGATACTGACTGACAGTGAATTCGCCGAGGTGAAAACAATTCTTGGTGAAGAAGGGTTGAAACAGCCCCTTTTTAGCTTAAAAACAAAAACCGTAACCGTTTGGGATTTCCTGGCAAATCTTGCATTCGAAGAACACAGGTTCAGTCCCGTGAATAAAAAAGCTCTCCTGCAAAAACTTAACAGGGTTGCAAAAGACTTTGTTCAGCAACAGATTCTCACCGCTGAAGCCGAAAAACAGGGACTGGAAGGTTTGCCCCAGGTTCAAAAGGAATTTGTATCATGGAAGCAAAACATCCTCTCACAGATGCTGAAAGTCTCCTTTCTCGACTCAACGAGGGTATCCGATCAGGAAATTGAAGAATATTACAGAAAAGATGTTCTTAAGGACAAAGATTTTCTCCTCGTAAACCTGCAGCTCATTACCGTGAATAACCTTGAGGAGATTGAAACCATACTGAACTCCACCGGCAAGGAGAAATCGTTTGATCAGATAGTCCGCGGGTACGGCAAGACCGATCCGCTTGTTGATGAGTCAGGCGAAACAGGACTGAAGCCCGCAATCTTTCTTGGAGATATTGGTATAATCGCAGCCAAACTCGATCTCAACCAGCTTTATGGACCCATTAAAAGAGGGGATGGATATTCTCTTCTGATGGTGAAGGAAAAGAAATCGATGAACGATTCACTGAAGATTGATTTTGACAACTCAAAAGAACTGCTTCGAGGCTACCTCTTCCAGAAAAAACTGAACGAATTTATCTCGAAAAAAACGGTTCAACTGTCGGCTAAATACAACGCAAAAGCTTACGAAAACCGTCTTAAGGATATCAAAACCACCGATGTTGTCATGTTTGTTCATCGCCTTATGGGATTTGGAGGCAGAATTTCAGGAGTTCCACTTCTCGACAACTGGGCAGATTTTATCGATATCAAGGAACTTAAGAGAGAGCTGATTCCTTAATCCCTGCTGAGAAGTCTCTGCTATTCCTTCTGTTTTACAACCACCAGAGTAAGATCATCTTTAAGTGCGGTTTCCCCCCTCCACTTTTCCGCAGATTCAAGGATTGCGCTCAGAATTCTTTCCGCATTTTCAGTTCCTGTATTGCATAATACGGAGTGAATCGATGTCATACCCCACATTTCATTTCCCCCGTTGAACAACTCCATCAATCCGTCACTCATAATAACCAGCACATCTCCACTCCCGAATTCAATTTCTTCCATCGAATACGGAAAATCCGAAACGGCTCCAAGTGGCATAGCCTTGATTATGTGGTTCTCCACATCACCTGATTTTTTCCTGAAAATCAGAATTGGCGGCATCCCGGCGGATGTGTAGGCGAGTACCCCATTTTTGATGTTCACGAGAGAAAGACACATCGTCAGCATCTTCAGATTCATGTTTTTAATTGCGATGTTGGCTCTTTTTATCATTTCCAGAAGTGTAGTTTTCCCCGAAAGTACATTCAATAGCCCTTTTGTGGCAATCACCATGTTACCGGCTTTCAAACCATGACCGGTGGCATCACCTACCGCAATTGTAAGCGACCTGTCTTCCTGCGGGAAGAAATCGTAATAGTCGCCCCCCACTTCTGTTGCAGTTTGCAGATAAACGGCAATTTCCAGACCCGGAACCTCCGGTATTTTTTTTGGAAGCAATGAGAGCTGAAGCTCTCTCGCCGATTCCAGTTCCTTGCTCTGCCGTGCGTTTTCAGCTTCGATTAATCGCCTCTCAAGTTCGAGTCCGGCAGCAATTCTTTCCTGTTCGAGTGCCTTTTCAGAGAGGGATTTTACATTTTCCAGTTGAGTTTTCAGATCTTTGTTCACATAGGCAAAATTGTAGGAAAGATAAAGAGACATTGCCGCAATCAGTCCGAGAACACCAAAAACATAAACCTGATTTGACCCGAAGAACTGGATATCGATAAACCGGTAGTCGAGCAAAATCTGGTATCCGACAAAAAAGACAAGTATTGCAAATCCGGCAAAGGATATCCATCCACCCTTGCGGGAAGTTTTTATGTCACTTTTTAGTATGGAATAACCAAGGTCTGTCATCGAGATGCCGAAAAATATATAGTTTGCTGTGGAAATATCACCCACGGGTCTAAGATATGCCCAAACTGCAAGACCAATAAAACCGGCAACATAGACTCTCCAGCGACCGGGAAACTTTACTCTACAAATGCTCCAGGATGAAAAAAGCCCGAAAAGAACTGCAAATGGGACGGCAATCGAATTCATGCGGTAATAGAATATCATCAAGGAAGGATCGGTTACCACCTGCTTCTCATATCCGAACCATGTTACACCCGCAAGTCCGAGAAGACTTAAGGAATAAAATAAATTTTGCCTCTGTCCCGGGTAAAAAACATATAGAAAAAAGTGAAGAAGAAACAGAATAAAAGGAACCATCGAAAAGAAAGTCTGATTGAATGTGTATCTTTTCGCATCCGAGAGGAGTTTGTTTATAGTCTCTTCAAGCGGAAACAACTTTATGATGAACCCTGCATCGAAATTCAGAGTCGTGAGGTCTTCCTGATTATGATTCTCGTAACGGACTGCAATCAGGTGCTCCCTTTTATTGTCGAGCTGCAACTCCTTTATCTCGGTCATCAGCCATGTTTCGCTTCTGCTGTCGGCTTTTGATGCCGAATTAACAGGGTGAATTAACCTTCCATTGTAATAAACATCGCTTGTCCCGAGTTGAAACATGGACAGACCAACAGTTTTTCCGTAAAGTGTGGAGTCGATGATGAAATTAAATCTGAACCAGCCGGCACCCTTCCACTCTCTTGTTTCAGAACTGTCAGGCAGAAGCATTGAATTTGCCCTTTTCCAGTTTCTGTCATCCACCCCGGGAAGTGCCCATTTTGAGTTGTCTTCAGAATTGAATTTCCCGCTGAAGTTAAGATCAACCGACCTTTTTCCGGGGAAAAATCTGGATTCCGAAAGTTTCAGAGTATCGCCCGAAAAATCATTCAACCAGCCATACAGTTTTAAATTGATTGTTGTATCTCCCTGAGGAACAAGAGGGTAATCCTGAAATGGCAGTCCGGATCTGTCTGTTGCCTCTCTCCACCAGTCACCCGCTGTAAACTTGAACCGGATTTTTTCACCCTTTACAACATCGAATGTCTTCACCCACTGGCTGTCATTCAGCCTGTCCAGCTTTATTTTTCCTGCATCCCATTCGCCAAGATACTTCGCATTTCCTGCAATATACACCTGATCATTTTTAATCGTTTCGTCAACCGTAACAACAATTTTTAGCTTTTGAAAAACCGGCTGTTCTCCACCACAGGAGGAAATATTCAGTGCCAAAAGAATTGTTGTGGTGAGAAAAATCGATTTTTGATGCATTAAAAGTTTGTTGTTGATACTTATAAATTTTGCATTATATTTGAATCCGGCAAGCTATACCTTAACCACTTCCACTTCAAATTTGCCTGAAAACAAAAGAAGATACGAGTGGAGTGTTGTGCCCTGAGTGACCTGCAAAGAGTCTCTGTATTTCATTATTTGTTCAATGCCCTCTGTCTTTATCTTCTCATACCTGGATTTTTCTGCTTTCCTTATATACTTGAATTCGAGAAGATATTCATGTTTTCCGGGATTCAGTTGTGTTTTTCTAATGATTAAATCAAGATATCCTTCATGGGTTTCGAGTTCACTCGTTGTATGAAATGCATTCGTTCCCATCAGGATTGTCATGAAAATCATTTTCAGGTTGCTTTCCCTGAAATTTTTCAGATCCCTGAATGAAATCAGCCCCATAACTTTGCGGGCATAATTCACTAATCTCTCAATTTTGCCGTCGAATGCGAGTTCCTGGATAAGCAAACCAATTTCCCTGTTATCGTAAGTGAAGTTGTTGTCTCTCTCATAAACAGAGCGAAGAAATTCCCAGTATAATTGCTTGACCACATAATTGGGAATCCGGTATGTATAAAGCGAAAAGACTGCTTTTTCGATTGTCAACAATCCGTTGTAATAGAGGAGTGATACAGCATCCATTTTTGTGTAGGGCTTTTCAAGGTTATATTGCAATGTTAGCCCCTCCTGAATTTCCTCATGAGTTAAGATATCTTCAACTATTGCATTGAAGTCCTCTTTTGGCAAAAATTGTAATATCCTGCCGATTTTTGTATAATCCGAGGTAACATTGATATCCGCCATTTCACGCGGATATGTAAAATTGTCACAAAACTTTGAAAGAAAACTTATTACCATCTGAGGGTTGTATAACTTTTCTACCGCCTCGGGAGAAAATCTGCTCCCGTTGTACCATGCTTTCATATCAGCAACAACCTGTTCAAGATCAAATTTTCCCTCTTCGTAAATCGTGGCTTTTATCATCTCTCTCAGTTCATTCTCTGTAAACCCTGCCATTTCATGAAACTTGTCGTCTAATGTTATGTTCAAAGCCACATTAAACCCGCTCGTCATGCTGTCAAGAGTAACAGGTGTTACACCTGTGGCGAAGAAACGGTCAACTGTTCCATCTCCCATATACTGCTTAATGACTTCATAAAACTTCCTTACCCATCCGTTTTGCGATACAATCTCTTTAAAATGAGTGGTGTTAAATGAAAATAATTCGTTGGTAAACTGGTCGTATTCATCGATCAATATGTAAATTTTACCATCAGGCACATTCATTTTAAAACGGGTAAAAAACTTCCTTAGGAGTTCAGGTGCCGAGAGTTCTTTTGTAAAATTTTGTTCGTCACCCTCAGAGGCAATCGAATATGTGTTGAGGAAACTTAAAATTTGTGTCACAACTTCAGTATTAAACTCTTTTTCAATAGTTTCTACCTCCTGGGTTTTTATCCCGCTGAAACTAAAATTCAAAATGTGGTAGCTGTTCCGAAGTGGTGTCGTATTTTCCGGTTTGCCGATGAAATATTCTCCGAATAATTCCTCAAACCGGTTACGATGCTGGACCCCGTAATAGTATTCAAGCGTTGAAAGAAGCGTTGATTTTCCGAACCTTCTCGGGCGAAGAAAGAAAAGATATTTGTCACTTATCGATTCGAGAATCCTGATGAAACCTGTCTTGTCAACATAATATCTGTTCTCTTGCAATAAACCGGCAAAGTTTGGTGTTTTGGATGGTATTCGCTTCTTCATTTTTTCGGCTCGCAAATTTCTCTTAATCAGAAGGGAAATATAAAAATTAGTTGGGAGTTTATAGGCATTGGCTATTGGTTACTCCAATTCACACATCTCCCCGAATCGGATGATTTATCGATGATATTTCCAGATACCGGAAATCTTTACCTAAATTTCGTTTCGATTTTTTCCAAATTACAGACTCATACTTAAAATGAACTATGACTATCTTATTATCGGCGGTGGAATTGTCGGCGCAGCCACTGCTTATTCCATCCTTAAAAAGAAACCCGGCAGCAAACTTCTTCTTATTGAAAAGGGTGATTCCCTCTCACAACATCAAACGGGGAACAACAGCGGTGTTATCCATTCGGGACTGTATTACAAACCCGGATCACTGAAAGCGCGAAATTGTACCATCGGCAGGGAAATGATGTATAAATTCTGCGAGGAGCACAACATTTACCACGAGAGATGCGGCAAAGTGGTTGTGGCAATCTCAAAAGAGGAAATTCCGCGACTAAACGACATCGAAGCACGCGGAAGAGCAAACGGACTTGAGGGAATCAAGAGACTTTCGATCGACGAGATCCGCCGGCATGAACCCCGTTGTGCCGGAATCGACGGATTGTTTGTTCCACAGACGGGAATTGTGGATTACAGAAATGTAGTCGCCAAACTTGCTGAACTGATAAGCGGTCTCGGCGGAGAAATCAAGCTGAACTGTGAATTTATTGTCCTCAAAACTTCGGGAGACGAGTTGATTTCCCAAACCACAAAAGGCGACATTTCAACCCGTTTTCTGGTGAATTGCGGAGGTCTCCATTCAGATGTGATTGCGAAACAATGTGGGGTTGACCCTGAGATAAAGATAATCCCGTTTCGTGGAGAATATTACAAACTCGCTCCCGGGAAAGAATATCTCGTCGAGAACCTTATCTATCCTGTTCCCGATCCTGCATTTCCATTTCTTGGGGTACACTTCACCCGAATGGCAAAGGGAGGAGTTGAAGCAGGACCAAATGCCGTGCCCGCTTTTAAGCGCGAAGGATACAGTTGGGCTGATTTCAGCATGAGCGACACCATCGAATTTCTCACATTCCCCGGTTATCTGAAAATGAGTGCAAAGTATGCATCAATGGGTATGAAAGAGATTTTCCGCTCATTGAATAAAACAGCTTTCACGGAGGCACTTCAAAAACTGCTGCCCGAAATTCAGGAAGAGGATCTGGTTAAAGGAGGTGCCGGAGTAAGAGCACAGGCACTCGACAGAAACGGTAAACTGCTTGATGATTTTTACTTAAAGCACACCAGGAATATGCTGCATGTACTGAATGCTCCTTCTCCTGCGGCTACGGCATCATTGAGTATTGGAGAGTATATAGCAGAAGAAGTTTTTAAGTAGTTTGCGGGGAAAAATCATCTTCCGATTATCTCCGATTCAACTATATTGATTCCATTTTTTCCTGAGAGTGTGGCATCGATCATCGCTTTTGCAACATAAGAGCCCTCAACAGGTTTGTATCTTTTCAATCTTCCGAAGAGCAGAAAGCCAAATAAATTAAACAAAAATTCAGCGACCTTTTCACCCGTTCTCGATTCACCTCTGTCTCCCAACAGAAGTGACGGTCTGAAAATGTGGACTGTCTCAAATCCCGATTTTGAAACCGCCGCTTCCATTTCTCCTTTGGTTCGCAGATAGAAATTGGAGGTGCCGGTTTTCGCTCCGACAGAGCTGACAACACAAAACTGCTTAACCCCGTTTCCGGCAGCAACGGATGCAAAATCAGCCACAAACTGGTAATCAATTTTCCGAAAAGCATCCTGTGACCCCGCTTTTTTAATTGTGGTTCCCAACGCACAAAACAGCACATCTCCCCTTAGCAGTTCTCTATATGAATGAGGCTCATCAAAATTTACGATGTGTTCCTTCAGCTTTGAATGCGATATTCTCATACCTTTTCTAACCAGAACAACAACCTCATCAAACCCGGAATTGTCCAAGAGCTGTCTGACAAGTTCTTTGCCGATGAGTCCGGTTGCACCAATAACGATTGCTTTCATATTAATTCTCAATTCTTTTTGTAATACCGTTTTACCCAGTTGTCGAGGGTTTGATGATTTTCGAATCCAAGGATTTTTGCAATCTCCTTTTTTGATTTAGCCGTCTGAAGTGCGGCTTCATACAACTTTGTGAAGAGTACCGAAATGTTTTCGTTTACATCAAGAGAATCAGGAGTGGGGGCAGTAACGCCCTCGTGTAATCCCATTTTCATGATGGAATTTGAAGCCTCCTCCTCCGAAATTACATCGGATGAAGCAAATATTATTAGTCGCTGAAGGGTATTAATCAGTTCCCTCGTGTTTCCCTGCCATGTGTGAGTCTGTAAAACCGTCATAGCTCCATGTGAGAGATTTAGCCCCGTAGCACCGAGAGCCGGAGCCAGCCTCGCAAACAATTCTTTAATTAAAAGTTGCAGATCGTCTTTCCTGTTTCGAAGAGGTGGTATTTCAAGTCTGACTACGGCAAGCCTGTAGAATAAATCTTCCCTGAAATTCCCGGAAGTAACCTGATTCATGAGAGTTTTGTGTGTGGCTGCAATTACTCTTACATCTGTCTTATGAAGTGCGGGACTCCCCACCTTTGAGAATGAGCCGTCATTCAGTATCCTGAGTATCTTCACCTGTGCCTCTGCTGGAAGATCACCAATTTCATCAAGAAACACAGTACCTCCATCTGCAACCTCGAAAAAGCCTTTTTTGTCGGTGTTGGCTCCCGTGAATGCACCTTTCACATATCCAAAAAGCTCCGATTCCACAAGATCCTTGGCAATTGCACCACAGTTAATTGTTACAAAAGGTTTTGCGCTTCTTTGGCTCTTTTTGTGAATTATTCCGGCTAAAACCTCTTTACCCGTACCCGTCTCACCTTCGATCAGCACAGGAACATCAAATTCTGATACAATGAGGGCTTTATTAAAAATATTAGTCATTGAGTCAGAGCGAAATATAACTTCGCTGAAGTCAGGGTCTCTCGAAATTTCTTCTGCTGTCAGGAATTTCCTTCGACTCCCCTCTACAAGATTTAATTCTTTGTAAAACTCCAGTGAAAGATCGAACGGAAGGTTAACGAATCGGAGTCCCTGCTCCTGTGTCGTCTCAATTAGTTGAGCTTTTACCCGGGTTTTTGAAATGAGTATCCAGACCGCATGCATTGCGGGTGTTCCGGGACTGAGATGGAAAATCAACTCTGCTTCCGGGAATTTGGACTTTTCTCTTTCAACAGTTTCCAAAACTCCCAAATAGATTTCTTCATGAAATGTAGGAGAAGTTAACCTGATTTGAACAATCTCAACCTCACTCAGGGTTAGTCTCTTCAACCTTGCAATAAAGTTGTTGACCTCCTCATCACCAAAATTGTTGAGAAGCACGATCCTGTCGGGATTTATCTTCCTGACGGCAACAGCTATCGCTGCATCTTCATCCCTCGATGCGGATACCATATCCTGTCTGCCAATCCAACTGAACAATATTTTCATATAAAAGTAAAATTTTTTACTTCTAAAGTAATAATTCTTATCTTCCCCTGCAAAACTCCATTCAAATATCACTGAAAACGATCAAAATCACTTTGGCACGCTATTTGCATAAACTATCCCCGAGGGAATAATCCTCATTATGACAAAAACTGATTAATTTACACATTCACATTTTGGAATTTTGGAGAAGAGATGGAATACACTGCTGAATTAGCTAGAAAAATAATAGAACTTTCCAAACTAGCGAGAAATGAAAATCGTTTCTTATTGAAGGATGAAGTATTAACATTCCTCAGCATACCTTATTACCATAATATAGATGGGGATCTGAAACTCGAAATTGCTAAATATTTCTATACGCTTGAGTATTTTAATGTTTATTACAGACAAACTTACAGAAATCAAGGTAGTTTGATTGAAGCAATTTTCATCGAGAAAAGTGTAGCCATCAATCTATTTTCAGAAATAATATATGAAATTCTTGACAAACGAAGAAATCCTATGGTTATTGAAGATCTTCTCGATCTTTTTACCAACAGTTTGGAGATCTATTTTGGTTTAAATGACACAATAGTTAAAGGGTGCAATATGAGTCTGCTGTACCCTATAATTGAAGCAGTCCCAGACTCATTTATAATTTACAAAAAATCCTCCCTTGAAGAAAGATCGAAACACAAAGTAGGCTTAGCTGTTTGGGATGATAAATTTAATAAAGAAATGCAGTTTGTGAGCAACATAATAAGTATTGTTCGAAATTCAGGTATAACAGAATTTCAACGCGTTTTACTTAAAGTCAATTTGCTCCCTAAAGATTTTGGAATTCCTAAACCTTACAAAAAAGAAGAAATCCTTGAGATTTTAGAGAAGTTTCCCCATATTATTCGCGTTGAAAATAATGAAATTAGAATTCACGATATAAATAAACACATGAACATCATAAGTTTTGAAAAGACTCCAATTAAGAAGTTCAAAAAGCATTTCGATGTCCCAGGTTTAATCATTGTGTCCTTCACTGGTCAAACCTTTCCAATTGCTGAAGCTAATGATTATATTAATTTGAGACCGGCCATATATTTTCATGTTGTTAATAATCTTAATAGAGAATATGATGACATACTTTACAAAAAAGAGTCCCAATTTAACAAAATATTTAGGTCGATTTTAAACAACGATGATATTCGAGACTGGATGGAAGTTAATCTATCAATCTCTTTTGTCCTAGAAGATTACGATTACCTGAAACAAAACTTCGACAAACTGATGCAGGAATACTCACCAGTGCTAAACCTCGAAAAAAACCCGGGGAATCTGTTTCGCACAATTATTGAAGAAAAAATAAGGGAACACGAGAGTGGAAAAGAATCTTGAAGACAAAATAAAAGAGCTTGAACGGGAAATCTTACTCCTTAAAATTGAACTTCAAAATACCCGTTTAAGGGAAATAGAAAAAGAAAAAAATCTAAACAGTTATGTCAGGGACCTTGACAAGGCAAAAGAATTAAACCTGAATTCCGTTTTCAGAGAACAGGAACTAAAAAACCTGGCCACCTCCTGGGAACGCATAGTTGATGAACTCGCCCACTCAATAAACACGGATGTATTCGTAGCTGTATCTGCAATGTCAAAATTTCTCGACAACCCAAAAATAAAAAAAGCGAATTATCACACCCGCCAGATTCGTGACCTTACAAATCTCCTGCTTCTTTACCTCAAACGGAATGAAATTGATTACAGTAATGAATTTGCTGATATCGATATAAAAGAGGTAATCCAAAAACAGGTAGATTTAATTAAAGATGGCATTAGTACACTGCGAATTTCTTCAGACGAGCATGAAGAATCTCTCCTAAAAATGGAAATCCCTGTAACAGTCTCCGGAGAAACCAAAATTGCCGTTATGGAAGAGTTCGCCGATGCAATTCCGTTGTTGATCAAAGACCTTGTTCGAAATGCGATGAAGCATACAACAGAGGAAAATCCAAAAGTTGAAGTTAAAATAGAAGAATTTGAATCGTTTGTTGAGTTGACAATATTTAACAATGGAGCAATTTCTGAAAAACTTGCTGACTGGTTCAATAAAAGTTCACTTGAAGACCCCGAAAACATGTCAAAATCATCAAAGGTAGGGTTGCGTGTGGTTAAAAAGTGGGTCGATCTGTTAAAGATAGATACCCGGTACCTTCGTGACGAGAAAAATGACACAACAACAGTCAGGCTTCAATTTCCAAAGAGGATAAGTTATGAAAAAAATTAGAATACTTGTGGCAGAAGACACCAAAGAAGCAAGAGACATTCTTATTGATAATTTAAAAGAATATGAACTTGATAAATACGGGAGTAGTGATGTTTTCGAGATCACTAAGGCTGAATCCTTCGTAAAGGCTTCTCAATTGATCACAGAATCAGGAAAAGCCGAAACCCCTTTTGAGGTTTTCTTCTGCGATATCGACTTTACAGAAGATAACAAAGGTGGGAAGCGAGATTCGGGATTTGAGCTGATCCGCCTCGCATTTGAAGTTTCAAATATTACAAATATCTATACATACTCCGGACAGTTCAAGGCAGCCGACCTTTGGGATGATTATGAACCTCTGGTCTCAAAGGGACTTGTAATCAAGACTTTCGACAAGTCACACACCGAAGGAGGAGAGGTTGAATGGGTAAGGAAGAATTTCGATGAACTTTTTAACAGACTCACAGCAGAAAAAATCCTTTGGGACATCTGGCACAATCATGAACTGATTAAGAAGACAATTAAATCCACATTGTTTTCTCCGGATCCGGTACAAAATCTGCTTTCTCAGAATGAAATCATTTCCAATCTTGATACAATTTTATTCCTTATGAAAAAAATGCCCGATTTTGATGCGGAAAAGGTATTTTACAAATTGATTATCCAACTCTATCACAGATGTCTGGAATCATTCTGCAAAGGGATTAAATCAGATGACGAGATAGAAAAAAGCGCAGAAGCAAACAGGAAGATGGTTGCGAAATTGATTAAAAGACAAGGTGAATGGGACCTTGGCAAGGGTATTAACGCACTCAAAACAATAATCGGCTACACATCAGCACTTCACTCCAAATACGGGTACAAAGTTAATTTTTACCGAAACAACTCCGTTCATCCGAAGGAAAATTTTGATGCAGGTTTGAGTAATGTTTTGCTTTGCGGGATAACTCTTGCTCTTTACTGCTCGAACGGTGATAAAAAGGATATCAAGACTTCTGAGATAGAGGAAAGATTAAAAAGTCTAAAAGACCGGGGTAAAACGGACCTTGAAGAGTTACTGAAACTTTTTTAATTAATCCTTTGTATAATAAATAATATTTCGCAGCATTTCCAAATTTCTTTTGCTAAAATTTGATTTATTTTAATCATATTTGGGTATTACTTTAATTTTTTTCAATCCCCATATAATTTTTCGGGGAAGCAGCCTTTTTAATTTCCCCGTCTTTTAATAATTTTTAACCAAAGGAGTGTCCAATGAGGCTCATCGTATTATTTTTAATCGCAACGGTTTCCGTTTTTTCTCAGGATTTTATTCCTAATTCCGACCAATTTCAGACTTATGTTATTGATAAAATGCGCGATAACAAAGTTAAAAGAGTCGATATTACGACTTATGAAACAGATGCTTATTTCAAACCCCTCTCTGACAAAGCCAAATATGTTTACAGTTACGACTACGACCGGAATGGTATGCTCGTTTTGGCTGATTACTACAACATTTCGCAAGACATCAGAGTTGAGACCTCTTTCGCTTACACAGATGGAGGCACACTCGAAAGTATCGTCTCCATCCAGACCGAATATGGCTCTTCAGGGAATCCGTTTGTTACAACAACAACCTGGTGGGCTACAATTACTAACGGCAGAATTGAATATATCACCAAATATGTTTCGAGCGGTTCAGACAACAATGCTAATTCAACAGTTCCCAATAAATACATCTTTACATATGATGCAAACGGAACACTCCTCACCATTCTCGATTCGGTGACTGATAAACAGTCAGGGGTCCCCAACACACTTTACGAAATGAATGTTCGCGGTGATGTACTTACCAAATCTTCTGATAACCAGGTGACCAATTATTTCTATGACAATAAAGGCAACCTGTTTCAGGAAATCATGGATATAAATGGTTCCAGATATGTAACC
The DNA here is from genome assembly GCA_020161395.1 of Bacteroidota bacterium. Lineage (NCBI taxonomy): Bacteria > Pseudomonadati > Bacteroidota > Bacteroidota bacterium. Next base: position 313,491 of record JAIUOE010000001.1, read on the forward strand.
TCATATGACTATGACATGGATGGAAATCTTTTATCCATTGGTGTCGATGGCAGTACTGATTCGTTCTACTGGTCAGCTCAGAACGATGCCATAGGCCTTACTGTAAATGCATATTCGACATTTACCTCAAAGACAGACAAAAGCAAGATATACGAGTGGAATACATACACCTACACTTTCTATTGAAAAAAATCCTCCGGGCTTTAGTTTTCGCAGCATTTTTTATTCCCTCTCTCACGGGTCAGGATTTCATTCCTTATGATATGAAATACTCACAGAAGGAGTGGGATTATTATGCTTCAAATAAAATAGTTACAGAAAAGATTACCCGATATTCAACAGGGAAAAATTTTATTCCCGACGGCAAACCGGTGGACAGGAAGATTTTCACCTGTTCACCGGATGGCAGGCTGGTATCTGCTGTTACCATCGATTCCACAGGCGAGAGAGTGGATTCTTTTTTCTACTATGCAAAAGGGAATTTCAGAAGAATCACCACACACAAAAAAGGCACCAAAGGATTTGTCCCAACCCGGACCCTTCAGTTTATCAATCAGTCAGGCAAATCGCCGTCAGAAGTGCTGGTATTCACTCATCCCTCTGCGGATGGTCTTCCAACAGCTACTTACCTTTATGATTACAGTGAAGATAAAAGGAAGGTGAAAATCCTGACTCTCAATCTGGCAGACAGTTCTGTAACTGATACGGCATACATTGAGTTTGATAATTCGGGAAGAAAAACAAAGAAGTGGAATCGACAGGAAAGTACAGAATTCAGATATGACGCTGCCGGCAACCTGATTGAGAAAAAGGTTTTTACAAAAGCGGGAACCTCAATCACAAAATATACGCTCAACAACTCCGGAAGACCCGTGAAGACTACAGAATCATCTCCGGGACAAACCTCCACATCCGAACTCCTCTACAACATGAACGGAATCCTGATCCTGACAAAAACCAGAATTGATTCAGGGAAAAACCAACCCGAAAAATTTGAAGTCGAAATCAGGGAGATTAGCTATTAACTATGAGGTATTAACTATGAGGTATTAGCTATGAGGTATTAGCTATGAGGTATTAGCTATGAGGTATTAGCTATGAGCTTTCAGCTCATAGATCATAGCTACTACTTCATAGCTCTATTCGTTCCACAATTCTCTGTCCAATGTTCTGTATTGAATCGCTTCCGAAACATGCGATGCGGTAATATGTGGTTCCGCTTCGAGGTCTGCGATGGTACGACTCACTTTCAGGATTCTGTCATAAGCCCGCGCCGATAGCCCAAGACGCGTCATTGCGGTTTTCAGCAGACCGGCTCCTGCTTCGTCAAGGTGGCAGAAATGCCTCACTTCCCGGCTTCCCATATCGGCATTATTGAAAATGTGTTTGTAATCCTTGAATCTCTCCTGCTGAATGGCTCTTGCCCCAATAACCCTGTCCCTTATCGCATCGGAACTTTCTCCCTTGTGTACTGAAGTCAGGTCTTTGTATTTTACAGCAGGTACCTCAATGTGGATGTCGATTCTGTCGAGAAGGGGTCCCGAAATTTTGCTCATGTACTTTTGAATCTGGTTTCCGTTGCAATGGCAGTCACGGGAAGGGTCGGTATAATATCCACATGGACAGGGGTTCATGGCTGCAGCAAGCATAAAGTTCGCAGGAAACGAAAGGGTCATCTTTGATCTGCTAACGGTAACGACGGAGTCTTCAAGCGGTTGTCGCAGCACTTCGATTACATTTTTACGAAACTCGGGAAATTCATCGAGAAACAAAACGCCAAAGTGAGAAAAAGAGACTTCGCCCGGTCTGGGCACAGATCCGCCTCCGACCATCGCAGCATCTGACACAGTATGATGCGGATTACGGAAGGGTCTTTCGGTAATCAGAGCGGTTCCTTTTGGGAGTATCCCGGCGATGGAGTAAATTTTGGTGGTCTCAAGCGCTTCATCGAATGACAGAGGGGGAAGAATTGAGGGAAGCCGCTTGGCAAGCATCGTTTTCCCGCTTCCGGGAGGTCCGATCATCAGGATATTGTGTCCTCCTGCAGCTGCTACTTCGAGTGCCCGCTTTACATTTTCCTGTCCTTTTACATCCGCAAAATCAAGATTGTATTTGTTGAGAAATCCAAAAAGTTCGGAAGTGTCGGTCACAACGGGTGTCTGCGAAAGAGAACCTGTCAGAAACCTGAAGATGTCGATAAAATTCCTGAAGCCGTAAACCTCCACCCCCTCCACAATTGAGGCTTCCTTAGCAGAGTCTTCCGGCAGGATGATTCGTGTAATTCCCTTTTGGCGGGCACAAACCGCAAGAGGTAATGCCCCCTTGACTGCTCTAAGGGTGCCGTCAAGCGACAATTCTCCGAGGAAAATGGTGTTTTGAAGCTGTTGTTCAGGTACCAGTCCATCAGCGGCGAGAATACCGATGCCTATGGGCAGATCGAATGAACTCCCTTCTTTTTTGATATCGGCGGGAGCCATGTTTATGGTTATTTTTTTGCCGGGGAATTTAATTCCGCTGTTTTTGATCGCAGCGGTTACCCTCTCTCTGCTCTCCTTCACGGCATTGTCGGGCAAGCCAACAATAGTGAATGCCAGCATCGCCTTTTCAAGATGTGTCTCAATTTCAACAATAAAAGCATCGATGCCGAATGTGGCTCCCGATAATACTTTCGAAAAATTTATCCTGTCTTTCATCAGTAATTTATTCCGGAATTGTCGTCTGAACAAAAATATTCAGCCTGAGTGAACAAACAATATCTATTTTAATGTTATCTAAAATAAGTAACTATCGTTAATTTTGAAGCGACATTTCAAAAAAAAGTGAGAAATTTTATGTACCGGTTATCAGCTTCGGGAATCGCATATACCAAAACAGGCAACGGCAGGCAGACTGTCGTTTTCATTCATGGATTCATTTTCGATTCCTCTCTTTGGGACAGGCAGGTCGCGGAGTTCCAAAATGGTTATACAATCATTAACCTTGACCTCAGGGGCTTCGGTCGTTCCACCGACTGTGACGGAATGATAACCCTCGAAAACTATGTTGATGACCTCCTCGATCTGATAAAGGAACTCGGGATCAAAAAACCCGTACTCGCAGGTCTCTCTATGGGAGGGTACATCGCTCTCAGAGCAGCCGAAAGAGATCCCGGAAATGTAGCAGGACTGATTCTCTTTGATACCCGTGCCACTGCCGACAGCGATGAAGCAAAGCTAAAAAGAGCCGCCGGAATCCGGATTCTAAAGCAGGGCGGCATCAGAGTCTATGCGACAGCCCTTATGGAATCGATCTTTTCGAAATCCTTTAAGGAAAACGAGCCGGACGAATACAAAGGATTTATCGACAGGGGGGCTGCAGTAAAACCTGAAGGAGCCATTGGTGCCCTTCTTGCGATGATGGGAAGAACCAACACAACTTCATTCCTTGAATCCACAGACTTGCCTGTACTGGCAGTGTGTGGTGAATCAGACACACTTACTCCTCCCGCAGAGATGGAAGGGATGATGAAAAATGTGAAAAATGGTGAATTTCACATCGTTAAAAATGCCGGACACGGTACTCCTTTTGAAAATCCGGCAGCGTCAAATGAGCTTATCAGAGCTTTTATGAAGAGGTTTGATTGAGCATAAATAACGGCTCTGAAATTCCCGTACCTCACCCTTCAAGACTCGATCCCGAAAGATACGATTATCAAAGGATACTGGAGATACATGAAGAGGCGTGCAGAAAGGGAGAACCTGTTTATCGTGATCCTGCAACAGGTTACTCGGTGTTCACTGCTTTTTATCATTTAAAGAGGGGCACCTGCTGCAACAGTGGATGCCGGCATTGCCCCTACTTTAAAGGATGACACGATGGTTGTCCCGGAAATAAAGCAGCTTCCTGAAACCCGGATTACTGGTTTGTCATCCTTTTTTAATTTTTATTATAAATGACGGGCATCTGAAACTTCCATCTCTCCCACAGTTTTTCGTCGAAAAGCAGACTGACCATAAACGAACTCACATTTATCCGGCTGGTCTTCCCGGCTCTGAAAACAGGGCTCTGAACTGGTGACCTGTGGATTTCGAACCCGCTCTCATTCTCATCATCCACCAAAGTGTCGGGTCTGACCACTGTCCACTCAAATTTGGGATTCTCTGACCCGATTTCATTAACCAGAAATGACGCAGCTTCCACATTGTCTCTTTGGGGAGGGAGGAACCTGTAAAGCAGGGAAAGCACAACCCTGTCAGGCATGCCATATTTTTCACCAATACCACTGTTTCTGTTTGCGGTGGTGTTCATCAGAATCAGCTTTGTCTTCTCCTGTCCATTAGTCATTATGGCTTCACTGATCTTTTTCAGGGTGTCTGTCACAAGCATTTTAGGTTCTCCGAACACCCCTTTCAGAGTGATATTGTGCCCCAGACAGGAAATGACGGCATCACAGCCGGTGAAGAGGGAAATGTACCCGTCAGTTTCAAGCCCGGTTATATTGCCTGTTATACATTCGAGAAAACTGCTGTTGCGATAATTGTCAGGAATTTTTGAAGGGTCTCTTACCATTATTTTTGTTTCAATTCTTTTGTCCAGCAGTCGCTTTAAGACAAGTCTGCCTGTCGCTCCGGATGCACCTAAAACCAGAACTTTCATTTTTTACCTCATCACTGCAGAATCGTTAATTTGCGGGCAATTTTCACATCATCTCCGTTGAGCACATATATATAAACTCCGCTTGAAAGTCCTTTGGAATTGAGCACTTCCTCGTGAAAACCGGGGTCATAATATCTGTCTGAAATAACTTTTACATTTTCTCCGAGGGTACTTAGTAGACTGAGTTTGTATCTGCCGGCAACAGGGATCGAAAACTTTATTGTTGTTGAAGGATTAAACGGATTTGGATAGTTTTGATAAACATCAAATGTCCCGGGGGCTGTTTTCTCCTTTTCCTCAAGACCCGTCAAAACGACATTTAGACCGAAAAGAGTGGAAACCGATGCATTTGAATTGTCTGTAGCAGTTACTTTAATCGACAGGTTGACTGCATCGGGCGGCGTGCCTGAAAAAGTCCGTGTGAGAGGATTGAAAGACAGCCAGGAAGGGAGTGGACTGCCATTAGAGAGAGTGGCTGAAAAGGTAAGACTGCCGTTTCCGTCATCGTCCACAAATATTGAATCCGGAATTGTGAAGGAGTAACTCTCTCCCGGGACTCCGGATTGAGCAGGAATCGGGTTGTTCAGGTATGGTGCGAAGTTTGTATTCCTCAGACTGTCAATCAGATTGTCGATCCTTACCCAGTAAGTGTAGTACGAACCCCAGCTTGTACCCCCTGAAGTGAAAAAGAGATACTTCCCGTCATTTGAGATGAATTGCCCGTATTCCCAGTATGCTCCGGGTTTGTTGACAGTTGCCCCCAGGGATTTGGGATTGGTCCATTTGCCGTTTTCCTTTTTGAAGCTGATATACATATCGCTTGCACTCCCTGTCTGGGCTCTGGAGAAAATCAGATACGACTCATCATTGGCAATCCAGAAGTCATTCTCCTGCAAACTGCTGTTCAACGGAATACCCAAATCCACCAGAACCGGGTTACCGGAAATGTTTTCGACCTTGCAGATGTCGCCCACACCACCGGAATTCTCGTTATACGAAGAGGCATAGAAATTATTCAGACCGGTCTTCTGCAAATAGTGAGTGCGTAGATTTGATGAGATCATTCTGACCGGAGTACTCCATCCTGAATTTTCCCGGTGAGAGACATATGTATAAATATGATTGTCCTGTAAAAAAAGTGTACTGTCATTATCAGCAAACCGGGGAGCCATAAATCCTTCAAAGACCACAGAAGGTCCATTCCATCTGTTGTTCTCATATTTATAACACTTCAATCTAAGAGCCGTTGGTGGATATGTGTTTATTTCACCGTAATAGATTTCCTTGCCGTCCCTGCTGATTGCTATTCTTTCACAGGCTCTGTATCCGGCAGTAACCTGCAAATTGAAAACCTTTGCAATATTTCCGGGTTGAGTGTTCCCAAGGTACAGGCTGTCATTGGGAATCGACTGTGAATAAATGGTATAAACAGGTAAAAATGAAAATGCCAGGACCACGATTTTTTTAAGTGTCCGCATATACTGTCCTCCGTCGATTGTTGTTTTTCAGTTTGCCAATTCTGTAAATCAGCACAACGAAAAATAACCTGCCACATATGAGTACGGCTCTCTATTCTTGTGAAGTGCATCAGGGTTTAGTGAAGCGCACCAGACCGCCTGAAATGCATCAATACGAAAGTTATGATAAGCAGTTATTCAACCAGTCAGGTTCAGACTTTGGTACCCGGGAATTAAACTCCAAATCCAAGCGAGATTTTCAATTGTTTAACAACTTTTCGACTGACGGGCAGATTTTCCCCGGTTTGCAGGAGCACATTGTTTTTACCTCCACCGGATGTTTGCAGTGCACTTATTTTGCTTAAATCGACCAGAAATGATTTGTGAATTCGAAACCAGGTGGCGGGTAAGAGAGGTACAAGTTGCTTAATTGACTTGTCGTGAATTACACTATGTCCATCATTCAAATGAATCTCTGTGTAAATGTTTGCAGATTTGAAGTAGCTGATTTCCTCAACAGGAATGACTCTGATCCCGGTGGCGGTTTTTACCGAGAGGAATTTTACGGCATGACCATCTGCGGCATGAGACGATTTTAATCTGTCAAATGCCATTCGCAGTCTTTCTTCATTGTAAGGTTTTGGAATGAAATCGAGTACGCCATACTCGAAAGCTTCAATTGCCCTGTTCACATTTGCAGATATCACTATGGTATGAAATGACTTGCTTACAACCTGTTGAAGCAATTGAAATCCATCTCTTGAGTTTAGGTTTAAATCAAGAAGCAAAAGGTCAACCGGCTTCTCTTTCAGATAAAACAGTGCACTGTCGAGGCTGGTTTCTATGTGGATGGATGTGATTTCCTTTTTTAACATACTGTTGACAAGCAGTTGTATGTCCTCAGCGGTGGGTCGTTCATCCTCAACTATAAGAATTTTCATCAATAGCCTCTGATTACAATTTTTGTTTCCCAGCCTCCATCTGTTTGTTCAGATGAAATACTCCACTTGCCGGGATAACTTTCCTCAAGCCGGCTTTTTACATAGCGCATCCCGAATCCGGTGGAACCCTTTGTATCCTCCGTATTAAATTCGCCATCATTTGAAAGGATGAATTCGGTCGAGTCAGTCTGTTTTGTTTTTTGCAGAATAAAAGTGCCGTTGATTTTTTTCTCGAAACCATGTGTCAAGCCGTTTTCGACAAGTGTATGGAAAATCATTGGTGGCACGGTTTCAGTCCCGTCGATATTAACAGTCTCGAATTTATATTCTGCGCCCCTCCGGTAGCCCATTATTTTCAGATGTGCTTTGCATAAATCGATCTCCTGCGTCACCGGAATTTGTTTTAATGCTGAGACCTGATTGATAATCCTGAACTCCTCGGCAAGTGCTTCAATCAATTTAACTGCAGAAGCGGAATCCCGTCTTAGCCAGACAATTATTGATGTAAGCGTATTCAACACAAAATGAGGGTTGATGTTCTTTTTGAGGAGTTCGAGTTCGAGAAGTGTTGATTTTAGTTTGGCTTCCTTCTCTTCCTTTTCTTTTATTGCAAATTGCCGTGCAATTGAAAAACTGCTGCAAATCACCATGACTGATGCCAGTCCGGCAAAAGCAAAGCCAAGGAAATAGGCTCCCCACGAGAGTAAAATACCTGCGGCGATTACGACGCTTCCCTCCCTCTTCAGTATTAGTGCCCTGCCCGATATGATGCTCGCAATTGCAAGTACCGTAAATGAAAGCACAGTGAACATATTCCTCATCTCCGCAATAAAAACATATACCAGCAGAATCGCAGAAACTGTGGCTATGATTGTCCGTTTGGGAAGTGAAAATGAATAAATCAAAAATGCGGGAAAGAGGGTTGTGAACAGGAGAGTATTTACCTGATAAAACCAGTACTCAAAATGGATAAACGAAACAGACAGATCAAATAAAAACGCTGCCTGAGATACGAGATAATCAAAAATTACGGTCAGACAGAACAAACTAAAAAGGAGGTGCTCTGTTCTGCGATGCCGGGTGATGAAAAGGAACAGATTAAAGAGAAATGCTATCAGAAGTATTCCGGTCATGAAAGATGCTGTTCTGCCGGAAGTAAAAAGTGAATCCAGTACCGCCTTATACTTGCCGACCACCACATCCCCGTACAAAAATCTCCACGGCGAGACGGTATCATAATTCGATATGCGAAGAAGAACAGTATGACTTCCCGGTGTGACAAACCTGTTTGGCACGATGACATTAAAATTTGCCCTGCCTGCTGTTTCCTCCTGCCTGCTCTTTCCCCTTGTCCCATTTTGTGCCAAAAGGTCACCGTCCCAGTAAATCTCGTATGCCGTTATAATATTGAAAGAAAATATCCCAATGACATCCTGTTCGCGGAGCGTATCTGGTATGTAAAGGTTGGTTTTCAAGAGCCAGTTACCTGTCGAGTATCTCTCTGTCTCTTTTAATTCTTTTACAGATTGCCAAACCAGAGCAGGAAGGCGGGTGACCGGAGTGGAGGGGTCTTTATCTTCAGCTATTTGCCATTCCTGGAGCCGGAGAGCTGTGGTCGAAACACCAAAAATATTGAAAGTATCTCGGACAGTTGGATCATCACTACCGAATAAGGCTGATGAAGCCAAAGATAAGATGAAAAAAACCGAAATGAATGCGATTTTCACAATTCGAATGAATTAAACGGAAGATGCTGCAGCTAATTTGACAATAAATTTTGTCCCTTGATTCTTCTCACTCTCGAAGGTTACTTCCGCCGAATTGATATCACAGTATTTCTTTACGAGTGCGAGGCCAAGTCCGTTCCCTTCGAAATTTCTTCCGTAACCCTGATCTTCCTGCCTGAAAGGTGAAAACACTGTTTCACGAAATTCATTGGAGATGCCAATTCCCGAATCCGCCACTTCAACAACCAGCCTGCCATCCGGGGCAAGCGAAGAAGAAACCTTGACGGTTCCTTTGTTTGTGTATTTAATCGCATTGTCCATCAGATTGCCGAATATCTGTGTCAGGCTGTATTCATCACCAATGACATGGTGGTCACCTTCACCGAGACTGATTGCAAAATCCAGTCCTTTAAACTTGCATTTCATAAGATACTCACCGGCAAGTTTTTTAAGAACCTGTTTCAGGTCGACTTGTGTTATGTGTGGCATAAAATTCCCTGTCTGCAACTCAGCCATGTTGAGAATCAGATTCAGGGTTCTCACGATTCGTTGCCCCGAATTTTCAATGGCTGTGAATGTTGTATCCAAATTCAAGCCGCCGATTTCCTCAATCTCGTCACGGATTATATCCATGGAACCAAGAATTACATTCATCGGAGATCTTATTTCATGGGACATTTGTAAGAGGAAATCTGATTTTAACTGTGCAGCTTTCTCAGCAAGTTCCCGTGCTTTTTTCAATTCATCGATGAGTCTTTTCTTTGTAATAACTTTCCACAATTCAGTGGAATAAATCTGAAGGTCTCTTGTATCCTCAATAGTGTATTCAGTTCTTTTATTACCTACACCTACAATAAGTTTTGGGGCTCCATCCTCAAAGACAGGAACACTAAGGTGCCTTTCAACCGGGAAATGTCCCTCGGGATAACCATGTTTACCCTCCATGGTTTGATAATGGTTGTGAATTGCCGGTTTGCCTGTTCTGATGCAATCCGCCCAGACACCTGCATCTTTCATCGGGTATTTGGTCACATCGGGAATCAAACACTTCCCCTCAACACTACCGGACCAGGTGAAAAGATTTAATGCAATTTCTCCTTCAGTTTGTGTTTCAGCAAAGTGAATATAACCCACCTCACTTTTAGTCAGCCTTACCACTTCCTCCATGGCAAATTGAACAATTTCTCTTTCAGTAAGATCCTGAATATTCATCAATTCATGGAGTGAATTAAGCCTGTCGTTCTGAAGTCTGAGATTTTCTCTTGCCTCAACCACTTCCGTAATGTTGGCTGCTGTGAATGCAACATATCTTATTTCACCGGAATCCAATATAATCGGTCTGTAAGCAACCCTCCACCACATGCTTGTTCCATTAATATATTTTATTTCCACTTCCTTGCTTAGCGGGATTCCATTAAAGGCATCGTTCACATTTCTTTTAAACTCTTCGATGGAATCGATTGTAGAATAGTCGAGGATCGATTCTCCTTTTTGAGGACTCCTCCGGTAGATGCTTTCGATAATCGTTTTTACCGATTTATTAAAATATTTCATCCTGAAGTCGCGGTCAATTAGAATGACAGACTCTGCGGTATTTTCATACAATGCAATCAGAGTATGCGACAGGTCATCCAAAACCGCCTGAGCAGCCTTTTCTGCTGTGATATCTTTCACTATAACAAGGGTAGCTGTTCTGTCCTCAAAAGAGATTGTGGATGCCGAGACAGTTGCCGGAAACAAAGAACCGTCCATCCTCTTACCTGTTATTTCGTATGAGGAAGGTATAAGATCCCCGCTTTCTCTCATCTTGTTTTTAACAATTGGAAGGGTTTCAGCGGGATTGGCAGAGAAAGCCTCCAACGGTTTTCCGACTATTTCCGATTTATCTGTAATTCCGGTGAGACTGTAAAATGCCTCGTTGGCATATACAAATTTCTGTTCCTGCGTAACACAAACTGCGCTTAGGGAGTGGTCAAAAAGTTGACTCAGTGTTTCGGTGGTTATCAATTTAGATCATACTGTTCATGTTTAAGAAACTGACGAAGGTGTAAGAAATTTTCTACAATAAAAGTTCAAATTAACTAAGTTGTATAAAAAAATTATTACAGTTCTCACAACTTCTGAAAATTTTTATTTCTGATTCATTAAAATTCCACGCAACGGGTCGTTCCCGGCTCCACTTCACCACTTCTAAATGCACTCTCCTCGAAAATCGTTATATTTGCAGTTCTATTTTACAAGGAATCCATGAACTTTTTTGAAAAGCTTGCAAAAATAAAGGATAAATTCGACCGCATTAATGAACAACTTGCGGACGAAGCTGTCCTCTCTGATACCGATAAACTGATCTCTCTCAGCAAGGAGAGAAGCGACCTTATTCCAATGATGGAAGCTTTCGATAAATATTCCCGCGTAATTTCCGACCTTGCCGAATCGAAAGACATCCTTGAAAATTCGACTGACAAGGAACTCATCGAGATTGCCCAAATGGAACTCGAGGGCTTGAAGGAACAGAAAGAACTTTTGGAGGAAGAAATAAAAGTTCTTCTCCTGCCAAAAGACCCCAACGACGATAAAAGTATCATTCTCGAAATTCGTGCCGGTACAGGCGGTGACGAAGCCGGACTTTTCGCAGGTGACCTCCTCAGAATGTATATGCGTTATGCCGAGCTAAAAGGCTGGAAAACCGAGTACATCGATTTCAGCGAAGCAGGTGGTCTCGGTGGTGTAAAAGAAGCTGTTGTATCTATTTCGGGAACGGGTGTGTATGGCGAACTGAAGTGGGAGAGCGGAGTGCATCGTGTACAGAGAGTCCCTCAAACCGAAGCTCAGGGAAGGGTTCATACATCTGCGGCTTCAGTGGCAGTACTCCCTGAGGTGGAGGATGTTGCAGTCGATATCAACATGAACGATGTAAAGATTGATGTGTTCCGAAGTGGTGGCGCCGGTGGTCAGAATGTGAACAAAGTGGAGACCGCAATCCGGATGACCCACATCCCGACAGGTATTGTTGTTCAGTGCCAGGATGAAAGATCGCAGTTGAAAAACCGTGAGAAAGCCCTCAAGGTTTTGATGGCAAGACTTTATGACCTTAAAAGCAGCGAACAAAATTCCGAAATTGCCGCTCAAAGAAAACTTATGGTTAAAAGCGGCGACAGAAGCGACAAAATCCGCACCTACAATTTCCCGCAAAACCGCGTAACCGACCACAGAATCGGCTTAACTCTTTATAATCTGAGCGATGTTATTAACGGTGATTTGTTTAATTTGATTGAGCAGCTAAAAATTGCCGACCGTGCTGAAAAACTGCAGGCGGAGGTTTAGGAGAGCACAATTTTTTTGCTGAAAAGAAATTTCTTTATTAAGAATCAGATTTTATAAAACAGATATGAAAAAACTGCCCTTAGGAATCCAAACATTTTCTCAGATTATCGAAGATGATTTGGTGTATGTCGATAAAACCGGATATATAGTGGAACTTGTGGATTCCATGAAGTATGTTTTTCTGTCTCGTCCGCGAAGATTTGGTAAATCACTTCTGCTTTCCACTATCGAAGAATTTTTTACCGGAAAAAGGGAATTGTTTGCAGGTCTGAAGATTTACGATTATCCCGAATGGAAATCCCATCCCATCATCCACCTGGATTTCTCAAATATGGAAACGGGGAGTGAGGAAACCTTCCGTGAAACTTTTTTTGACAGATTAAATGAAATAGCCGGTTTTTACGGCATAGAGATTAAATCACAAATCGTTTCTCATTATTTTGGAAGATTAATAAAAGAATTATCTGAGAAGTATGGAGAAAAAACGGTCATTCTCATCGATGAATATGACAAGCCCATTACGGATCACCTTGATAATCCTGAAATTGCAGGTCGGATAAGGGAGTTTCTAAAGTCTGTTTTTGTTCGTATGAAGGGAAATGATGCGCATATCAGGTTTGCTTTGCTAACAGGTGTTAGTAAATTTTCCAAAGTTTCACTTTTTTCCGGCATGAATCAGATTACCGATATATCAATGAATGAAAACTACGCATCACTTCTGGGTTATACTCATGAGGAGTTGCAATTTTATTTTTCGGATTTCATCAATAATCTGGCAGAAAAAAAAGGCATCTCCGGGGATGAGCTGCTGCAGGAAATAAAAAGGTGGTATAATGGCTACAGTTGGGATGCAATGACCCGTCTATACAACCCATTTTCCATATTGAGTCTTTTCTCTACCCAAAGATTTGATAATTACTGGTTTAGCAGTGGTACTCCATCGTATCTTGTTAAGTTGATGAGAGAGAAGAAATACGATGTAACTATTTTAAAGAATGCAGAAGCAAATATTCTCACTTTTGATTCCGGTACTCTTGATAAAATCGACCCGATCAATCTTTTGTTCCAGACGGGTTACCTGACAGTCAGTGAAAAAAGAGATTTGTATCAAATTGAAGAGTATCTCCTGAATTTCCCGAATTTTGAAGTCGAAACTTCTTTCTACAGTCATTTAATCGGAGATATAGCAAGTACTCAACCTTATGAGGCTCTAACGCTTGCTCTGAAGTTAAGGCAGTCATTGGAAAATGGAAAAATCGAGCAGTTCGAATCAATTCTAAAAACTCTGTTTGCACAAATTCCTTCAAATTTACTTATTAAGGAGGAGAGATTCTTTCATTCACTCTTTATCATGATATCATATTTGTCGGGAATCGAAACGGATGCCGAAGTAAACACTAATATCGGCAGAATCGACGGAGTGATTGAATTCAGGAATAAAATCTACATCGTTGAATTTAAATACAATCATCCTGCATTGGAGGGTTTGGAGCAGATACTTCAGAAGAAGTACTATGAGAAGTATCTCGCAAAAGGTAAGGAGATTATTTTGTTGGGGGTAAGCTTTTCAGCGAATGAGATAAATACTATAAATATGACATTCGAACATTAAACTGTGAACAAACAGCAATTCTGAGTTTAAAGATATGTCTGCCTCTCCTCAAGTTCCTCTTTCAGCAGACCATAGACGAGGAGATCCCAGTCCTGGTCGTTTTTGTGGAAGGATTTACGGAGGGTGCCCTCCAGTTTGAATCCGTTTTTCTCGAGGACACGGGCTGAAGCTGTGTTGGGTGACGCCACTTCCGCCTGAATCTTTATAATATCGAAATATGTGAAAGCGAATGTTGTTATCTGCCGGCAAACTTCAGTTGCAATCCCTCTGTTCCAGAATTTCTCACCAAACCAGAACCCGATCTCAGCGGTCTTCTTTTGTACATCTGTTAGAAGGTGTGCACCTGCAATTCCGGCTATCTCACCGTAATATCTTACTGCGAATACTGACTGAATATTCCCCGCATTCATAAGTTTGATGAATTCTATCGCGTGCTCGACTGTATAAGGTTGCGGGAAGGAATCACGAAGGTAGAGGGCAACTTTGGGATTGTTAGCCACCTCGGCAAGCCCGTGAGCATCTTCAGGGAAAAGGGAAGTAAGTTCGATGATTTTTGATTCTGTCAGCAATCTGATTTCAATTTAAAAAGAAAACTCGAGTGCTAAGTTAAAGAATCTTTCTGTGAAAATCTGTGGCACCCGTAACGGAGAACGAATCCCGGGTATCACCTGATACCATGAATAACCCGCTATGTTGTAGTTATTAAACACATTTAGCACTTCTGCAACCACGGTAAGAAATTTTTCTTCTCCAAGCTGAAATTTTGCGGAAAGCCCCATATCCGCCCTCATGTAGAAGGGGAGCTCCCATCTTTTGTTGTAGTCGACAACCAGATAATTCTTTCCGTCCGTTCCAACTTCAACCCTTCTTGGGTGGTAGAGTGTGCCGGTAGCCACTGAAAAACGAAGGTGTGACTGCCAGTTCGGGTGTTTTTTGATTTTGTCCTGAAGAAATATCTGCAGATTGTGCGTCTGATCGAGAAGCCTCCGTTCGTACCCGCCACCGCTTCCTTTCAGCCTCTCCCCGCTGTCGAGGTATCCATAAACGAACCAACTGTTCAGCCCCTGCTGAATTTCACCCCTGAGCATAATATCGAAGCCCCGGGCATATCCTTCAAGCGAATTTGATTTCCCGTAAGACATTCTCATTCCGTCAAAATCCACAGGAATGAGGTCGTCAAGTGACTTATAAAAGAATTCCGCCCTCATCTCAAGTCCCTTTTTGAAGACATAGTGAAGTGCGGCAATGTAATGGATCGATTTTTGCGACTTAAGTGCCTGTGTTTCTTCCGGAGAAAGGTCTCGAAGCTCATAAAAGAAGGGTGGCTGATTGTAAACCCCCGCCCTTAAACTCACACTGAATTTTTCGGTAAATTTGTACTCGATACTGACTCTTGGCGACCAGAAAGTTTCGCCGTTATACCCTGTGGAGGTAAACCTTAAGCCCGCATTGATATCGAGTCTTTCATTCAGAGACATCTCATCATTCAGATAAACCGAGTAGCTGTTCAGAGTCTGTCCGATCGTGTATCTGATAATCTCAGGTGCTGCAGGAATGGATATGCCCCCCTGTTCTTTTCTCTCTTCATAGACCGAGTTGTCGAGATTGGCAAATTTGAGTTCGGCACCCGCCTTAACTTTATGAACTCCCTTTGTCCATATCAGCTCGGGTGAGAAACTGACAACAGCCAGATCGAGTGTGTTTTCCCCCTTTTCGATGGCTGATTTGAGGTATTCTCTAGTGTCGGGGTCGTACGCATCGGGAATAAGGTAGATATCCGAAGTCAGATTTCTGGTTTCCGTTTCCTTGATATTGAACCAGGATAGCGAGGCACCAAAAACGAGATCATTACCAAGTCTTATTCTCGAATTTACCCCCGCAAGTGAAGTGTTGTAGCCATAGTTCGTGGCACCCGAATAGTCTGCAGCAATTCCCTGAATCACTCCATCCAGCCGGAAGTGCCCCGTCCAGTTGGAGGGAGTGAGATCGTAATTGTTGATTGCTTTAAGGAGGAAAAAACGGGTTGAGATGTTCCTGTCGGGAACCCAGTTCACCATCAGTTGAAGGTCTTTGAAGTCGGGTCTGTAGTCTCCCGAGGTGTGCTGTTTGCTCGAGAAAATTTTGGGATAGCTCCACCGCCCCGCAAGAGATGCCGAGAGCCCCTCCGAAACATGGTGAAGTGCAAGTCCGGCTGAGAGGAGTCCAGCCCTGAGTATGCCGCTGAAAGAGGGTCCCGCACCCCTTCCGTAATTAATCTGAAGCGCAGAAGCCATTTTATCGCCAAAAACCGCCGGGAATGCACCCCCGAAAAAGGAGAGGTCTTTCACCAGATCCTGATTTACAAGCGACTGGTTTTCCTCGATTCCCTGCCTCAAAAGAAAGGGTCTGTAAATTTCAAAACCGTTCAGGTAGATGAGATTCTCATCAAAACTTCCCCCTCTGACATTGTAACCTGAGGTCATTTCGTTGTTCATCTTCACACCCGGAAGAATCCTTACAGTCTGCAGCACTTCCCCGTTCAAAGTGGGAATGTTTGCTATTGTCTCGGCTTCCAGGGTCTCCTTCTCCATCCCCTTTCTTTCACCAACTACTACAAATTCCTCCTCCTGATATGAGGTATGCGAAAGAACAACAAGTATGGAATCATTCCTTTTCGAAGAAATTTCCACCTGTATGGATGTGTCGGTATATGCGATGTGTCTTGCTCGAAGAGTATAGGTGCCGGGAAGAAGATCGAAACTGAATTTACCGTCTGTTGATGTGATTACACCAAGGGGTGTCTTTTGAATGAACACGGCACAGCCGGGCAACGGCTCACCGGTGGGGGTTACAACTTTCCCGGACAATGTGACTTGTGTGAAAATCGGCACTGTAACGAGGACTAAAACCAATAATATATACTTCAGACAGCTCACGGCATTCTTTGTGAAATTGCAAAATGGTAAAAAAGTTACGCCGCCGAATCCTCCGGGTTTTTAATAAAATGACCAGTCAATATACCCTTCTCGAACTTTTTTAACAATTGCAAAGTTTATCTCTATGCAGGGTAAAAGATTTTAAATCACTTCCAAGGAACATATCAACATGAGAAAACTTTTTGTCATTCTGACATTCGCCATCCTGACCACGGGTGCCTATGCTCAGGAAAGCTGTTGCAGCCCGTCAGGGAAACAGGATAAAGCCACCACTTCAACTAAAACAGGCGATGCTGTGGCAATGTTTGCAAGCAATGCAGACGATCCAAATTTCGTAGCTGCCCACCTCGCTCCAAAACCGGTAGCTCCTGTTAACGGTCGCGGTGCAATGATCGAACTTACTCTTGCAGACAGATCAAAAGCACAGGCTTATTTCGTGAGAGCAAATTCAAAATCGAATAAATGGCTGATCGTTTTTCACGAATGGTGGGGATTGAATGACTATATTAAAAATGAAGCGGAAAAATATGCCGATGCCTTCCCGAATTTGAATGTACTCGCTCTCGATTTGTATGACGGACAGGTTACAGCCAGCCCCGATACGGCTGCAATGCTGATAAAAGAAGTAAAAACTGAAAGGTCGATGAAAATAATAGAAGCCGCAAAGAAACATGTGGGTGGTGCCGCTGAAGTGGCAACCCTGGGATGGTGTTTCGGTGGCGCAATGTCGATGCAGGCAGCCATAATTTTTGGGAAACAGGCTAAAGCCTGCGTAATGTATTACGGTATGCCGGAGATGGACGCAAAGAAATTAAAAAATCTGACCGCACCGCTTCTTGGTATCTTTGCGGAGAAAGATACATGGATCAACAGGGATGTGATCAACGGATTCGACAAGGTTTACAGAACATTCAAACGCAAATATGAAATTAAATGGTTTGATGCAGTTCATGCATTTGCCAATCCGAGCAATCCCGAGCACAACAGTGCCATGGCTGCGGAAGCAGAAGAATTAACCATGAAGTTTATCAATACCCATTTAATGGGTAAAAAGTAAACTCCATCTTAAACACGAAGTTAAGAAGGAAAGAAGCAGGAAAAGACCGGTTAAGCCAACGATTTGTGCCGGGGCACCGGTATGAGGCTCATACCATCAGGCTTGAATCTTCTTCGCTTCTTTTCTTCGTGTTAAAATTTCTTTTGGGGAATTTTAATTAGTCGACTAAACTAAGTGAAATTCTTTTCCTGTCAAGATCAACTTCAGTGATTGTTACATCAAGTACATCACCTGCATTGACAACTTCACTTGGATTTTTAACAAATCCTTTTTTCATTTTCGAAATATGAAGAAGACCATCCTGCTTTACGCCGATGTCAACAAAAGCACCGAAATCAACTACATTTCTTACGGTTCCTTTGACTTTCATTCCTGGTCTGAGTTCTTCCATTTTCATAATGTTGCTCCTTAGTATTGGTGGGGGTAATTCTTCTCTCGGATCACGCCCCGGTTTTTTGATGTTTTCGATTATATCCTGAAGAGTAATTTCACCGACATTTATTTCCTGCGAAATTTTCTTCAAGCCAATCTTGTTTAAATAAAAATCTATTACTCCACCCGTCTCCTTAATCTCTTCAGGCTTTATATTCACCATCTGAAGCAGTTTTTTAGCTGCATCGTAAGATTCAGGGTGGATCGATGTATTGTCAAGCGGTTCTTCACCATCGGGAATCTTTAGAAACCCGGCACATTGTTCATAAACTTTGTCTCCAACACCACGCACACCGAGCAGTTCGCTTCTTCTTTTGAATTTGCCTTTGCTTTCTCTGTGTTTCACTATCCCCTCGGCGAGTCTTTTATTGAGTCCCGATACATAAGTAAGAAGTGAAGTGGATGCGGTATTGAGATCGACTCCCACATAGTTAACGCAACTGACGACAACATCGTCAAGCTTCTTTGCGAGGAGTTTTTGATCGACATCGTGCTGATACAGACCAACACCTATCGATTTGGGATCTATTTTCACGAGTTCGGCAAGCGGGTCAAGCAATCTTCTTGCTATCGAAATGTTGCCTCTCTGTGATGCTTCGAGATCCGGAAATTCTCTTTTTGCCACCTCTGACGCGGAATAAACCGATGCACCCGCCTCGTTCACAACGATATATTTGCAATCGAGCGAGTTTTTGTTGATCAGTTCCGAAACAAATATTTCAGTTTCGAGACTTGCAGTACCGTTGCCGATGGCGATTACATCAACTTCGAATTTTTTGATCAAAGCGGTGATTATCTTTTCAGCTTCTGCGGTTCTGTTCTGCGGTGGATGCGGGTAGATTGTAGCCCCGTCGATATACTTCCCTGTTTCATCAATTATCGCCACTTTGGTGCCTGAGGCAAAACCGGGATCAAGTCCCATTATTATCTTGCCGGCAAGTGGTGGTTGAAGGAGAATGTTGTGGAGGTTTTCGGCAAATACTTCGATTGCGTGCAAGCCTGCCTGGTAAACCAGTTCGTTGCGGACTTCCCGGTCGATCGAAGGGAAAATCAGTCTCTTGAATGAATCTTCAACTGTTTTATCAAAAAACTCTTCAAAATTTGAGGTTTTGAATTTGAAGAAACTCTCTTTAATCTTTAAGTTGGCTGCAGCAGGTTCCACGGTGAAGTGGACTTTAAGGAATTTCTCCCTTTCGCCTCTGTCCAAAGCCATAACCTGATAAGGTTTTAATTTTGTAATGTCTATCTGAAAATCGTAGTAGGTTCTGTAAACATCCTGCTCACCTTTTGCACGGAGTTTAAGGTTTTTCTCATCCTGCTCGGGTGCATCTGAAGATTTTTCAGATTTAACAAGTGCCTCGTTGGAAACATGTTCACGGACAACTTTTCTTACTTCCGCATCCTCGCTGATCATCTCGGCTATTATATCGCTTGCGCCTTTTATAGCCTCTTCTACAGTAAGAACACCCAGCTCCTCGTTGATAAACGGGGTTGCGAGCTCTTCAAGTGATTGAATTTCATCGGGGTTCGAGAGAAGGTGAAGTGCCAGCGGCTCAAGACCCTTTGCCTTGGCTACAGTTCCGCGGGTTTTTCTCTTTGGTTTGTAGGGAAGATATAAATCTTCAAGTTCCTGAAGTTTAAGCGAGCCCTCAATCTTAATTCGAAGTTCATCCGTCAGCTTCCCCTGTTCCTCAATACTGTTCAGAATAACAGCTTTTCTCTCCTCAAGCATATTGAGGTATGAAAGCCTGTCTTCAATGGTTCTGAGCTGATCCTCATCGAGTCCGCCTGTCCGCTCTTTTCTGTACCGGGCAATAAAGGGAATTGTAGCTCCCTCTGCCAGAAGTGCCAGAACGGTATTTACCTGATCTCTGCGTAAGCCAAGCTCTTTTGTAATTTGATCGGGTATATTCATGCTAATTCGATTGGATTAATTCTTCTAATTCGGTTGGAATACTTCTTAGGCGTGGAATAACTTTATGGAATAAACTAAAATAAATGTCAACAATTCGGGGGACTACTACTGCTTCTGCTTAAAAAATTGATTTCAATGGGTCAATGTAAGCAATTAATTTAATATGCAAGCGAAAAATTTCATTTTTCTTCTTTTTTTTCAATTATTTTTTCTCAAATTTGATTATTTCACCCGGATTGGGGATTAATAGCCTGAATTTGTACTTCCTTTTGTTGTATTCTCTGATTATCGTCCGTTGAGGATCACCAATCGGTTCATCCCCCATTGCGAAGGTTCCGTAGTGCATCGGGATTAAATTTTTGGTTTTCATCTCCCTTGCACCCCTCAGTGCCTGAAGTGGTGAAGTGTGATTTGGATGCATAAACCATCTCGGTTTGTATGCCCCGATTCCTATCATCGCGATATCCACCTCGCCGAAGAGCTCGCCGACCTCCTTAAAATGACTTCCGTATCCTGAATCGCCGCCGAAGTAAATCTTTGTCTCTCCCGATTTTATCAGATATGCACCCCAAAGCCGGAGGTTTCTGTCGAATGGTCCCCTTTGGCTCCAGTGCCTCGAAGGGAGAAAAATTACCGACAACTCCTTCAAACCGAGTGAATATTCCTGATACCAGCCCGCTTCCATCACCCTCACTCCGGGAAGCCATTCAAGCAACAGGGGAGTTGTACGAAGTCCGGTAAGTATGGTCACATCCGGATTTTGTTTGTAGATCAGTTTCAGGCTCTCCTCATCCATGTGGTCACGATGGTCGTGCGAAAGGAAGATGTAATCAATCCCGCGCAGATCTTCTGTTTTAAACGGGAGGGGGCTGTATCTGATGTGAAAAGCAGTCGGTGCTGTAAGTACAGGATCTGTCAAAATTGTTTTACCGCCAATCCTTATCAAAAATGATGCATGCCCGACCAGAACCACCCCCTCTTCCCTGTTTTTCAGGAACTGTGTGGCATCCACCGTTTTCATCCTGAATGTATCTTTTTTCTTTGCTTCAGCTTCGGGATTTCCCCATGCCTGCCAGAGGAAAAATCTGTTGAAATCCTGATCAGCCGGAAACTCATGATTCTGAAATCTGCCGCTTTCATCCACGGGTGTACCCTTCCAGCCCGGCTTTACCGTTTTAAGGGTGTCAATCTTCATCGTCATTGTCGTTCGGTCGAAATCATTCAGGGATACACATCCGCTGAAAACAATTGCAGGAACGATTGTCAGAATCAGGCTTAATGCGAGTTTCGGGTGGAGTTTATTCATATTGGTTTAAATCTGATTGCGGGGTGAAAAGGTTCCAAAAACCCAAAGTGTGATTTTTATTCAACTCATGCGAATAATGTAACAGTAAATATCTAAATTTTGGAAATGAATTCAATGAATATAAATCCGTGCACCTGTTTGCACTTCAATTCCTTTGGCTACAGTGCAACAGCAGCAAAGAAAATAACAAATGATTAAGAACGAATCAGCTTTTGAAAAGTTACTCGAACAAAATTACGGCATCATCCGGAAGATTTCCAATCTCTATGGACAATCACCCGATGACAAGGCTGATCTGTCCCAGGAGATTTCGATTCAACTTTGGCATGCGTTTCCAAAGTTCGACGAAAATCA